>JAQBUI010000043.1 GCA_027624035.1 Pseudomonadota bacterium | reverse complement strand
TGTTTCGAGGGCGACTCCAACGCAGCTATCGCGGGAAAAGATTTTCATCAGAGGTTCCCTAAAGAATGAATTGAACTGACACCTCGTATCAGTGAACTTCCATGAAACCTTGAGCGTGTCCGGATCACGCGTACCGTCGTCGTACTGGTAAGTCTCCCGGGCCGCACCCATAGAACAGACTTACACCAAAAGGTCACTATACGACCGTGACTCAATTTCATCTATTTGGGATAAATATCCCACATTTGTTGACACATTCAAATATTTGGGAATAATATCCCATATATGAAAGAAATCCTCACAGTTTCTCTCGCTCGTCTGCTCCGTCCGGTCGTGCGTATTCTCATCCGACACGGCTTCTCGTACGGAGAATTCAGTGAGGTAGCACGGAGGACTTTTGTCGAAATCGCAGACCGGGATTTTCAGTTGAACGGCAGAAAACAAACCAACGCCAGGATCGCCATGCTGACGGGTATACAGCGTAAGGAAGTCAGTCGCCTGAAGTCCCTGGACCCAATGACCATGGATGAACTGGATGAACAATACAGTCGCGGTGTCCGGGTCATCAGCGGATGGCGCCGGGACCGTGATTTCAGAGGACCTGATGGGACGCCCATGGCCCTGCCCTTTGAGGGAGACGTCAGCTTCAGTGAACTGGTCAGGCGCTACAGCGGAGATTTGACTGCACGGGCCGTTCTGGATGAATTCGGCAGGGTCGGCACCGTCACCCAGACCGAGGACGGTCGCATCGCGATGACACCCGGCGAGGTTTTTGCGCCCGCCGAACTGGAAGCGCAGATCAACATTATGGGAACCGCCGGCAGCGACCTGATGACCACGATTGACCACAACTTCGAATCAACAGCCGACGACCGCCGACTACAACTCAGTGTGGCGTACGACAACCTGCCCGGTTCGGCAGTTCGCCGGTTTCAATACCTGTCTCATGAAGAGTGCCTGGCGCTCCTCAAACGTTTTGATGTCTGGCTCGCCGAACGCGACCGTGATACCAACCCGGACACACGCGCCCCTGCAGCGGCTCAAGGAAAGACGGCGGATTCCGAGAGTCCCGACGCCAACCTGAGCCCAGGAAACAACCGTGATGCGGGAGACATTGAGAGCACCGACCGATATCGAGCTGGAATTGGTATCTATTATTTTGAGGAAAAAGTGGAGCGGCCCGAGTGATGCGTACTCCGTCATCCCTGTTATTTTGCACACCACACGTCGCACGATTATTGGTGCCCGTATTGTGTTCGGTTCTCCTGCTCGCCGGCTGCGCCGAGGGAGGAATTGGTGGCACCGGGGGCTTTACTCCCGACATTCCGGCAGACCCGGTGATGGTCAGTGGCACGGCGACCAAAGGTCCTTATGTGGCCGGTACGTCCGTCACCGCCACTTCACTGGCAACAGGCAACGTTGTTTCGAGCACGGAAACCAGCAATCTGTTTGGTGAATTTCAGATCAATATCGCCGGAGAAGGTGCAACGCGGATCACCATCATCGGGTCCTGGTATAGTGAGAACTTCGGCACGCAGGTGTCCAGCTCCACTGCACTGTCCAGCATCGTAGCCCCGGAGATGGCCACCAATATCAACGTGGCGACGCATCTGATTCACGAGCGCGTTTTGGCGCTGATGAACGACGGGATGGAGCTTGAAGCTGCCACCAGCAGCGCCACTTCGGAACTGACCCTTTCACTGAGCGGCGTTCTCCCGGCGCCATCCAACCCGCTCGACGTCAACGGACTCACGGTAATCAATGCACGACAAGATGAACCCAACACCGAAGGCAATGCGTGGCTGCTCGCCCTGTCGGCGCTGGTTGAGTACTCGGCAACACAGGCTGGCGATGAACCCGGCGAGCTCATCAACCGACTCACCGTCGACCTTGCCGATGATGGTGTGATCGCGACAGAACTGCTCGGTCCGCTACTGCTGGCTCGAAGTCGGCTGAATCCCGACCAGATTCATAGCAACCTGCTGCAACTGGACGCCACACTTGCCCGGACCGCACTCGATGAGCTTGGCGTTGCGGAGTCTTCACAATACGCCTGCGACGCGGCGGCCAGCACGGTCGTCTGCTCCGGTTTGAGCGATGCGGCTCCCGGAGACACACCGGCCATAAGCCAGCAATTCATCGAGCTTGAATTGCTCGTTGCCAACAGCAATCGATTTCTGGATACCGATGGTGACGGCGAGGTGAACGAAGATGACCACGACGACGACAACGATGGAATAGAAGATAGCCTCGACAACTCACCGTACACAAATGAATGACCGTGGCATCGCCACAACATGACCAAGGAGGTAATGACATGACACAGACAAGGCCGAAGGCCACCAGCGTACCCGTGTCGCGCACGCCATCGACGTGCCGGGAAGCATTCCGAACCGCAAGGCGTAGCACAGGAACTGCCATGAAAGCCCTTAGCGTGCCCGGGTCGCCCACGCCGTTGTCGTGCCGGGAAGTTTTCCGGACGGCACAGCGTGCGGCCAGAACTTCGATGAAAGCACTAACTCTGTCACTGACCATACTCGCTCTGGCTGCCTGTGGCGGCGGCGGCGGTGGTGGTGGCAACCCTGTGGTGATTCAGGATCCACCGGACCCAACCGGTGACGGTGGCGACAATAGTCGTCGCGCACTGCTGCTGCCAGCGGGGTCGGCGGAGGCATTTGCGGACTATATCAAGGCCGGGCTTGGCCAGTGGTCCGGGCTCACTGAGGGCTCATCGAAAGTCGAGCAAACACTATTGATCGATACCCCGATGGTCGCCCTGCGTCAGGAACAAGCTGTCAACGATGCCGTGTTCAGCCCCGCTGCACCTGCCGCCGAAGCAGACGGCAGTGGCGGCTTTTCCGATACCAACGTGGTGGTTCAGGGCGTTGACGAAATTGATGCTGTCCGCTACAACGGTGAGTATCTGTTCCTCGCCAACCAGAATCGGCTGCAAATCGCGCGCACGTCCGATGATGGGCCGGCCGAATTCGTCTCCACGCTCGCCATTGGCGACAATCAGTATCAGTGGTTGACGGGCCTGTATCTTTACGCCAGTGCCGGGCAGACCCTGGTGGCCGCAGTGAGTGGCAGTTCCCAGTTCCACACATGGACTGATGCGTGGTTCGCGCCCTGGCACTGGAACGGCACCACCCGGGTTGATCTTGTGGACGCCACTGTCGCCTCGGCGCCGCTGCTGACCGAAGGGTTTGAAGTCGATGGCGACTATGTCAATTCACGCAGAATCGACAATACCCTGATTCTCATTACCCGCTATACACCAAGCGTGGACGGCGTGATTCCTTTCGCGGAAACCACCGAGGACAAGGAGCACAATCAGGACCTGTTGGATAGCATCGAAGTCGACGATGTTCTGCCAAGGATTCGATTCGACGACGGTACCGACAGCCTGCTTGTGACATCTGACGAATGCCTCCTGCCGCGGGTCGAGGAAAGCGAAGAAACGGTCTACTATCCGACGATCACCACGGTGACCGCCGTGGACCTGGACGCACCCGGCTCGTTCCGGTCTCTGTGCATGGCAGAGGGTGTCGCCGGCATGCATGTGACGAGAGACGCCATTTTCCTCGCCGCGTACTCGTCGGCCCTGAAAGAAGAAGGCTTCTTTGAAGGTACTACCATACACAAGCTGTCGATCGACGCGGGCCAGCCTGCCTATGTCGGTTCGGGGCGGGTACCTGGCACGTTCTGGGGTGACCCCAATTTCCTGATGGGTGTCCACGATGGAAACCTGACCGCAATCACCACCAGCACTGGTGAGGCGCTTGAGCACAGCCTGACCATCCTAGGCGATGGCGAGGAATTCACACTGGATGTCCTGGGCCAGATTCCGAACGATGACCGCCCGGAACCGATCGGTAAACCCGGCGAACAGATTTTTGCCTCACGAATCACTGGCGACCGGGCCTACGTCGTGACCTTTGAGCGAATCGACCCCGTCTATGTCATTGATCTGTCAGTGGCATCAGACCCACAGATTCTGGGCGAGCTCGCGATCCCCGGTTTCTCGACCTATCTTCACCCGATCTCGGACAACCTGCTGCTCGGGGTGGGCAAGGATGCCGAGACGGTCGATAACCGAACGTTGTTTCAGGGTATGAATGTACGATTGTTCGATGTCTCGGATCCGTCACAGCTCAGCGTGCTGGCCGATATCAAGATTGGCGGTCGGGGCACGGAGAGCCCGTTGACCTGGGACCCGCACGCGCTGTCCGTACTGGAGACGAACGGAATTCATCACATTGCAATCCCGGTTGACCTCCGGGGCGCCAGCAGCGACGAGCGAACCGACCCATTTGCCTACCAGCCCTGGATCGAAAGTGCGCTGTATCTCTTCGAGGCAGACAGTGCAGCCCAAACGCTCAACATGACCGGCAAGGTCATCGGCGAAAACCACGACACTGGGGAGCGTTACCACTCGGGTTGTTGCAGTTGGAGCGCCCGGTCGGTCATTGATGGTGACACCGTTCATTATCTGAACAAGAACAACCTGATCACCTCCCTCTGGTCGGCCCCGGAGGTGCGCCACAGTCTGTTCATTCCGACTGTGTTCGCACCGTCAGACATCGCCAGGCCAGACGGCTCAACGGACGTACTGCCACCAACTGGTGGACGAGGTATCTACGTGACCGCCCTCGATCGGGTGACCGGGCAATATCTCGGTTGCAGTGACTCCGTGGTCACTTCTGATGGGACCAGCGTCGACCTGGGACAGGGCTGCGACGATCCACAGGAGGAACCTGCAATCGGCCCCGGAATCCATTCTCTGGTCGTCAAACGCGACAGCTACGAGACCTGGCAGGCCGACGATATCCACGTCCAGTCTGACGGTGACTCTGTATTTACGACCTGGATCAATGTGTATCTGCAGCCATTGCAGGAAGAATAGTCTGGCGGGCCCGGCCGCAATCAAGCGCTGGTCGGGCCCGACGCTACGTCCATCACGTCGGTACCAAAATGCATCAGGGGTCGGAGTCCCGGCGATGCCAGGCGCCGTCTCGACACAGAAAGTGTCGCCCCATCACTGTCACCTCCGGCGGATTGCCCCGGGTGATGACAGTTGGCGCCTCGAGTGGCAAGGCCAACCCAACGTCCAGTAACCGCGGGCAACCATGATCGCCAGGCATCCACACCGACAGACGTTGTTCGGACTGGTCAAGGTAGCAGGGCGTTGGCCCGGATGGCTGGTCCAGGTCTGAACAGACAGGCAGAGCAGTTTCCATCGGACCGGTCTCGGTTGCTTTCGAAAATAGCTCACCAGGAGCAGCCTCGTCCGAGGCCCGGGGCAGATTGTCTCGCCGGATGTAGCTGCCCGTCACGATGACCTCTTCAATTTCGTCTCGACGCTCCTCCGGTCGGGCTGGCCGCGCCGGCCTCACGAGCACCGGCGACTGCTCCGCCACGGCTCGTGTATTCTCCATGGTCTCGGCTGGTTCGGCAGAACGTTCCAGATGTTCGCCAGCTGGCACCGGTGACGCCGGTTGCCTGGCAAGGCTGTGAGCGGTGGCTTTGTCTCCTGGAACCTCCAAGGCATCGGTCATGGACGCCGAAGGATGAACCACCTGCACTGGCGAATCCTGAATCACCGTGAAATAGAGCGTCACCGCGACAAACAGCGACGCTGCCGTACCGGCGGTATACCACCTGGCAAAGCGGCGCTGACGCACTGCTGCGTGGGCCGTCTCGCGGATGGCCCGGGTCAGGTGCGCAGGCGGCACCTCGGCAGCCTGATACTGATCCTCAAACCAGGGGTCCCGATCATCACTCATTGTTTCAGCCCTCCGGACATCTGCTCCCGCAGCTTGCCTATGGCATAACGCAGCCGACTGCGCACGCCTTCCTTCGTGCTCGCCGTGATCTCGGCAATGTCATCAATAGAGAATCCACCCTCATACTGGAGCATCAGCGCATCCCGCTGTTGCCAGGGCAGGCAGGCAATCAGTTGATTGAGCCGTGCAGCATGCTCGCTTGCATACTGCGGCTCCTCGGTCACCTCGATATCCGGATGATCCCCACCACCCGGGTGCTTCATCTCGGCACGAACCCGATTCGCCATGGCATTATGGGCCAGTGTAAACAACCAGGCTCTGAACTGGCCGCGGGGCTCATAACGGTCCCGGAATCGAACCACCGCAAGCCACGTGTCCTGAAAGGCTTCCTCTGCGGCCACCCGGGGAAGCTGCCGCAGGCAATACCGATAAACCGGGCCATTGTGCCTTTGGTACAGCGCATCAAATGCATCGGTGTCGCCTCCGGCATAGCGGGACATCAGCTCATCATCGTCGGCCTGCTCCATCAGCCATCTCCTGGTATCAGGCAGATTTCAACAACTGTTCCAGCTTTACCTGATCCGCTGCAAAATTCCGTATCCCCTCTGCCAGCTTCTCGGTCACCATCGCGTCCTCGTTCACAGCCCAGCGAAACGATGTCTGGTCCAACTGAACCTTGGCATCACCATCACCGGCCCGGGGGTCGAGTCTGCGCGGCAGTTCACCCTCGTCAGTCGCCAGCTCGGCCAGCAGCGCCGGGCTGATGGTAAGCCGGTCGCAGCCAGCAAGTGCCATGATCTCAGCCGTGTTTCGAAAACTCGCCCCCATCACGACGGTCTCAAAGCCGTGAGTCTTGTAGTAGCTGTAGATTCGCCGGACGGACAATACACCAGGGTCAGATTCAGCATCATACTGCTCACCCGTTGCCGCCTTGTACCAGTCGAGGATGCGGCCAACGAACGGTGAGATCAGAAATACACCCGCATCCGCACAGGCTACCGCCTGGGCAAATCCAAACAGCAGGGTCAGGTTGCAGTTGATCCCCTCCCGCTCCAGTGTTTCTGCTGCTCGAATTCCCTCCCAGGTACTGGCAATCTTGATGAGAATGCGTTCTTTCGGGATGCCCTTTTCCTCATACAGGCCAATCAATGTTCTGGCCCGGTCTATGGTGGCCGGGGTGTCGAATGACAGTCGTGCATCCACTTCCGACGAGACCCGCCCCGGAATCACGCCAAGAATCTCGGTACCGATCGACACCGCCAGCCTGTCACAGCACGCCGCCATCACCTCATCATCGGTGCCCGGCAGTGCTGATGCGCTGCGTCGCGCCGCTTCAACAAGAGGCTGCCATTGCGGCGTCTGGGCCGCCTTGAGCAACAGGGACGGGTTGGTCGTCGCATCCATCGGCTTGAACTGCACGATCGCTGCCATATCCCCCGTGTCCGCCACCACATCCGTCATCGATTTGAGCAGAGTCAACTTGTCCGGCAATCTGAGATCCTTACACTATTAATTCAAAGGGTCCATTATACGCTTCGAGACACACATTTTCGGGAGTCTTCATGGCCAGTGATACCATCGAGATCGTTACGGCTTCTTCGGTACTGCTCGCGGTCACAGAAGCATTCGTTAAGCGTCAGGAGATCCCGGCCGCGATGGGAAAGGCCTTCCCACTGGTATACGGCTGGCTGCAGTCGTCAGGAAAACTACAGGTCGGACACAACTACGCGCTCTATGACCAGTTCAGCCCCAGCGGGATGCGGATGAGAGTCGGGTTCCCGATCTCCGGCGCCTTCGAGGATACAGCGGATGTGCACTGCTTCGAACTGGGAGGCGGTCGCGCAGCTCACGCAAGACACACGGGTGATTACAGCCTGCTCGGCCAGGTCAGCGAACGGCTGAACCAATGGATCGTTGACCATCAGCTTGCCCCTGCCGGCGAATCCTGGGAGGTCTACGGCGACTGGGACGACGATCCTTCGAAGCTGATCACGGATGTCTATGTCCGGCTGGTGTGACGCGAGTGGGGTCCGGTATGGCTGGGGTATCGAAACGAGCGCGGGGCGGCTTTCATGGAAGTTCTGGCCGCACGCAGTGCCGTCCGGAAAACTTCCCGGCACGACAACGGCGTGCCCGACCCGGGCACGCTGAGGGCTCCAGCGCCATTTTGTAATCTGACCCAATCATCGCCATACTCATCGGCCAACGACAATTGAGCAGGAATACCGCAGAGATGGCAGGACCGGAACTGGCAAAACAACTGGCGGGCGCACTTGGATATGATCTAAGCGACGACGAGGCGCGAACGGTATCGAACGAACTCGATCAATGGTACGCCGCCCGCAGGCAGGAGCGGCCGGATGGTTCCGATGCAACCATCGAGCAGGCCATTGCCCGGGCCGGCAAAGGTCCATACTCGGTCGAGGCGACCACAGAATCGGTCCGGATTGGCGGCACGGCTGCACCTGAATTCGGCGCGGTCCGCGAGGCCTTCGTCGCCAACTTCAGCCGTGGCCTTGAGCGGAACGCCCAGCTTTGCGTTTACCAGCACGGCAAATGCGTGGTTGACCTCTGGGGTGAGAATCAGGAACCCGACATGTCTACCGCACCCGCATCCGGATATGACGGTGACACCCTGCAATCAGTCTACAGTTCCGGCAAGGCCATTGAATCCACTGTGTTCGCCATGGCCGTGGACCGGGGCCTTTGCAGCTATGATGATCTCGTGAGCCAGCATTGGCCGGAATTTGCAGCCAACGGCAAAGCGCAGATGACCATCGCAGATGTGCTGCGACACGATGCCGGGCTACACGCGTTTGACGAGGCCCTGACGCCGGACGACATCCGGGACCAGGCCAACCAGGATGGCAACATGTCGCGAATCATTGCCAGCCAGGCGCCCTGGACGTGGCCGAGCGGCCCGTACCAGGGCAGGACGCCCCGAATCTATCACGCGGTCTCCCGTGGCTATGTCTTGTCCCAGATTCTCATCCGGGTCGACCCTGCGGGCAGAACCATCGGACAGTGGATGGCAGAGGAATTGTGCGGTCCACTCGGCGCGGACTTCTACTGCGGCAGCCACGACAATGACTATGCGAGTGGTAACCGTCCGCAGGCAGATATGCACTTCCGGACCGGGCCAGACAGGGCCTACCAGTTTGCCCATGGCGTGGCCACGGGCATTATTCGACGGGTCCTGGGTGAGCGTCTCGACCCTACACCGATGGAAGTCGCCCAGCGGGAATTCGCCGCCGACCCGCTGTTCGCCATCAGTCCGGAGCAGAACCCCCAGGGTCGGCTGACCGGTGGCAGGCCGAGCCCAATGGGGTTCGATATCGACCCAGGCGATTCAAACAGCCACGCTCTTGAGATCACCTCCAGCAGCAGCAGCGCCAGCGCCCGTGGAATGGCACGGGTCATGGGGATGCTGGCGAACGGCGGCATTCTGGACAACGTGCGAATCCTCAACGCAGATGGGATCGATGTGGCGACCAGCAACGCCGTGAGCGGTGCGGACCGGCCTAACGGCAGGTTTGGCATGGCGGCGTCCAACTTCGTGCAGGGCGGTTGGGGTGTAGTCGCGCGCGGGACCTTTGGCTGGGGCGGTGCCGGAGGGTCCGTCATCCAGTTCAGTCCCGAAAGGGGTATCGGATTGGGATATACCTGCACCGGTTTTGCAGGGGGGCTCTCCGGCGACCAGGACCGGGTTGGCCCGATCGGAAAGGCGCTGTACGAGGCCACCCGCTAGTCTCGTGGCACCACACCCGGCCGCCAAATACGTCACCTTGTCCGCAAGATCGGGGAATATCGACAACATACGAGACGGATCAACGTGACGATGCCAGCGAGCCGGTGTCTGCGGACGCGAGCGCGGCCGCAGTCCTGACCAGGTTGATGAACTCGCTGCGATGACCGCTCGGGTCTGCTCCCCGGGCCTGCGTGGCCAGTTTAAGGACGTCTGAATAGCTTGCGTCGCCACGATATCTACCGCCTTTTAAGATCTGACCGAAACCGGCAACGGCCATCGCAAAGCGCAGATGCTCCGAGGTCTCTGACTCATCCAGAATATCAGCACGATGCACGATAGAAGTGATCAGCTTGCTCTGATCCCCGCGGGGGTCCTTGTAGCGCAGCTTCACATGGGCAATTTCATCTTCACGGGCCGGGACATACTCTGCCTCAGCGCCGTATCGCAGTGAATCAATCGCCCGCCGGGCAGACTCCTGCAGCGACAGCTCATAAAGTCCCGTCACCGTATGTCCGGCGCCGATGTCGCCCGCGTCCACCCGATCATTGTTGAAGTCTTCCCGCGCCAGGGCTCGGGTCTCGTAACCGACCAGCCGATACTCGGCCACGACCGCTGGATTGAACTCGAGCTGAACCTTGACGTCTTTGGCGATGGTCGCGAGCGTGCCAGCCATTTCATCAACCAGAACCTTGCGGGCCTCGTTGATACTGTCGATATAACTCGCATTGCCATCACCGATCTGGGCAATGCGCTGCATCACCGCGTCGTTGTAGTTTCCCTCACCAAAGCCCATCACCGACAGCGTCACACCACGGTCGCGCTGCCTCGCCACCATGGCCTCCAGCGCCTCATGGCTGGTCAACCCGACGTTGAAATCACCGTCGGTCGCCAGGATCACCCGATTGATGCCGCCCTCGATGTATCCCCGCCTCGCCATATCGTATGCCAGTGCAATTCCAGCGCCACCATTGGTCGAGCCGCCGGCCCTCAATCTCTGCAGGGCCAGGCTGATCGCCTCACGCTGATCGCCGGGTGTGGGTTCCAGCACCACGCCAGCGGCGCCGGCATAGACAACCAGGCTGACCCGGTCCTGGCCATCCAGATTCCCGAGCAGCAGGCCCAGCGAGGCCTTCACAAGAGACAGCTTGTTCGGAGCCTGCATCGACCCTGACGTGTCAACGAGGAACACGAGGTTCGCGGGTGGCAGTGACTGCCGGGGGATATCGTAGCCACGCAACCCGATCCGCAGCAGATGACGGCCTGCATGCCACGGCGAGGCCGCCATCTCGGTTGATATGGAGAATGGCACCTCTGATGTCTCAGGTCGCGGGTACTCGTAGTCGAAGTAGTTGATCAGTTCTTCGACCCTGACGGCATCGCCGGGCGGAAGCTGCCCACCGTTGATCCAGCGGCGAACATTCGCATACGACGCGGTATCCACATCTACTGAGAACGTCGATACCGGCTGTTGCCTCGCGACCATGAATCCATTTTCGGCCGCTACCGGATATTGTTCCCGACCGTTCCGGGGCCCGGTGTATGGCTCGCCAGGGTGCGGCGCCAGCAGCCGCTCATTTGCACCCACCTCGCTGGCAACCCCGGACCGGTGCGCCCGCCTGAGGTAACTGCCGGTAACGATCACCTCCTCAATGGCACTGGCGACGTCGGCGTCACCCTGGACTCCGGGTGAATTCATTCCTGGCTGTCGGACGCTGACGAAATCCACTATTTCGCCCTGCCGCTCGCCCTTCCCCGCCCGAACTTCTTCCGAATCGGAATCTGCAGAGTCACCTGGTTCTGATGTGCTACATGCCACGAGCCCAAGTGCCAGTACCCAAACCAATATGTGTTTTGCGGTCATGCCTGATCTCCTTTCTTTTTCTGGATGCCTTCTCTGTGTGCTAAAGCTTGCTGACAAGCTCCCATTGGTTATAAACACCGGCGCGCCGAAAAAGGGGTTAATCGGCCTTCATGGAAGTTCTGGCCGCACGCTGTGCCGTCCGGAAAACTTCCCGGCACGACAACGGCGTGCCCAACCCGGGCACGCTGAGGGCTCTTAGGAAAGTTCACTGACGGGAGGTGCCAGCGTGAACGCTTGCCTGCACGATTACGACGTGCCTGAGACGAGCTGTCATGCGAGTACTGTTCTATCTCGTGCGGCCCGGGAGACTTACCGGCACGTCTACGGCGTCCTGAATACGGGCCGTTCGGCTGCCAGTTACCGGGACTGATACAATCAGGAGAACTTGACGATACGGAGGATTTCATGACTCGCCTTACTCTCTACGGACTGGTCACCAGCCTTCTGCTCCTTGGTGCCTGCAGTCAGTCGGAACCTGAACGCAACTCAGCTGACCAGGCAGCAGACCCGGTCACGACAGGGGTCGAGTCAGTCAGGGACGCTACCAGCGACCTCGCCGACAAGACCAGACAGCGGGCCGGTGAGGTCACCGAACAACTGCGCAAAGATGCCGAGGCGGCAAAGGATGAAGCCAAACGCATAATCGACGAGGAAGGGGCCCAGATCAGGGAAATGGCGAGCCAGAAAGCCAGCGAGATCAAGGAGATAGCCAGCAAACAGGCAGATACCATCAAGGAATCTACCAGCAAACAGGTCGATGCTGTCACCGAGGCTGCCAGGACGAAAACCAGAGAAATCGAAAAGAAAACCAGGGAAAAGCTTTCAGAACTGGGTCTTTAGTCTTTCATGGAAGTTCTGGCCGCACGCTGTGCCGTCCGGAAAACTTCCCGGCACGACAACGGCGTGCCCGACCCCGGCACGCTGAGGGCTCTCAGACGACGTATCGCACCATCGGCTCATTCCGATCAAGGGAATCGGCCAGTGCCTGTTCCGAGACTTCGAGCAGGCGCGCGGACCGGGCGTCACCAGATGAGATGACGATGCCCGCATTGATGGCCATTACAATGTCCTGATTGTCGGCGGAATAGCGTCGGTTCAAGATTCGGGACAGCACCCGGTTCCCGAGGATCTCGCTCATTTCACCGTCACAGTCTGGCGCAAATACGACCAGGGCACTCAATCCGGTCCGTGCGATCAGGTCGGTGGGGCGCAGCGAAGCCCGAATGTCCTGGGTCACCTGACGCACGAGCCTCGCGCCTTCCTGCTCATCAAGCTCCGAAAAATCTGCATCGGCAATGCGAAATCGGAACGTGAGCAGGGCATACGGCAGGTTCATACTGGCTGCATGGGCCACCTCGCGATGCAGCAACACCGAGAGCGCGGCGTCATTCCACGTCTGAGTGATGGGGTCAATCATCTTCTGACGATCATGCTTGGGCGTGCCAGCCAGCAACTGCTGCTGATGATGACTGAGCGAACTGAGCTGGAACTCGGACTCGATGCAGGCCGCGAGGGTATTGAGCGAATCACGATCCGCTTCAGAAAATCGCCTCGGCTTGTTGTCCAGAATACACAGCGTCCCCATCGCCATGCCCCTGTGAAGGAGCGGCCTGCCTGCATAAAAGCGAATCTGAGGCATCCTGAGCACCAGCGGATTGTCCGAAAAATCCGGGTCTGTGAGAGTGTCCTCAATGACGAGCAGGCCGTTGCGCGCAATGGCATGGCCACAAAACGATATCTCCCGGGGCGTTTCAGAAGTGAGCAGGCCCTGGGATGACTTGAACCACTGCCGGTCCTGATCCACCAGACTGACCAGCGTCATGGGTACATCGAAGTGACGTGCCGTCAACCGGGTGATGCGATCAAACCGTTCCTCGGCAGGCGAGTAGAGCAGTGCAGTGGCATCCAGAGTCTCCTGACGCTCACGTTCATTGGCTGGTGTTTCCGGTTCACGCACGGGTCTGTCCAATCTGGTCTTCTCATCATTGTAGCCACGATCCGGTCACGGGACCATGCAATACGCCTTCCCGGCACCAGATCACAAGACCGCAATTGAAGACAGTCCACCCGCGCCCGGCAGGTGAAGATGCTCCCAAGGAACACCTGGACGATCATCACAGGCGCCGATAAGATCAGGGCAAAGGGGAGCCAAATGTCATCGCTGAACGACTATCCTGAAATCCTGGCATTGCTGGTTGCGGTGGCCGGTTTCATCCTGGCCCGGTATGCATCCCGAGCCAGCCTTTCCCTCCTGGGCCTCATCGAACGAGGCTTGCACCGGGTTGCACCACAACGCCACACGGCCCTGCAGGGCAACGTCCAGACGGTGATTTCCAGGCTCATCTATTATGTCGTACTGGGCTTTTTCCTGCTTGTCGCGCTGCGATCTCTGGGAGTGACCGTACTGGCAGACTGGCTGGACGTCATCATCATCTATATTCCACAGATGCTGGTGGGGGCGCTGATCATTGTCGGCGGCTATCTGCTCAGCATCCTCGCGCGGACCCTGGTTGGCAACCTGATCGGCGCGGGGGCCGGCGAGCTGATCCCCAGAATGGTTCAGTACCTGGTCATCATTGCTGCCACGGTCACCGGCCTGGGTCAGATGGCGATCGACATTTCGTTTTTGTCCGCCATCACCATCGTCGTTCTCGCCGCACTCCTCGGTGGCCTGTCTCTGGCCTTTGCGCTGGGCGGCAGGGACGTGGTCGCGAACCTCCTGGCGCGCCGCGAACTGGACCGATTTCAGGTTGGAGATCAGATACGGATCGACGGCACAGAGGGTCGCATCCTTGAACTGACGCAGACCAGTGTGATCATCGAGTCCGGCGAAGAGCAATTGATCATTCCAGCGGCACGATTCATCACTTCAGTCGTCGCCCTCAGGAGACCGGGACAAGATGCCTGATCCAGTCGTTGAGGAATTCGCCCGCGCCCATCCCGGTGAGGTCGCAAGGCTGCTCGGCAACCATTCGGCCAGCGAGTTGATCGAATTTCTCACCACAGTCCGGTCCGAAACCGCCGCTCGCATCATGGGCAGGCTGAACAGCCAGCTGCTCGCGGCAGTCATGGGGGCCATGCCGGCCGATCAGATCGGTAAAATACTGGGCCATAGCAGCCATGAAGACTCGCTGACCCTGATCGCGCATCTGCCCAACGCCCGATATTCAGAAATCATCGAGGCCAGTGAGCACAACAGTGACGTTTCCTCCCGACTATACAGTTTCACGGAACAGACCCTCGGCGCCCTGGCCGGCCCGGACTTCATTGCCATTCGAAGCGGCCGACTGGTTGCCGATGCCCGGGCCGAACTGAGTGCCGCGCAGCACGTGGACGTACCGATCTTCATCACCAGTGAGACAGGGACATTGCTGGGCAGGTTGCCAGCCCTGGCACTGATTTCCGGTACTCATGATCGGGTCGAGATAGATCGCATGATGGTCGAAGCGTACCCGCTGTCTGACCGGATGACCCTGATATCCTCTCTGGACGCCCGACAATGGCAGAATGCCACGGTGCTGCCGGTCGTCAACCCGGCCGATCAACTCCTGGGAACGATCTCCCGAGTCGAGGTTGAACGCCTGGCAGCGGATACGGAGCAGGGGCATCGGCCCAGCCTCGAAGCGATCACCTCGGCGGTGACAACCGGCTATTTTTCAGTCTGTTCTGAATTGCTCAATCTGGTGTTCGGCCGACATCAGGATCGCCATCAACCATGAGCATTGCTGATTCCCTGAAGCTCGCCTATGTCTCCACTTTTCCGGGCGAAGTGGCGAGATTCGTTGAGAAGTCGCCTGAGCGGATCGCCGACATTGCCGACCTGCCACCCGCTGGCTTGAATGATTTCCTGGATCGAGTTGACCCGTCCAGGCTACGGGCACTGTTCCTGAAGTTTCCCCTGGCGACCCAGATTGCGGTCCTTGAGTCGGCCACCGTGCGCCTGTCTCTGTTGATCCTTCGAACCCTGGAAGAGGCTGAACGAGACGCACTACTGAAGAATCTGGATGGTCTGACGCGAGATGAACTCAGCAAGCTGCTGACGTTTCCCCAGGGATCCGCCGGATACTACATGGATCAGCCCAGTTCCCAGTACAAGACGGGCGATACCGTCAGCGAGGCCCTGGAGAAGCTCAATGGCTCCAACCACACGAGGGTACGGTCCGTTTACATCACAGACGACGACAATGTGCTGGTCGGACGAGTCGACATGCAGGATATGGCACTCGCCGCCAAAGACACCCGGCTGTCGTCGCTGGTCCATCCGGTAGAGGGTGTGGTCAATCTCACCTCACCCCGGGAAGAACTGCTGGAGATCTTCGCCAGGACCAGGATGGACTCGGTACCGGTGCTGGACGTGGAGTCCCGCCTGATCGGCATCGTTCGATACGGCTCCCTGTTTCAGGCCGCAGAAGACGAGGCCACCGCCAGTATGCAGAAGATGGTGGGTGCCAGTGTGGACGAGCGAGCGCTGTCTTCACCCTTTTTTGCCGTCAGGAAACGGCTGCCGTGGCTGCATATCAATCTGCTGACGGCATTCCTGGCTGCCGCCGTCGTCGGCCTGTTTGAATCGACGATTGCCCAGTTCACCGCGCTCGCCATTCTGTTGCCAGTGGTGGCCGGGCAGTCCGGGAACGCGGGCTCCCAGGCCCTGGCTGTGACCATGCGCGGGCTTGCCCTCAAAGAGGTCAACGTGCTGCAGTGGCGGGCGGTGCTGCGCAAGGAAATGATGGTCGGCATCATCGACGGGATCGCGCTGGCGATCACCTGTGGTCTCGGCGTGCTGGTATGGAGCGGTTCGTTCGGCCTTGCGCTGGTGATTGGCATTGCGATGATCGTCTCGATGATTGCTGCGGGCATCTCCGGTGCACTGGTCCCCATGGCACTGTTGCGGGCTGGTCAGGACCCTGCAACCGCATCATCCATCATCCTGACGACCGTCACAGACGTGGCGGGATTCATGTCCTTTCTGGGCACCGCGACGCTACTCGCGTTCATGCTCTAGAGGCACGGTATCCCTGGCACCAGAATGCCATCAGTCTGGACGAGTCCGGCGCACCACTATCGTGCCAGGAGGCTTTCCAGGCGGCAAAGCGTCAGCTCGGAGCTTCGATGAAAAGCGGTCACCGGTACATGCGGCAAGGACGCTCCCCATGTAGAATGAATCCCTTCAAGCAGACAAACTTGATCCTGACGCTACACAATACGTGCCCGTTACAAGGTCCGACAAAAGAGACCGGTAAAAGGGTCCGATAAGAAGGTCCAATAAGAAGGTCCAATAAGAAGGTTCAATAAGTAGGTCCAATAAAGAGTCCGATACAAAGATTGCTCGTCAAAAATGGTTTGAAGACCCAAGGAGAATGATGTGCATACCGTAGGCTGGCGAGAATGGGTCACGCTACCAGAGCTTGGGATCCCGGGGATCAAAGCCAAAGTAGATACCGGCGCAAAGACGTCATCGCTGCATGCCTTCGAGGTGTCCACGGAAGAAGACAACGGTACGGAGTTCGTGCTTTTCAGACTGCACCCGGTCAGGAAGAAAAAACACATCATCCTCGATTGCAGGACTCCTGTTATTGACCGGCGAGTCGTGCGCGATTCCGGTGGTCACGCCGAGGAACGTATTGTCATCCGCAGCCGTCTCACATTCGGCCCGTTCGATCTCACCACCGAATTCACGCTCACCAGCCGGGATGACATGATGTTTCCCATGCTGCTCGGCCGCAGAACCATCGCCCGCGTACCCATGATGGTAGACGTCACACGGTCCTACATCCACGGCAAGGCTCAGACCCGGCGCTATGAGCGGCTGCTGGCGTCAGCCAAGTGAGCGGCTCGATATCGTCATTTCTATAAGAAACTCTGGTAACAGGAGGACCCTGATTCGTGGTCAAAGATAAGCGCCGCCCGGATTTTGAATTTGCCAACGAAAAGGTCCGTGCCGGTGAACGGTATACGTTCAACCTCGAAGTGCCTGACCTGTACACGCATACCGGTCTTTCCATTCCGGTTCACGTGGTTCATGGAAAACGTGCCGGGCCGGTGCTGTTTCTTTCCGGTGCAGTACACGGCGATGAGATCAACGGCGTGGAGATCATCCGGCGGGTACTCGAATCTCCAAGACTGGCGGCGATGAACGGCACCCTGCTCGCCGTGCCGGTGGTCAATATCTTTGGCTTTCTGAATCAGGTGCGCTATCTGCCCGACCGGCGTGATTTGAATCGGAGCTTTCCCGGGTCCGACAGTGGCTCACTGGCCCGCCGCATGGCCGACCTGTTCGTAACCCAGATCGTCGCGAGATGTACCCACGGCATTGACATCCATACTGCTGCGATTCATCGGGACAACTTGCCACAGATCAGGGCCGTGCTGGATGATCCCGAAACCGAACAGATGGCCAGGGCCTTTGAACTGCCCGTTATCCTGAACACCCAGATCATTGGTGGGTCCCTCCGGGAGACTGCCGAAAAATATGGCGTTCAGGTGCTTGTCTATGAGGCCGGCGAGGCCCTTCGATTTGATGAATGGTCTATTCAGTGTGGCGTCAGGGGGATCATTTCTGTCATGCAGAGTATCGGGATGCTCCGCAAACGGGCCCCTCGCCGCAAGGTCAAACCGCCCTTTGTTGCCCAGCGTTCGATATGGATTCGCGCACCCCAGAGTGGCATTCACCGTACCCTGCTTACCCTGGGCGCAGAAGTCAGGAAGGGTCAGGTGCTGGGCTACATCTCAGACCCCCTTGGTTATCATGAAACGGCAGTCATTTCCACGACAGAAGGTATTGTGATCGGCCGCACCACGATTCCGCTGATTACGGAAGGCGAAGCCCTGTTTCACATCGCCAGCTTCGAGGAATCCACCAGTGAAATCGCCGAGGTTCTGGATGCCTCTTTGCAACAGGCATCAGACGTGGAACTCAGGCCATCACAGAAGCGAACCCTCTGACCGACGACATCTCATCCTCAGTAGTCAGCTATCTGGCCCGAAGACTCGATAGCCTGCTGATCGCGCTGAAAAAGGCATCCGGGCTTGCCCCCAGGTCGTTGGCGCGCGCAAGTGCCGCACTTGCATCGTCGAAGCGCCCCTCCTCCGCGAGGCTGCGGCCCAGATAAAGCTGCGCCAGCGGATTCGCCGGGTCCAGCGCCACAGACCGTTCAAAGTAGTCAATGGCACGGGGCCAGTTCTCCGCGGCACCGGCGAGCATGGCGATGTAGTAGTAGCCGCGGGGCGAATGCGCCTTCTCAAACGCGTCCGTCGCCTGTTCGCTCTGGTTGCGTGCCAGCATGATCTCGCCAATCAGCTCATGGGCCTGGCTAAGGTCAGGGCTGAGGTCCAGGGCCCGCTCGGCATGCGCCAGGGCAAGATCGTCATCGCCGCCATGTCGATGGTGATAGGCAAGGTTGAGATGAAACGAAAACGAATCCGGATGGGCCGCAATTCCTTCCTTCAGGGTGGCAACAGCGAGTGCTTCCTGACCCGCCTGGGAGTATGCGGAACTCAGATTATTCAGCAGCACTTCATGATTCGGGTCCCGGGGCCGCAGTGCTTCGAGTACGTCAACGGCCTGATCAGTCCGGCGAAGTGCCAGCAGGATCTCGGCATACCCAAGCCGGCTGGTGAAACTGACCGCATGTTCCCACTGCTCGAACTTCAACGCATCAAACCACATGAGCGGTTCCGACCGCCGACCGCGGATCAAGGGGACTTCGGCTTTGTGAGGCTGCCCCCCGGCCTGGTAAGCACGGCCCAGCAGCCGAAATACGGCGGGGTGGTTGGTCTCCTCGGCCAGTGGCACCAGGAGCTGGACGGCCGCATCATGCTCGCCCAGACGCAACCGGGCACGAGCAAGCCCAAGCGTCGCCGGCGCGCCAGCCCCTTGTGACCGGGCCGTTTCAAATGCCGAGACCGCATTGCTCGTCTGCCCCATGTCCAGCAGCAGCGTGCCACGCCACAGCAGCGCCGGGACGTAGTCGGGCGCGAGGAGAAGCGCCGTGTCGATCATCCGCAGCGCAACGGCATGCTCGCCGCGACTGGCATGCAACAGCGCAAGATAGTATGGCCAGCGAACATCGGTTGTATCGAGGACTCGCGCCTGATCGTAAGTGAGGCGGGCCGCGTCCGTGAGTCCGTTGATGTCGTAGGCGATCCCCAGGGTACCGCGTGCCAGTCCGGATTCCGGATCGGCTGTGGTGGCCTCATACAATTTCCGGAGGTAATCGACCAACACGGTATCCGCCGAATCGAAGCCAGCAGCGATGGGTGCCGAAACGCTCGCAGCAGGCATAGGCTCGCTGCAGCTGGTGACGCTGAATACCACTGCGAGCAACAGAGCGAGCCGTGCGGTTGCCCTCATGGCGACGACTTTCCGGTGCCTTCATTGAGCACCACGGTCTGGCCGGCATCGAACCGGCCAAACCACTCCACCCTGCCCGATACCCACGCCACCCGGACCTCCAAGGCTTGCCTGCTTTCGCCCAGTCCGAAATGAACCCGGGGGTCGTTGGACGCGAGGTAGCTTGCAGCCACCTGAACCGACCGGTGCAATGTGCTGTTGCCCGCCACCAGGGATACCACCGCGCCATGATCACTTCGTCCATGGCGATTCACGACATCGAATCGAATCCAGCCACCCCGCGCCGGAACCCGGTTCATGAGCAGGTAGGGCGCGGCGTCACGGTTGACGATCAACAGATCCAGACCGCCGTCATTGTCGACATCCCCCCAGGCAAGCCCCCTGCTGGTGTGCAGCAGTGACGTTGCGGTGCCGCCGCTACTGCCCACGACCTCAAAGCGCCCTTCTGACGTCAGGCGATACAGGACATTCGGCTCTGCATAGGGATCATCGCCCCTGGGTTCGAAGGTGGCGATGGCACCATTGGCATGATAAAGATCCAGCAGGCCGTCGTTATCAAAGTCCTGCAACGCGACCCCAAACCGGGTATAGCGCCGGGAGAGGGTGCCAAGGCCGATCATGCTGGTGATGTCTGTGAAGTAGTGCCCCTCGTTCCGATAGAAGGAATCGGTCTGCGACATGGCGTTCACCACCAGCAGATCCATGTCCGCATCGCCATCGATATCACCGGCACCGACGCCCATGCCACCCTTGGCGATGCCATGCTCATCAAGATCGCAGCCCCAGAGGTTGGCCTGATCTTCGAACCGCAGGTCACCCTGATTGATCCAGAGTTGATCCACCATCAGGTCATTGGCGACGAAGATGTCGAGCAGTCCATCCTGATTGAAATCAGCGGAAACGATCCCAAGGCCAGGCCGTGAGGCCCGAAACTGTGCGGCATGACGACCATAGGCGAGATCGATACCAGCCTGCCTGGTGATGTCCGTGAACGAGCCATCCCCGTTGTTGCGATACAGGACATCCATACCGGGTGATGCATAGTTGGTCGGCAGACAGTAGGTGCGTACGCCCCCCATGAAACAGTCTTTTTCAATCGAAGGGTCCCAGTCCACATAGTTCACCAGAAACAGATCCAGGTCGCCATCCCGGTCAAGGTCTACAAAAGCTGCGGCGGTACCGAACCCGTCATGATCGACCCCGGCAACCGCACTGACCTCCTCGAACTGCCCCTGTCCGTTGTTGCGCAGCAACCGGTTGGGCCCGAGATTGGTCACATACAGGTCGACATCACCATCGTTGTCATAGTCGCCCGCCGCGGCACTCATCCCGTAGCCCCTGTCTGCCGCCGGGCCGGGGGCGGCGGCCAGTTCGAAGGTGCCGTCTCCGCGATTGAAATACAGCTGATTCGCCGGTGCATCGGCCCTGGCTGTTTCGTCAAGGACGCCGCTCTGCACCAGATAGGCATCGAGATCACCGTCGCCGTCAATATCAGCAAGGGTGACGCCGCCCCCTACGATGTCGGGAAACATGAGTGGCCCATCGGCGCCCTTGCCGCTCGACTGATGCTGGAACCTGATGCCCCGCGCTGCCGCCTGCTCGACAAACCAGACCGGCTCCGATGAATCTCCCGCGCCACCCACCGCAGCGCTTTCATTTACCGGTGCGGGCCGGTCACACGCCACAAGTCCCAGACAGGCGATCGCAACGATGGTGACCCACAAGGGTCGTGACCGCTGCCGGCAGTCTTCTGCCCTGTTCGTCTTCACTGAATTCAACATCTCTTCGTTTCTTCGCTTCTTTATTTCACGACAACATTTCACGACAACATTCCACGGCAACATTCCACGGCAACATTCCACGGCAACATTCAACCGGAACGAAACGGCGGCCCACTTTCGCATTTGAGCCCGTTCGGGGCAAATCTCCTGCCCAGCATTGAAGCCGATGATTTATGCTGTCACTTTACCTCTGCCGCCACCGAACCTTGCGACTCATCCTCACGATTGCCATTCGATTTCTGCTCGTTGTTCTGCTGCTGAACGCCGCTGGCCTGGCCGCGTACCATCAGTTTGGCACAACCTGGTTAAGGGCAGCGCTCGAGGCCAACCTGCGAACGGCCGGATGGCAACTGGACGAGCTGCAGTTCAGCCCTGCCCTTCGACTGCCCATCAGAGTCGAGAAGCTCACGGTGAGTTCCGCCGCCATCTCTCTGGCGCTCAGCGACATCAGGGTTCTGCCCCGGTCCGGCTGGCGCTATGAGATCAGTATTGCCGACGTGGACCTGCAGTACCGGACAGGAAATGGGGACAACTTACCCGGCAAAGTACCCGACGAAGCACCACAAACACCCCGCGAACTGCTGGGCCTCCTGAAATGGCTGCCTGCCGCCGGTGACATCCGGCATTTCAGCGTATGCCTGCCGTCCTGTTTCGACGGTCAGCTTCACTGGCGTGGCGGCTCAGGCGCCATCAGCCTCCTCCAACCCCGACAGACATTTCTCAGCTTTACCATCAATGACAGTGCGATCGACCTGTCTGGAACGTTGCGCGGGAACCCGGCTGGCATCGGCAACGTGACGTTGATCGCAGGTACCGAGGCGGTCCGACTGCGAGGCGAAGCTTTAGTCATCTCGGATTCTCTTCCGGTACAAATCGAGTCGCCCATCGCCGCTGCAGTTGACTTCAGGGTCGCCGCAATGGGATTCGAACTGGATTTCCCCCTCGACACGCCCCTTGAGCCGGAGGCTGCCCTCGCCGCCCTGCGCGGCCACATCGATGTCGAATCGAGCCAGCGATGGTCCGCCAGGGTCGATGGCATCGGCATCGAAAGCGGCCATACGATCAACGCCTCTGTGAGCTTTACCGACACCGGACCGAGATTGGCGAGCAACGCGCCACTGGCGATTAACATCACCGCACCGGGCATTGAGGCTGCCCAACTGCTCATCGACGCTGGCAGCCAGTGCGACCTCGGCCGAACCAGCGTCACCAATAACAACGAACTGTACAACCAGCTGCGCTGCGGGTTGGTCAACGTGACCCTGAACGGGGCGCTCGAAGATTCCGGCATGCTGATCGATGCCAATCTGACGGGGCTCCACCTGAGCTATGACCTGACGGGGCCGCCCACCGCAGGGACTGCCGCCGCCCGGTTCAACGTTCGCCTGCATGAAGACGACATGATCCTCGGATCAATCGCCGGCGCTGTCTCGTTTGTGGACGGTCGGGTCGAGGCGTCCACGGATACCGCCAGCATCTTGGGCATAGACGTCGTACGACTGCGGCTGAATCATCAGGTCAGCTCCGCGGCCGGCAGCCTGGACGCGGACGTCAGCGTGCCAATGGCGCAACTCGAACATCTGATGGGTGACCTGGAGGTCAGCCACGTGACCTTTGAAAACGGTCACGCCAAGGCGAGTGGCATCGCGAGTTGGACCCGGGATCATCTTGATCTCAGCTTCGAGCTACAGGCCGGGATGAGCGCGTCAATCGATGCATTCTCACTGGGAGATGGTCAGCTTGATGCCCGGGCGAGTGTGACGGGTATCCCGATCGCGCCGCTCAGGCGTCTTGCCTTCACCGAAGTTGCCGCCGATGGCAGCATCGCGCTCGACCTTCGGGATGGCCCTGACGTCATCGCGGCCACAATGGGTACGGTAGAAGTTCGTGAGGGAAGGTTGCGCGCGTCAATGGATAATACAACGATCCTTGGGGTCCCTGGCATCTGGCTTCAGGCGCATTACGATATCGAAACCCGGATCGGTTCTGTGGCCGCCAGCGGCACCCTGGCACTCAAAGAACTGCCGCCGCTGATTCCCGAATACATTCCCGATGGTGCGGAGTTCACTCGCGGCACGGTGTCGGGCAACGCCAGTGTTGCCTGGGCACCGGAACAGTTCGACCTCAGCGGGCGTCTTCAGGCGACCAATGTCGGCATGACCTGGGACGGCTATGTCATTGATGGCGCCAACCTGGCGGTTGATGGGGCCGGCTGGCCGGCTCTCATCGCTCCGGCTTCAACACTGGAAGTCGATCGCATCGACGTCGGCATTCCCATTGAACGCATCCGCGCCACGTTTGACCTTCAGTTGGATACCAATGCCGGGACTATGGAACTGCGCGGCCACGAGTTTGCCGCTCGCATTTTCGGTGGCGATGCGCAAAGCCAGGATTTCCGCTATGCCGTACCGGCTGGTGATGGACACATGCAATTGGCGCTCAGCGACATTCAACTCGAGTACGTCCTTGCGCTTCAACAGGAGACGGTCACCGGCACCGGGGTGCTCGCCGGTTCAGTTCCAATTCAGGTACGTGGGGATACAGTCAGCATCAAAGCAGGTACCCTGCATGCGGTACAGGGTGGGTCCATCCGATATCAACCAGACGATGGCGTTGCCGCCGGGGTGGCGGCCAACAGTGAAATGAAGATGCTGATAGCGGCTTTGTCCGACTTTCATTACCATGGGCTGAGCGCCGGGCTGACGTACGATGAGTCGGGCCTGATGAACACCGATATCGCCCTCAAGGGGCGCAACCCCGGGTTCCAGAATGGGCGTGAGGTTCACCTGAACCTCACGTTGCAGGAAAACATCGCCACATTGCTGGAGAGTCTGCGTATCGGTGACACCATTACCGACGAGATCCGGCGAAAACAGGGAAACAGAAAATGAAATGGTTGAGTCTGGTATTGATACTGGCGGTGAGTGGATGCACCCCAACGATCCAGGTCGAAGCGCCCAAGGATCCCATCGTGATCAATCTGAATGTGAAGATCGAGCATGAAATCCGGATCAAGGTCGACCGGGACCTGAACGAGCTGTTCGAAGAGAACAGCGATATTTTTTAGGAGGCTGTAATGAAACTGTATGTATTGCTGATGGTTGTGTTATTGCCGCTCATGGTGCTGGCTAGTCCGCTCGACGATGCAAGGGCCACGGGCCAGATCATCGAAACGCCCGATGGGTTTGTCCAGGCGGTGCCAACAGCCTCGAGCGAGAACCAGGCCCTGGCCGCCGACGTGAACCGCAAGCGGCGCGCCGCCTACGCAGGGATTGCTGAACGCCATGGGATCACGATCGAACAGGTGGGCCGGGAGAGTTACATCAAACGGATGGTTCCGAGCAAGGCTATATCGAAACCGGGTGATTGAGACCCGTAGCCAGCCTTTCGCGACATTCCAGGCATAGTTCGCCAACCATAGTTACGGGCAATCCTTGAAGCTCCAGTTCCTTCCACTGCGCTGCGCTGCGCAGCGCTGGCCAACAGAGTGCGCTTCAACGACGGCAGCGCACACGGCAGAATGGATCTGTTGGCAGCTGTTCACCCCCGGTAAAGTAGCCAAACATTGAGTAGACTGGCTCGACATTGCGCGTGGAGGGACCTTCTTTCCGACCCCTCCATTGCGGAGAAGCCAACCCGTTCCAGAAAAAAATTTTGTTTACTTTCTGTTACACAAGAACTCTAATCTTCCCCGTCTGCACAACCCGTGCAGGTCCCTTGGAGGGTCCCATGGTATTAGTCAATATCATCCGCGCGCGTGGGATGTCAGCGTTCTTGATGTTATGCACAATAGTGTTGGCAGGCACCGGGATTGCCCCGGGCTTTGTGAGCCAGGCCCACGCGGATGCGCCCATTGTTGCGACCGTGCCATGGGTAGCCATCGCGCCTTCGATTCCACACGACGTCATCTCCGGGTAGGCTACCCGCCTCAAAGGTGCAGAGATCGGCCAGCTTCCTGATGCCAATGGGGTGCAGGATTTTGCGACCATCGATTCCATCAGGATGGAGTCGTTATCGACTTGTGGCACTGACGTCCAGAGTTTTCAGCTGAATGGCGTCAACGTCGGTGGCGTGAATGTCAACCATGCACACTGTCAGTGCGACCCGCCCATTTCAATCAGCACAACGTCTGATGCGGCACTATTGGCAGCCTGGGATGGGAGCAACCTGCAGGCAAATGTCGGCCGATACTCGAAGCCAGGTACGTCTTCTAATTATCTGTGGGCGGCCATAACAGTGACGGCGGGCGGTGACGCACTCAGACTCTGCATCGTCGACCGTACGGGTGGTGGCTGTGTTGAAACGAATCTCTGTGCGGCCAACTCCACTGCGTCGGTCGATGTTTCAAACGCCAATGCCTGGAACGAGGCGGCAAGCGGTTCACTGTCGTACACGGCACACACATACAATTGGGATTTCGGCGACGGCACATCGACCGGTTTCCAGAACGTAACCAACCCCAGGGTGCTTGAAGCTACCCACATCTACAACGGGACTGCAGGTTCACCCTTCACGGCGAAGCTGACTGTCTGTAATTCAGCCAATGAGTGCTCGTCAGCGAACTACCCGGTCACAATTCGAAACGCCAGTCTCGATACCCGAATCAACATTGCCATCGACGAGGGGCTCTGGGCCCTGCACAAGGCGCAGCAGGATAGTGGTCAGATTTTGACTGCGGGTGCCTATGGCAGTTTACCTACTGCGAATGCCACTGCCCTGAACGCATTCTTTGCCCATGGGCACGTCGCGGCAGATGAAGTCGACGGAGTGCTGCTTCCAAGGAGCAGTAGTAATCCCTATGTACAAACTGTCAGCGGGGCCATGGATTACCTTTTTACCAAACTGCAGCCGGTTCAGATTTCACAGAAGAATACAGGCGACCCCGATACCAACGGTAACGGTATTGGAATAACCGTGAGCGGCCGGGCCTACGAGATCTATCAGAACGGGCCAATAATGGATGCGATTGTCGCGTCGGGAACGCCGGGCGCGATGGCACAGACGGGGCCGGCTGATGTCAGGGGCAGAACCTATGCGGATATCGTCCAGGACATGGCGGATGGTTATGCTTTCGGTCAGATGGACGCAAACTTTGCTTTTCCCCAGCGCGGAAGCTGGAACTATACCTTCGGCCCAGGACATGCAGACAATTCCTCCTCGGGCTGGGCGGCGATCGGCATGCTGGCCGCCGAGCGCGGATTCGGTACAACCATTCCGAACTTCGTCAAGACTGAAAATGATCAAGCCGTCCGTGCGATGTGGAACGCAAACGGTACCTTCGGGTACGCCAGTACTGCCTGTCTCTGGGGCTGTGCGGGCACCACGCCGCACGGAATGTTGCAGTGGAACCTTGACGGCAGGTCATCCACAGATCCGCATTGGCTGACATCCCAGAATTGGATTAGCCAGAACTGGGGGGCGGGGCCAACCGAAGCCAATAACAACACGGTGACGGGGTATACCTACTCGATGTATGCCGTAACCAAGGTTTTGCGTCTTGCCGACCCGGCCGTGAACACCATTGGTGGTAACTTCGACTGGTACAGGGACCCTGTAAAGGGCATGGCAAAGACCGTGGTCGACCGGCAGCTTGCTGATGGTACCTGGGGGACTTTGGGCTTTACCGATATCAGGGGACTGGCCACGGGCTGGCATACGCTGATGCTGGCGCCTGCGCTGTTCGAAGCAGGTCCGAAGGCTGTTGCGGCCGCGTCACCGATCAGCGTGGCGATCAACCAGGTGGTCACCTTTGATCACTCGGACTCTTACCATCTCGATCCGAGCAAGACGATAACCCAATATGCCTGGGACTTTGATGGCGACGGGACGATCGATCTGACGACCGGGGATGCGAATGAGCGCCCCATGTTCAGTTATAACCCGGCGCTCAATGAGGTGCCGAAAACCTACTCCGCCTTATTGACAGTATCGGACGGCAGCCTGTCCAATTCTGCGACGGTCGATATCGTCGTTGACACGGGCAACGTGCCGCCTGTGGCCGTGATTACAGGCAGTGCGACGGGCGGTGTTGGCCGGCCAGTAACGCTTTCGGGTGCTGAATCCTTCGACCCCAATGCCGGTCCTCCCCTGGATGACCAGATTGTGAGCTACGAATGGGACATGGATGATTCCGATGGCCTGACCCAGTTTGTGGACCTTGGCGCCATTGCGTCTGCCGTCTTTTCTGCACCCGGTGATCGTCAGGTTGTATTGCGCGTCACTGACAGTTTCGGATTGCAGTCGGTGGCATTCCACGCGATTCATGTACCTGAGAATGCGCCGCCGGTCGCGCTCTGTCGGGATGTCACTGTCGATGCTGACGAAAATGGACTGGGGGACGCCGACGTGGACAACGGCTCGAGCGATGCCGATGGCGATGCTCTGACGCTGACCCAGAACCCGGCTGGCCCCTACGGGCTGGGATCAACCGTGGTCACATTGAACGTTTCCGATGGCCAGGGCACCGGTTCCTGTACCGCCACGGTCACAGTCGTGGATACGGTGCCACCGTCATTGGCTGGCCTCGAAGACCAGTTGCTGGAAGCTACCTCGGCCGCAGGGGCAGAAGCGACCTTTGAGGTGTTGGCAACCGATATCATTGACGGTCAGTTGGCCGTCAGCTGCTCTGCCGGGTCGGGTGAGACCTTCGCTATGGGCGCAACGGTAGTTGAATGCACGGCCTCCGACGGCTCCGGCAATACTGCCAGCGGCAGCTTCATTATCACGGTGCAGGATACCATCGCCCCGGTATTGGCGGAGCTTGCCGACCAGACACTGGAAGCCGTCTCGGCGGCTGGTGCCTCGACAACCTTTGCGGTAACGGCATCCGACTTCAATGGGGATGCAACCGGTACCGTTGATCCTGCGCCAGCCGTGGTGTGTTCCGCGACATCGGGCGATACTTTCGCCATGGGTGATACCACGGTTGATTGTACGGCTACCGATGCTTCCGGCAATGCCAGCAGCGGCAGCTTCACCATCACGGTGCAGGATACCATCGCACCGGTATTGGCAGGGCTTGCCAATCAGACACTGGAAGCCGTCTCGGCTGCTGGTGCCTCGGCAACCTTTGCGGTAACGGCATCCGACTTCAATGGGGATGCAACCGGTACCGTTGATCCTGCACCAGCCGTGGTCTGTTCCGCGACATCGGGCGATACTTTCGCCATGGGTGATACCATGGTTGATTGTACGGCTACCGATGCTTCCGGCAATGCCAGCAGCCGCAGCTTCACCATCACGGTGCAGGATACGATCGCACCAGTATTGGCGGGGCTTGCCGATCAGACACTGGAAGCTGTCTCATCAGCTGGTGCCCCGGCAACCTTTGCGGTAACAGCATCCGACTTCAATGCGGATACAACCGGTACCGTTGATCCTGCGCCAGCAGTGGTCTGTTCCTCGGCATCTGGTGACACGTTTGCCCTGGGTGACACGACGGTTGGCTGTACCGCCACCGATGCGGCCGGTAACACCAGCATCGGGAGCTTCACCATCACCGTGCAGGATACGATCGCACCGGCGCTGTCAGTGCCGGCCGATATCACCCAGGAGGCGACGGCAGTGCTCTCCGGCGTCAACATCGGGACGGCGACCGCGACTGATGTTGTTGGCCCAGTGACGGTTACGTCCGATGCGCCAGCCAGCTATCCGCTCGGCGCGACCACCGTAACCTGGATCGCGGAAGATGCTTACGGCAACTCGACGTCAGCGGTTCAGTTGATGACCGTGGTGGATACAACATCGCCGCTCATCTTGATGGACGTCCCGGATGTGATGGATATTCCGTCGAGTGGTGAACCAGTGACACTCACGGCTACAGCGACCGATATTTTTGGCGCTTCAGCCTCGATTAATGCCGTTTTCTGTGAGTCGTTGAAGGCAGGGAAGTCTGGCAAGAACGGTACTCCTCTGTGCAATATCGTTGTCGAGGGCGCTGCGGTAACGATCACATCAGAGAGTGTAAGTAAGAACACGGCAGTGACCTGGAATGTTACCGCGATAGATGGCAACGGGAATACCAGTACTCAAACCTATGGCACAGTTGTCTCCGGGAAGGACACCAAGGAAGCCTGCAACCAGGGCAAGGGTAACGGCGCCGAAGGCTGTGACCCAGGCAACAGCAACCAGGGTGATCCGGACAACAGCCGGGATGAGCAAGGCGCCGATACCAGCAAGACGAGCAGCAAGGGCAAGGGCAAGTGAACCAGGGAGGGTGAGCTTAACACCTGGACCATGAAGCACTCATAACACTGTGCCATTTGGCGGGCTTCGCGCCTGCGCACATCCACCTTGCCGTTGGCGGCAAACTCCAGCCTGTACTGGGCCACGGGTGCCTCGAAATCCGGTTCGCCACGGTCAACCAGCACAGCGCGGCCAGGAAATCCAAAGGTGGTACAGGCTGCCACCCGGTTTGATCTGGATCAATGCCCGCAGCAGCCATTTCAGGTCTTATGTGCGGTTTACCCTGCATTGAGGAATTCATGACCAAAGACACGCCCCCGGAAAGCAGCCATGCCGCTGAAAACAGCCCTGTCAATCGAAGAAGCCCCGAATCAGGCAACGCGACTGCAGAAGACAGCCCGACCTCTGAAACCACCAATGCTGCACAGCCCGGCAAGCCCGTAGACGAAAGCACCACGCTGCACGTGGTTGAAACCGAAGACAAACCCTCGACAGTCAAGGCCGACGCCGCGGCCCATGGCGTCAATCACAATCATGTGAACCCACATGGCGCAGAACTCCTTCGGGAACTCGGCAAGATGCGGCGTGATCCTGAGGCCATCCGTCAGCTGTTCCTTACCGGTGACTACCCTTACCACACCAGGATTCCTACCCGTGAATACGAGCACAAAAAGGCGCAGCTGCAGGTGGAACTGCTGAAAGTACAGCGATGGGTCAGAGAAAGCGGGCAGAAGATTGTCGTCCTTTTCGAAGGCCGCGACGCTGCCGGCAAGGGCGGCACCATCAAGCGCTTTATGGAGCACCTGAATCCTCGTGGCGCACGGGTCGTCGCACTGGAAAAGCCCAGCGAGGAGGAAAGAGGTCAGTGGTATTTCCAGCGTTACATCAAGCACTGGCCCACCGAAGGTGAGATCGTGATGTTTGACCGTTCCTGGTACAACCGCGCCGGGGTCGAGCGAGTCATGGAATTCTGCTCGCCAGAGGACTATCTGGAGTTCATGCGCCAAACGCCAGAACTGGAGCGGATGATGGTGCGCAGTGGCATCCATCTCTTCAAATACTGGTTCTCGGTAACCCAGGAAGAACAGCGCAACCGCTTTACCAAGCGCAAGACCGATCCCCTGAAACAATGGAAACTCTCGCCTATCGACCTCGCTTCACTGGACAAGTGGGACGATTACACCGAGGCCAAGGAAGCCATGTTCTTCTACACGGATACAGCGGACGCCCCGTGGACCATTATCAAGTCGTCGGACAAAAAACGGGCGCGCATCGCGTGTATGCACCACTTCCTGTACAGCCTGGACTACCCTAACAAGAACATGAAGGTTATACGCCCGCCAGACCCTCTGATCGTCGGGCACAGCCAGCACGCCATCGGCCAGTCGCGGCATATCCTGGGACCCAAGCTGAACCAGTGGTAGTACCCGCAACCTGGATGCAGGGTCAAGCCGACATCCGGACACAGTTCTTGCCGGCATCCTTGGCCAGGTAAACGCCGGCATCCGCTGCAGCGACCAATGCCAACGGTGTGTCCAGACACTCGCGGCGACTTGCGACACCGATCGACACACTCCCGTGCCAGATACCTTCCGTCCCGTTCCCGGCCTGGACTGGTACCCGCAGCGCGTTGACCTCGACGCGTAGGTGTTCGGCCAGCTGTAATGCTGCTTCCCGCCCGGTCCCAGGACAGACCACCAGATACTCATCGCCCCCCAGACGACTGACAAAATCCTCCGTGCGCACCGCCTGTTGCAGACAGGCGCCCAACCGCCTTATCACAGCATCACCTGCCTTGTGACCAAAACCGTCGTTGATCTCCTTGAAGTGATCGGCATCGATCATGAGGCACGACAACGCCCTGCCCGCCGCCCACAGTGACTCCAGCACTTCCATGGCATGGCGGCGATTGGGCAGGCCGGTCATCTGGTCAGTGAGTGCGATCTGTTCCAGCTTGCGATTTGCTTCCGCCAGTTCTGCGGTCCGTTCAGCTACCAGTTCCTCGAGGTGGTCGTTCAAGGCTTCAAGGGAACGGTTGCGGGCAGAAACCTGATCGAACAGCGAATGCAGGGCGCGTAGCAACGGCGTCTTGGAGTCATCCCGGGTCCGTTCAAAGGCTTCATATGCCCCTGCCGCAGACTGCCCGGACTGCACGGCTGCGACCTGGTGAGCCATATTCTGATCCTCGCCAAGGATATGGAAGGCCAACCAGTTCACCAGGTAATCCAGCAGGTGTTCCACCTCCGGTGCGCCGGGAGACTTGATCTCGCCATAGAGACGCGTCACATCCGTGAGAAAACGCTGGTGGAGCGAACAATGCAGGACGATGTGCCGCTCATCCAGCCTCATCTCCGCCATCAGGGCCTCTTCCTCGGTAAAGTGGTAGCTGGCGTAGTCTGTCAACTCCCCGAAGATCGTCGCCAGCGCACTTTCCGTGAGCGCGCACTCGGCAACCTGCTCACCCAGGTCATTGATCAGGTCCACGAGGCGATGGTGCTGGGTATCAACGGTGGGCAGGCCGGTCAGGTAGCTGCTGTCCCAGTGAAATGATTCCATGTATTCGTACCGGCAATCGCGATGTTGTCCGGATGGTAGAAGGCCGCCGTCGCGAACGACATGATCTGGGTCGTGTCACGCTGAAAAAGCAAGAAAACAGGCCGGATTACTGCATCCAGCCACCCAACAATACAGTCACCAAATGCACCGCCGTCTGGTATCAGGCATCCAGCCGGTGGGCGACGTGCAGTTCTCGCGGCATGGCGCGCTTTTCTGACTGGGGGACCTGGATGTCGTCCAGCATCGCCACTGCGTGGGTGCTGTGTGGCCCCTTGTTCAACCAGACTCAGGTAAACTCAGGTAAACTCGGGTTTGCCATGTAGCCTTGAAGAGAAGTGATCCTGCAGATTGCGATTGACAGTCTTGCCCGTGCTGACGTGAGGGCACTGCTGGCGGTTCATCTTGAGGATATGGCACGCCACTCGCCGCCCGAGAGTACCCACGCCCTGGATGCGGACGGGCTGGCCCAACCGGCCGTGACCTTCTGGACCGCACGGCGGCAGGGTGAACTCGTGGGCTGTGCTGCACTCAAGGCGCTGGACAACCAGCAGGGTGAGTTGAAGTCCATGCGGACCGCAACCAGGTACCAGCGACAAGGGGTCGCGAGTGCCTTGCTCGCGCATGTCATTGAAGTGGCGCAGGATCGGTGTTACCAACAACTTTTCCTTGAAACCGGGTCAATGGCAGCATTTGCACCGGCCCGGGCATTGTATCTGCGTTTCGGTTTCGCCTACTGCGAACCATTTGCAGATTACACCGCAGATCCCAATAGCGTATTTATGACAAGGACCCTCCAGCCGCTCGTCCAGGCGTAGATTGAACGCATCCGGTTTTCTCTAACATCCTACCTTCGTCCGGGCATGGTCGCGTGTGCGCATCGACAGACACCAGCTTGTACACTCGACCCACCCAGGATCGTCCAGACGTTGCAAACCACCATGGTATGGCGACCGGAATCCATTGCCTTCTCATGACCTGTCATACTAGATTGGTCCCAGCACTATCAGGATCGGACTCATGTCAGAGATGATCACCAAGTTGTGGCGCAGGTTGCCGACCCGCTCGCGTCATTCCGGCACATCGGCGCTGACGCCGAGCCAGCCCGTGACGGGCACGATAGACCGGGAGGTAGACCCGGCGAGCCGTCTGCTGAACAAGGAGACCTCTGACCTGTTGTTCATTGCCCGGGTGATGGATGAAGCGGGAAACACGGCACATCCGCTACTTGAGCGCGTCCGGTTTCTGGCCATTGCCTCGGACGTTCTGGACCAGTTCTACGCCATCAGGGTCGCGGGAATGATTCGTGATGTCGCCCGGCGCTCGGGAGAGATGACCGTCGACGGCCTGACCCAGCGTCAACAATGGACTCGCTGTCTTGACGAGGCGCGCAACCTGCAATGCAGGGCGCAGGACATGTGGCCGGAACTCCGGGCCCTGCTGAAGGGTCATCGGATTGAAGTCCTCACCCGGAGTGAACTGACGCCAGACGACCGCTCATGGCTAAAGACCTATCTGAGGGAAACCGCAGTTGGCGTCTTGACCCCCATCGTTGTGGATGAAGAACATCCGTTTCCGTATGTTGCTAACGGCGCCCTCTGCCTGCTGCTGGAGTTACGCGAGCGAAACATCCTGATTCCGTTGCCGGCAACGCTGCCAAGATTCATCAACCTGCCCGGAACGAACGACCGATACATTGCTTTTGAAGATGCCATTGCCCTCTTCTGGCTGGACCTCTATCCAGGTGAGGCGCTGCGCACAGTGAGCACTTTTCAACTGATCCGTGATCTGAATCTTTCAAGGAAAAGCGACAGCGACGATCTTAGAGAAGTGGTGGAAACCGGCTTGAGGCTGAGGCACAAGGCCGATGTGGTGCAACTGAACGTTGCGAGCGGCACGTCGGAAGCCAGCCTGCATTTTCTGGCGATCCAGCTGGGCCTGTTTACTCGTCGAGAAATTGCAATCCACCAGCAGCAGGGAGGACTGCTCGCGAACGCGAACCCGGTTTTTGTGGCCGCCTTGCCGGGCCTGTCGCAGCTATCCGAAATCATCAATGAAGCGGAACATCATGATCTGGTATTCCCGGCGTTGGAGCCCCGGCACCCGGCGGACTTCGAAGACTGTTTTAGCGTAATCAGTCAAGGGGACCGCCTGTTTCACTGGCCATTCGACGCGTTCGACACCATCGTGCACTTTCTGAACCAGGCAGCTTCAGACCCGGACGTTCTTGCCATCAAGCAGACCCTTTACCGCACCAGCGACGATTCGCCGGTCATCGACGCGCTGGTCGCCGGTGCCCAGGCCGGCAAGCACGTCATGGCAGTGATTGAGCTCGAGGCCAGAGAGAGCGAGGCGTCCAACGTACGTCTGGCACGCCGCCTTGAAGAAGCTGGCGTGCAGATCGTCTATGGCATCGTGAGCCTCAAGGTCCACTGCAAGATCGCGCTGGTCATCCGCCGTGAAGGCGACCAGACCGTCGCCTATGCCCATGCGAGCACGGGGAACTACCATCCGGCAACAGCGAAGCGTTATACAGACCTCTCGCTCTTTACGCGGGATCAGACGATTACAAGGGACGTAACTCGTGTTTTCGACTACTTGTCGAGCGGTATTGACTCCGGGTTTGAAGACCTTCTCGTCTCGCCCGTCAGCCTGCGCGGGCATCTGGTCCGCCTGATTGACGATGAAATCAACCACGCGCAAGCGGGCAGGCCGGGGCGCATCGTCATCAAAGTAAACGCACTCACAGACCCGATGATGATCGAAAAATTCTATGAGGCCTCCTGCGCTGGCGTTAGCGTGGATCTGTTTGTCAGACGACAGTGCCGGCTGCGTCCGGGCGTACCCGGTATGTCCTCAAACATTTCGGTCCGCAGTACCGTGGGCAGGTTTCTGGAGCATTCAAGAATCTACGCTTTCGGTGCAGGAGAATCATTCTCGGCAGGGACCGCACTGCTGTTTATAGGCTCACCGGACCTCATGGAGCGCAACCTCAACGAACGGGTCGAGGTACTCTTGCCCGTCAAAGACCGCGACATCCGCACCCGGGTCATCGATGGAATACTTCATGCCTACCGGATTGACGACACCCAGTCATGGGCGCTATCCAGCGCCGGACAGTTTGAGCGCATACCCCAGAAAACGGGGTTCGACGCACAATCATTTTTCATCAACGAATCGACTCCCGAGAAACTGGGTCCCTATCCACGATGACCCGAATTCTGATGCTGACGCTGCTCCTGACGAACTGTGTTGCGACTGCTGATCCATTATTCGAATCTGACGAACCGCTCAGCGTCACAATCACCGGGCCATTCTCGGCCATCACCACCAGCACGAACAAGGACGAGACCTGGGCGGGCACACTCACCCACGAGGGGGTCGACTATGAGATCAACCTTTCACTTCGCGGAAACAGCCGACTCATCAAGAACACCTGTCGCTATCCACCACTGCGGATCGATTTTAAAAAGAAGCAGATCAAAGACACGTTGTTTGAAAAGCAGAACGACATCAAACTGGTGGTACAGTGTAATGCCCGAAACGATTACGCGGACTACCTTCGAGCCGAATATCTGCTATATCGAGCGTTTAATTTGTTGGCTCTTCCCCTGATCGAGTGGGCAGATTATCGTAGTCCCCTATGAGAGACAAAGACCTATACGCC
>JAQBUI010000042.1 GCA_027624035.1 Pseudomonadota bacterium | reverse complement strand
CGTTCACGGTCACGGTATCGGATAACAATGGTGATACCTCGACGTCCACGTTAACGATTGTGGTAGCGGGGGTAAACGAGGCCCCGGTTGCGGTTGATGACACGCTGGGTCACTTTGCAGAAGACACGAGCGCATCGATTGATGTGGTGGGTGGTGCAGGCGCTGACAGTGACCCGGATGGGGATGTTCTGACGGTATCGCAGGTCGATGGTCAGGCGCTGGTCGCTGGAGGAGCTGGCGTGTCGGTGGCCAACGGTGTGGTGACCCTGGCTGGTGATGGCAGGACGTTGTCTTTTACGCCGGACGTCAACTATAGCGGTGCGGTGAGCTTCACTTACACGGTGAGCGATGGTGCACTGACCGATACCGCGACGGTGACGGGGACGGTAGACCCGGTGAATGACCCGGCGACGGTAAGCAGTGTTGGTTTGACGCTGGTGGAAACGGATGTACCGCTCAGTACCGGTGGCACGCTGACGGCGAATGATGTTGATAATACCAATGACGCGTTTAACGCGAACACCGTGGTTGGCACGATTGGCACGTTTGAGATTGATGCTGGTGGGCTGTGGAGCTTCACGGCGAACAGCGCGTTCGATGAACTGGGTGCAGGTGACCGTGTGGAAGAGACGTTCACGGTCACGACCATTGACGGTACCACGGGAACAGTTCGGATCACGATCAATGGCAGCAATGACGTGCCGGTGATCACGAGTGATGGTGGTGGTGCAGTGGCCTCTCTGACGCTCGACGAGGGCGTGTCTGCTGTGACCACTGTGACGGCAGACGATGTGGATCATGCTGCCTCGGCGCTGAGCTTTGCGATTGTCGGCGGTGATGATGCGGATGACTTTGCCATTGACGATACGACCGGGGCGTTGACGTTTGCGGCGGTCCCTGACTTCGAGAACCCGACGGACGCGAACGGGGATAACCAGTACCAGGTGACGGTGCGAGTCAGTGACAGCGATGGTGGTACTGACACCCAGACGTTGACGGTGATCGTTGCGGACGTGGACGAGCAAGGGCCGCAGCTTGCTGATGCGACGGTATCCCTGGCTGAGAACTCGCCGGTGGGTACCGGGGTTCATAACGTGAACGATGTGAATACCGGGGCTGATACAGACCCGGATGGAGATGCCCTGACTTACAGCATCACGGGAGGCAATGCCTCGGGCGCGTTTACGATTGATCCGGCCAGCGGTGCCATCAGCGTTAACGACTCGAATCCACTGGACCTGGAGGCGACCCCGAGCTTCGTGTTGACGGTCACGGCGCAAGCGGGTGGCCGGACCGACACCGCGACGGTGACGATCAATCTGACGGATGTTGATGAGCATGGGCCGGTGGTTGCCGGCACCTTCACCGGCAGCGTCACCGAAGGTGACATTGGAGACACGTCGACCACGACGGGAACGCTGACGATCACCGATCCAGATGCGGACGATACGCCGTCATTTGTGGATGTCGGTGCGAGCCCGGGGGACAACGGTTATGGGACGTTCGAGCTCACTGGCGGGACGTGGACGTATCGTCTGGACCAGAGCGCGGTCCAGGATCTCGATGCCGGTGATACCGTAACAGATACCATCACCTATACCGCGACCGATGGCACCAGCCAAAACCTGAGCGTCACCATCGTCGGGACCAATGACGAGCCCGTGATTGCGGATGGCGTGCAGGCACTCTCGGTCAACGAAGGTGAGACATCAGTGACGGTCGTCACGACGTCCGACGTGGATGCCGACGACTCGCGGACTTTTTCACTATCTGGTCCTGATGCTGATCGATTTGTGATCAACGGGGCAGGCCAGCTTGCATTTGCTTCTGCGCCGGACTTCGAGGCGCCAGCCGACGCGGATACGGACAACACCTATCAGGTCACGGTCACTGTGACAGATTCACAAGGGGCAACGGACAGCGCAGCATTCGATGTATCGGTCACGAATCTGAATGAGGCCCCAGTTGCTGTGGACGATTTTCTGGCGACCGGGCAAGGAGTGGCGCTGACGATAGACCTGTCCACGCTGACTGCTAACGATAGTGATCCCGATGGTGACTCGCTGGCGATCGGTTCCGTAGGCCAGCCCGCTAATGGCGTCATTATCGACCAGGGCAACGGGACTGTGCTCTATACACCTGCATCCGGATTCTCGGGTAACGATAGCTTCAGCTATACGCTCATTGACGGCAACGGAGGCACAGACACTGGCGTGGTGAACATCACAGTGACTGCGCCAGTAAACGTGGCGCCCGTTGCCGGGCCCGATACCTATGTTACCGGAGAAGACTCAACTCTGGTCGTTGATGCCGCAGGAGGTGTACTGGGCAATGACACTGACGGCAACGGCGATGTGCTTAACGTCAACACCACGCCAGTGGTGGACGTGCAGCACGGTTCACTGATCCTGAACATTGACGGGTCGTTTACCTATACGCCGGAGCCGGACTATTTCGGCCCCGATTCCTTTGTCTATGAGGTCAGCGATGGGGCTGGCGGTCTTGCTGAAGCGACCGTCTCTCTTGAGGTAACACCAGCCAACGACGGTCCGACGGCTGAGGCCGATGCAGTCACTGTTCTTGAGGACAGCATCGACAATTCGATTGATGTGCTTGCCAACGACACGGACCCCGACTCCGATGTGCTTACCGTGACCCAGGTGGCGGCTGTTCATGGCAGTGTATCAATCAATGCAGACGGCACGATTGTCTATAGCCCTGACACCGACTTTGTCGGACAAGACACCATCACGTACTCCATAGCGGATGGCAACGATGCAGTCGCATCAGCTGTTTTGAATGTCACGGTGACCCCGCTCAATGATGTGCCGGTGGCAGTCGATGACGCGTTGACGGTGGAAGAAGACAGTGAGGGAACTGTGGTCATGGTCCTCACGAATGATACAGATGTTGATGGTGACGAACTCAGCCTGGTTTCTGCGGCGGCGAACCACGGCGAGGTCACGGTGAATGAGGACGGCACGCTTACCTATACGCCGGATACTGGCTTTAACGGCGACGACGAGATCACCTATGTGATCGATGATGGAAATGGCGAAACAGCGACGGCGGTAGTATCGGTCGTTGTGACTCCTGTGGCCGATGATCCCGTTGCAGTGGACGATGCCCTGACGGTTGATGAAGACAGTGCGGGCAATGTCGTGAACGTGCTGAACAACGACCGTGACCCTGACAGTGATGACGGCGCTGGCCTTGAGGTAGTGAACGCCGCGGCCGTAAGCGGTACCGTCACGGTGAACCCGGATGGCACCCTGGCATACACGCCCAATCCTGACTTTGCCGGAAGTGACGTGATTACCTATTCCATCGTTAATCAGAGCGGCGCAACCGACACTGCACTGGTGAACGTTACCGTGACGCAGGTTCAGGACGACCCTGTCGCCCAGGACGATGTTGTTACCGTCGTAGAGGATAGTGAGCGCAACCTCGTTATCGTGCTGGCCAACGATACGGATGCGGATGGAGACCCGCTGATGGTGATCGGGGCCAATGCGGTCCATGGTGTGGCAACGATCAACGGGGATGGTAGCCTCTCGTATACCCCTGATGCGGGGTACGAGGGTGCAGACCTCATCAGCTATACCATCTCAGACGGCAAGGGTGGTACTGCAACCGCAGTGGTCAACATCACGGTGACCCCGGTGAATGATCCTCCAGTTGCGAACGATGATTCGGTTATCGTTCTGGAAGACAGCGCCGACAATCCAATACAGGTCCTCGGCAACGATACAGACGTAGAGGGTGATGTCCTCACGATCACGACTGCCGAGGCAAATCATGGAATGGTCGTGATTGCTGAGGATGGTTCGCTGCGGTATACGCCCGTCGGGGATTTTGCAGGTATCGATACAATTACGTATGAAGTCGATGATGGCAATGGCGGCAAGGCGACCGCCATCGTCAGTGTGACCGTTGCGCCGGTCAATGATGCACCGCTTGCTTTCCCGGATACTGTAACAGTAGATGAAGACAGCACGGATAACGTCATTGACGTGCTGAGCAACGATGCTGACCCTGATGGAGATAGCCTGGCAGTGACGGCGGTGGTTGCTGGCCATGGCGCAGTGTCGTTGACAGAGAGTGGGGCTCTCCGATACACCCCTGATCCAGATTATTTCGGTACCGATACAATCACGTACACCGTCGATGATGGCCAGGGTGGAACAGCAACATCGGTAGTCAATGTCACTGTGACACCTGTTAACGATCCGCCGATTGCAGTAGATGATCTGGTCACGGTCATCGAGGACAGTTCGGACAACTCAATCGATGTTCTGGTAAACGATAGTGATGCCGATGGTGACTCCCTGGAAGTCACCGCTGCCAGTGCAGATCATGGCGTTGTAGCAGTCGGTGTTGATGGTCTTGTCTATACGCCAAACCCTGATTATTCGGGGCCTGACACGATCACCTATACGGTGACTGATGGCCGCGGGGGATTGGATACGGCACAAGTCAGCATCACTGTCGTGCCAGTCAACGATGGCCCGGTGGCGAATGATGATGCGGTGAATACGATCGAGGACACCGCCATCGTGATCAGCGATCTTGCCCTGTTATCCAATGACACTGACCTCGACGGTGACCTGCTCAGTATCATTGACTTCACTCAGCCATCCCAGGGCACGCTGGTCGCCAACCCCGATAACTCGTTCACCTACACACCGGCTGAGAACTACAAGGGTGGCGACAGCTTCACCTATACGGTCTCCGATGGCGCAGCCACGAATACGGCTACTGTACTGATCAATGTAGCTGACGATGGCGTCGACGAGATCGATCTCGCCCTGACGATGGCGGTCAGCGATGCCACGCCCACGGTGGGCGAACGGGTGCAGATCTCCCTTGTAGTGACCAACACGGGTCCGGACCTGGCATCCGGGATCGCGGTGCGAAATGTACTGCCGGCAGGGCTTGCACTGGTGAACGCCAGTGCCGGTCAGGGCGGGTTCGATAGTGCAACGGGCGTTTGGACTGTTGGCACGCTGGAAGAAGGTGGGTCCACATCACTGACGTTGACGGTTACCGCGAATAGTGCACAGAGCCTCACCAACACGGCGGAAGTCGTGATTAGCCAGGGTGTGGACGTTGACTCCACACCTGGTAATGGACTTGCAGGTGAAGATGATCTGGCTTCGGTTCGGATAACAGGTCAGCCAGTCGTGGTGGATCCTGGTTCGGAGACGACACAACCAGGTCAAGTGACGCCACCGCCAGTGATCCCCGGACCTGTGACGGGTGGCAATTCAGGGGGTGGCTCCAGTGTCGGTGGCACGGGGGGTTCGACAAGCCTGACACCTACGATTCCTGCAGGCCCGTCAATCAACAATGTTCTTCAGGAGAGTGAACGGTCGATACCATCGCTCAACCCGATCGTATTGTCGGGCGAGGTCCCGGATCAGCTGATTTCCCAGGGCGTTCTTGAGATGAACGTGGCCGATGGTGAGTTCACCCACACCGGTGATGGCGAGCTGACCTTTGAGGCATTCCAGGCCGGAGGCAGGCCGTTGCCCCCGGGCGTTGAATTCGACAAGAGTTCCGGCACGTTCAAATTCACTGCAGACGCTGCCGTTCAAGACAGCGTGCAGATTGTTGTGGTTGCCAGAGAAGGCAACAACAGTGTCGAAACAACCTTCGTGGTCAACTTCTTAAGGAAAGGTGATTCCACGGCGGGAGAGGGCCTGGAAGATCAGGAGAGCGCCGAAGATTTATCCGAACCTAACAATGACGGTGAGAGTACCGAATTCACATCATCTCGTGCCAATCAGAGTGCGACCGAGACTGAATCCTCCGCAGTTGGCCAGTCAGATAGCACAGCAGTCGGTACTGCGGAAGTTGATCTGGATTCACGCGCGGTACTGGAAAACCCGGTCGTTCTGCTGGCCAACCTTGAGGATCAGTTTGTCAAGAAGGGGGTTCTCCGGTACTCGATTGCCGATGCCTTCGATCATGCCGAATCCCCTGATCTGCTGACTTTTGTTGTTGAGTGCGACGACCCCGGTTGGGAGTCGTTTATCTCATTTGATGAGAAGAAACGAGAGTTTTTGATTGATGCTGACGCAGCGGCCGAACTCGGGATCACCGGGGAAGGTGTTACGGTCACCGTAACGGCTAGCGACGGCGAAGGCCACAGCGTATCGAGTTCATTCGAGATTCGTTTTGATGATTTGGCCGAAGGGGAACAAGCCGAAGAGGAGTCCTCTGATGAGCAGGCTGTGCGAGCACTCATCGACGCGCTGGGTGATATCCCGTCGCGGGAACAGTACGAGGCGGAGTTCCTTGATCTGCTTCAGTCAATGACTGAGGCAGATCCTGCTGACACCAATGGACAGATGGGCAAGGAAAGCCTTAACAGCCAGATCAAGAGGGCTGGTGAGTTTGGATATCTTCAAGAGAAGATCCAGCTCAAGAATATATTAAAATCCATCTTCGGCTAATTGGGGTCAGGTTTTGAATCCGGGTCTGACGGGGCTTATATCTTCATTGTGTCTGCTCATGCTGCTTGCAGGATGTGCGGTCGAACCTGTGCCCCTGACAGAAGCACAGGCCAGGATGATTGCCAAAAGAGACCGTGAGACGATCTTTGATGACCAGGAGTCTCTGCGTGCCCCGTTGACACTCGGCCGCGCTATGGCCATGGCGCTAAAGTACAATCTCGAAAACAGGGTAAGGTTGCTGGAGCAGACCCTGGCGCAGCAGACTCTGGACTTGTCCCGCCAGGACATGTTGCCTCACCTCGCGGCCAATGCAGGCTATGCAAAGCGCGATAATACGAACGCATCATTCAGTACTTCGGTGAACACAGGTGGCGTATCACTGGAGCCTTCTACTTCCCAGGATGCGGAACGTCTCTCCGGCGATGCCCGACTGGCATGGAACCTTCTTGATTTCGGTGTCAGTTACCTGCAGGCAAAGCAGGACGCCAATCGTTACCTGCTGGCGGAGGGGGCTCGTCTGAAGGTCATGCTCAATCTCATGGAACAGGTGCGTGGAGCATACTGGCAGGCCGTCGCCATGGAGGCAGTCCGGAATGAACTGGACGTCATATCGATTGCAGTCGAAGATATGCTTGTCGATCTCCGGGCGGTGAGGGAGGAGCAACTCAAGACACCCACTACCGTACTGATGGATATTCGAGCTCTGATCGAAACCAGCCAGCAACTTGATCTGATTCGACAGTCGATGAGCAACGCCCAGACTCGCCTTACCACTTTGATCAATGTGCCCAGCTACGAGGAACTGAGCGTTCCGGTGCCAGAACAATACCCGGAGTTGCCTGGCTTTACCGATGACATGGAGTCACTAGAGATGATGGCGCTTGTCAACTCTGTAGACTACGCCAGAGAGATCATCAATGTACGAATCGAACAACTGGAGACACGCAAGACGATGCGACGTTTGTTTCCGGGACTGGAGTTTTCCTATGGCGATTACTTCAACGCCAACCGCTTCCTGGTGAACAACCAATGGAGTGAGTTCGGTCTCAATCTGTCCGGTGATTTGATGCGGCTGTTCAATCGAAAGAGCATCGTCAAGTTCCGTGAAACCAGTGAGGAACTGGCGATTAGCAGGAAGCTGGCGATGAACATGGCGGTCATTGCGGGCGTCCATATCAACTGGCAGGACTATCGGAACTCGCTGGTGAGCCTTGATCGGGCGCGCCTGCTGCATGAGATTGACTCGGAGATCTCACTGCTGTCCCAAAATGCGGAATCGAGTCGGGCAGGGGCAGGGCTGCAGACTGTTCAGAACAACCTGCGAGCATTTCGCTCGAAGCTGGGGCAGATGCAGCGCTATGCTGATGCACAGGCGGCCTATGGCGGGTTGATGGTAGGTCTGGGTCTGAATCCGGTTCCCGAGTCGTTCGAGCAGTATTCTATTGACGAACTGGCTGATCTCCTCGCTAAGAACATCGAGTCGTTGATGGACCCACTGATTGAAGGTCATGCGCTGGATCAAGCCAGGGCCGCTCGGCATTCCGGCCTAATGCCCGACGACGCAATCACAGGGGATGAAGAGCCTTCAGCGGAACAAGAGCCTTCAGCGGAACAAGAGCCTTCAGCGGAACAAGAGCCTTCAGCGGAACAAGAGCCCTCAGCGGAACAAGAGCCCTCAGCGGAACAAGAGCCCTCAGCGGATGAAGAGCCTTCAGCGGAACAAGAGCCTTCAGTTGATGAAGAGCCTTCAGCGGATGAAGAGCCTTCAGCGGATGAAGAGCCCTCAGCGAATAAAGAGCCCTCAGCGAATAAAGAGCCCGATATTTGGCGTAATATGCCAGTCGGCGTTCCTGTCGAAGTGCTACCGGATATTGAGGTCCCGGAGCGGCAAATCGATGGCTTCGGGAGGCCTCCAGCTCAGACGCCAGCAGGCACCGGGTCCATTGACCCTCCCCGATTTGAGTCATCAGCGCCACCCGAAGTGGATGATTACGCAAGGGATTTCCAGACTGAACGCCAACGTGGTAGTGACGCGCAGGATCAACAACGTCTGTTGCTGAAAGGGACTGACGTGGGCAATCCCGTCAAACGTACCTCGTCAGTTCCTCAAACGAATCAGACGGATCAATCGGTGTTCCAGGAGGTACAATCAGCATTATTCGCGAAGGATGTCATGCTCCTGCGCGGTGACGCACCGGATGCGGCTGAGTTTGGTGCCGACCTCGTAGACGGCAACAGGGAGGAAGACGAATGAGGAGAACGGTTTCAGGGCTCTGTATCTTGCTCCTTGCCTCGGTTCCTGTCCGGGCCACGGACAATGTGGATTTGTTTTTCAATGAACTGCCACAGGAGCAAGCCTCTACGTCGAATCAATATCGTGGCCAACTCAGGCCGGTGAATTACACTCTGCTTTCCGCCGGGATAGACGGAATCCTGAAGAGCTTTCCGGTCAAGACAGGTCGCCAGGTAAAGAAGGATCAGATCATTGCGGAATTCAATTGTGATGTTGAACGCGCCGACCAGGAAGTCGGTGTGGCGCGCAAACAGGCTGCATCGGAAAATCTCAAGGTTAATCAAAGACTTGAAGAGCTTAGAAGCATCAGCAATATCGACCTCAGCATGAGTGCTTCGGAGTTGGCAATTGCCAGTGCCGAACTCGACAGGACATCGGCGCGACTGGCACACTGTATCGTCAAGGCCCCGTTCGGCGGGACGATCACCCAGAAGCACGTACAGGCTTTTCAGTTCGTCAAGACGGGTGACCTGCTTGTGGAGATTGTGGATACCGAGAATCTCGAAGTCGAGATGGTATTGCCCTCGGTCAATCTTCAATACTACCGCCCGGGTACGCCATTCACGCTGGTTGTGGACGAGACAGGCGACCAGGTCAATGCGATAGTGGACCGGGTGGTCGATGTCATCGACCCCGTTAGCCAGACAATCAGAATCATTGGCGTGTTGTCGGACCCTCCCGCCGGGCTGATGCCCGGTATGAGTGGCGTGGTAAGCTTTTAGGCGGCCCTCATGGCGGAAATCGCAGATCTTCTGTTGATGCAACAACGACTACGTCAGTGTAAGTCGATGTCCCAGTTTGGTCACTTTGTATCAAACGACTCTCGTCGAATTGCGCCCTACCAGACTGGTATTCTCTGGAACGGGCTCAGCGTTCACATTGAGGCGGTATCTGGCTTACCTGAGCCCGTGGTCAACATTCCATTTACCGACTGGGCTCGTCGAACCTGCCTGTTCCTGGCAACCCGGGGTGAAAAGCAATCCGCCATCGTCAAGGTCGAAGATATCGAGGCGCATCTTCGGACCCAGTGGCATGAGTTTCTGCCGAGTGAGGTGGTATGGGTTCCACTAACGACTGCAGACGCGACTGCAGGTGGGCTGTTGCTCGGCAGAGATGAACCGTGGCAGGACGCTGAGTTACGCATTCTGGATTACTGGGCTGGAGCGGTTGGCCATGCGATGTACTCGCTTTGTTATGCATCTCGTACCCCACCGTGGCACTGGAAGAGTTTGTTAGAGCGGCGCGTGCTATTGGTATTAGGCGTTGTGGTCATTGGCCTGATGCTGATGCCCGTGTCACTATCGGTTAATTCCCGGGCAGAGGTCGTGGCAAAGGATGCGATGGTGGTGCGTTCTCCGATCACGGGCATCATAGGTGAAGTGTTTGTGCAGCCCAATGAATCAGTGGATTCCGGGGATCAGATTCTGACTTTTGATGAAACCAGTATTCAGGCACAACTGGATGTGGTGAATCAGGAACTCGCGATTTCCCGGGCTGAACTGCAGCGAGCCACTCAGGCATCGGTGACCGACCGTCGCGTGTCATCAGAACTGCCGATGCTCCAGGCGAGAGTAGAACAGAATGAGTCAAGGTTCCAATACAACCAGAGCTTGCTTGAACGGTCCCGTATCTTTGCCGAGCATAGCGGAATCGTCATCATTCCTGTCAAGAGTGAGTTGGAAGGCAGGCCCGTACAGACGGGAGAGAAGCTGTTTACCCTGGCCGAGCCCGGTCAGGTAGAGCTTGAGTTCTGGCTGCCGGTAGGGGACAGCATTCCCCTTCCACCGGACGCTGAAGTCGAACTCTTTCTCAATGTCTATCCCGACCGGATCCAACGCGCCACGATCCGATTTCTCAGCTATCAATCGGAGGTCTCACCGGATGGCATCCTCGGCTTTCGAGGCAGAGCTGAGTTCAGCGAGCCAGATGAACTCCGTGTAGGTTGGCGAGGTACAGCCAAGCTCTATGGTGAGCAAGTGACGCTATTTTACTTTCTATTTCGTCGTCCATTGTCGATGCTGCGGCAAACAGTGGGCCTCTGATGACTGACGCGACGCTACCTGCGGCCGGTGGCCCTGGTTTGAAGGTCGCAGCCGGCCAACGGGCGAACGAACCGGTGATGCCTCGAGTACGCGAGGACCTGATGCTGTACTCAGCGGGGTTCGCGCGAGATGGCACACCAATCTGGCATTTGCACGATCCTCTTGCCAATCGGTTTTTTCGACTTGAGCAGCGAGACGTCGAATTGCTTGCGATCATCGGCCATCGCAGCGCCAGGGAAATCGTTCGTCTTGCCCGGAATCTGCTGCGAAATGAGACCAACGATCAGGAACTGGCTGAACTCGTTCAATTCCTCCGTCTGAACAATCTGGTTGTCGCTGATGACGTTCAGCAACACCAGTTTCAGGAGGTGCTTGATAGAAGCATTCCCCAGGGCTGGTTTCGAGGGTTCGTTCGCAATCCGCTCTTTTTCAGGGTGCCCGTATGGAATCCAGATCGATTCCTGGATGCGACATTGCCCAGTGTGCGCTGGCTGGGGAGCCGGTGGGCCCGGGTCGGATTTGTGGTGCTGACCTGTCTTGCCTTCTTTCTCGTATCCAGACAGGTCGATGAGTTCCTTGCCACGTTCATGCACTTTTTTAACTGGTCGGGCCTGGCCGTTTACCTGCTGACGTTGTTCGCCGTAAAGATTCTGCATGAATTGGGCCATGCCTATACAGCCAAGGCGGCAGGCTGTCGTATTCCAGTTATTGGTATCGCGTTCATGTTGGGCTGGCCCATTCTATACACCGATACCAGCGATGCATGGAAGATTCAGGATCGAAAGAATCGTCTGATGATTGGTTCGGCCGGAGTCTGCGTCGAGGTTGCGGTGGCCTCGCTGTCGCTGTTCCTGTGGAGCGTTGCTCCCGAAGGCAGCGTCAAGAGCGCCCTCTTTCTGCTTGCCACAACGAGTTGGATACTGTCGGTATTGGTCAATTTCAATCCACTCATGCGGTTTGATGGCTACTATCTCTTGTCGGATTTGATTGATGAACCGAATCTTGAACGACGTTCGTTTGACATGGCGAAATGGTTCTTGAGGGAGAGACTATTCGGGTTTGGCCTTGAACCACCGGAAAACTTCCGTGCGGCTTTTGTGGTATATGCCTACGCCGTCTGGACCTATCGGTTCTTTTTGTTCCTGGGAATTGCCATGCTGGTGTTCAATTTCCTGTTCAAGGCAGCCGGCATCGCCCTCTTTATTGTCGAGGTCGTCTACCTCATTGGAAGGCCCGTTTACAAGGAGCTTCTGGTCTGGTGGGAAATGAGGGGCAAGATGCACCTGAATGCCACCGTGCTGCGGAATCTCATCCTGTTGGTGTTGTTAGCTGGTATTGTGTTTGCCCCCTGGATAACGAGTGTGGATGCGCCAGGATTGCTCCAGCGCCAGCATGTGGACATCTACGTCCCTGCGGCCGGGCAATTGCGCACCACGGTACAGGAGAATCAGGTCGTTGCTGGCAACTCAGTGATCTTTGGTCTGGTCTCGCCTGAGCTTGATCAGGAACTGAGGGCTGCCCAGCATCGATATCGCGAGTTGAGTCGTGCCCAGGCGACGCTTGGGTTTGACTCTTCCCTGCGCAGCCAGGCTATGGTGATCGCCTCGGAATTGACGACCCAGAACCAACGGGTTCGAAGTCTGGCTGACAAGAGGGCACGGCTGGATATCAGGGCGCCTTTCGACGGCGTAGTGGTCGACATCGCGCCGGACATCCAGGACGGAGACTGGTTGCCCGAGGGAATGCGTATTGCCACCATTGTCGACCCGACCAAGGCGCTGGTGGTGGCCTATGTCAAAGAGGAGGAACTGGCGAGGATCGAGACGGGCATGACCGGTAGATTCTTCCCGGAAAACCTCGAATTTGGTGTTCGTGATGTCGTCATCAGGCAGATTGACCTGGTGGCGTCCACTGAGCTCGACAAGCCAGCCCTGGCGTCTCTGTTCGGCGGAGATATCGCCGTTCGAGAGAGCGCTTCTGGAGGAATGACCATGGTCAAGAGCCAGTATCGGGTTGATTTGGAACTTGCCTCCCATGAGACCTATCCCGAGCAGGTCGTACGGGGCCATGTGGCGATCGACGGTCATTCGACGAGTCCATTCAGTCAGATGCGTCGGCGCTTCATTGCGGTGTTTCTGCGAGAGACGGGCTTTTGATCAATATGCGAGGATGCTTCCCGGCATAGGGCGCTGGAATCGAGAAGGCGGGCTCGGAGACGGTGCGCCGTATTTGATACAATCTGATGATCTGAACCAGATTCCTGTTGCCATGACGGTAAAAGCGGACATAAACGCAGACGTAGAGGTGGATGCCAGAGGGCTGCGATGCCCTGAACCTTTGATGGTCGTGCGGAACCGGATGATGGATATGGACTCGGGGCAGGTCATTCTGGTGGTGGCGACAGATCCTTCAACCTCATGGGATTTTCCCAATTTCTGCAAGTTCCTGAATCATGAACTGGTGGCAGAGGACAGCCGCGATGACGAGTATCGCTTCTGGATTCGAAAAGGCTAACCGAGATCGCCATGATCGAGTATTACTTTGCCTATGGCAGCAACATGAACCCGGCGAGGGTCCTGGGTCGTCGGATGGCATTCGCTGATCATGGGCCTGGCGTGTTACACGACTATCGTCTTGCGTTCAACAAGCGTTCCGCCAAGGTGCCGGGGGGTGCATCTGCCAACGTCATGGTGGCGCCGGGAATGAAGACTGAAGGCGTAATCTATCGGTTAACATCGCCTTCCCAAATCGAGATGATGGACCCCTTTGAAGGCTACCCGGTTCGATATGATAGACGGGCGTTGCCCATCAATCGCGACGGTGCAGAGGTTGAGGCCTGGGTCTATCTTGCCAATCCGCAGTTTGTGGCCAGCGGATTGAAACCAGCCCGATGGTATTTGAACCACTTGCTGGCGGCAGAGCCTTATCTGTCGGCCGAGTATCTAAAGGGCCTCATGTCAGTGGGGTGCCTGGATAACACGGATCACGAACCAGAGTGAATCACCATGAGATCGTTCAGTGCTTCGATGGCTTGTTTGCCGGGGCCTACAGAACCAGGCTACAGGGCGGCGCCGATGAGCCGGTCTATACCGTGCAGGCTGACGGCAGCGCCGTCATTTACTTCCGGGCTGACTATGCATCCAGTGCGCTTCACGAGGTCGCTCACTGGTGTATTGCCGGTCGCTCACGACGGCGCCTTGAAGACTACGGATACTGGTACAGTGACCGGCGGGGCCGTGATGAGCAAAGTCAGTTTCACCGTGTAGAAGCCCGCCCGCAGGCACTGGAATGGATCTTCAGTGTGGCGGCCGATGTGCCTTTTCGCGTCAGCGCTGACAATTTTGACCTGTCGGCATCCAACCCGGACGAACTGCAGCGATTGGTACTGGTAGAAGCGCGGCGTCTGCACGAACGCATGCCGCCCCGTGCCCGGCAATTCGCCGATGCCCTGGCTTTGATGAATCAGCGGCGGGGCAGTGTAATAGATTCAGGAGTAACGTGACCCATGGACCTGCCCGAGGGATATCAGACTGACCCGGCACATGACCCGGCAGAGGACCATATTGGTCCGTTCTACTATCGGCCCGGAAACGGTACATACGAGTATGCCTTCAGGGCAGCGCCCCGGCACTGTAACGTCATGGGCATTGTTCACGGTGGCGTGCTGATGACCTTTGCCGACTATGCGGCCTGCATCGAGGCAACGGCCAACTACGATACCGAGGACTGTGTCACCATCAGTTTCGATTGCCAGTTTCTGGCTTCCGGACAAGTCGGTGACCTGATCGAGGCCCGGGTCCGGCTGACGGGAAAGACCGGATCCATGGTGTTTGCAACCGGAGATGTCTTCGTGGGTGATCAGGTTGTGTTGACGTTCAGCAGCGTGATGAAGCGGCTCAGGAGGTCATCATGAAGCCGCTCGTGCTGTTGGACTCGTCGATCTATGTCTTTCGCGCGTACTTTTCGATTCCTGCGAGCTTCCAGGCCCCTGATGGCCAGGTCATCAATGCGGTCTACGGATATACCCAGTTCCTTCTGGATCTGCTGGCACACAATCCCCGGTTCATCTCTGCAGCGTTTGACGAGAGTTTGATCAGCTGTTATCGAAACAGGATCTATCCTGAGTACAAGGTGAATCGGGACCTTCCCGATGAAAACCTGACATTCCAACTGGCACGATGCCAGGAGATCACCCGTTTGCTGGGTATCCATAACATATGTCTATATGACTATGAGGCAGACGACATCATTGGTTCTGTGCAGAAGAAATTCGGGTTGCCAACGACGATTGTGAGTCGGGACAAGGACCTGGGCCAGTTGCTGGGTGATGACGATGAGCTGTGGGACTTTGCTTCAGATCAGCGGTTAGGGCCTTCAGAGGTCGCGGTCAAATTTGGTGTTCATCCCTATCAGATCGCGGACTTTCTGGCCCTCGCCGGTGACGCCGTGGACAACATTCCGGGCGCACCCGGGATCGGCGCCAAAACAGCCGCTGCCCTGCTTGGCCAGTTCAGTTCAATAGATGGAATATATGAGGCAATAGAACAGATACCAGACATGGGGCTTCGGGGTGCACGCAAGGTGCAAAAGATACTCCAGGCCCACGAGGAAACCATCAGGATGTTCCAGGAAATTACCCGGATTCACACTGACATTGAGATCGACGTATCCCTGGACGATCTCCGGGTGACGCCTTTAGAGCCGGATGCGCTCGCTCGTTTCTGTGATGAGATGGGGTTTGGCGAGAGGATCCGTGACCGAATGGGCCTTGGGCGTGAAGCGACTTAAGATTGGTCTTGTGCTCAATCCTGTCGCGGGTGTCGGTGGCCCGGCGGCCCTCAAGGGCAGTGATGGGATGTCGGTTCAGCGAGAGGCTGCCCGGCGGGGCTCGACGAGCCAGGTCATCGACAGGGCTTCGCTCTGCCTTGGCAAACTCGTGTCTTTGCAGGCGGATGTGGAGATTCTCTGTTATCCGGGCTTGATGGGTGCGTCGGCCTGCCGTGGCGTGAGCTTGCCGCACCGTGTGGTGGGGTCGATTGGAGAACAGACCACAGGGCAGGACACCACCCGCGCTGTTCGCCTGTTCTGCCGGGAGGGCGTGGACCTGGTCCTGTTCGCAGGTGGCGATGGCACAGCGAGGGATGTCTACGATGGGCTCGGGCGTGACCAGGTGGCACTCGGTATTCCCTGCGGGGTCAAGATGCACTCTGGCGTGTTTGCCATCAACCCGCAGGCAGCCGGTACGATCATCGCGGATATCGTTCGGGGACGACCCGTCACGGCCGAGAGGGCAGAGGTCAGAGACGTGGATGAGGCCCAACTCCGCGCCGGCAGGGTCACGACGCGATTCTATGGTGAGCTGAACGTTCCCATGGCGGTGCGCTACCTGCAACATACGAAAGTCAGTGGCAGGGAGGTCCCTGAACTCGTCGTGGAAGAGATCGCCGCAGACGTCATTGAGAACCTGTTACCTGGCGTCACCTACTTCATTGGGCCCGGGTCTACCACTGCAGCCATCATGTCAGCGATGCATCTCGGCAACACCTTGCTTGGTGTTGATGCGATACGGGATGGTGAACTCATTGTCGCAGATGCAACCAGCCAGCAACTGCTGGAGCTGGCTGCTCAGGGGGACTGCCGGATTGTGATTACGGTAATCGGTGGTCAGGGCTATCTGTTCGGTCGAGGCAATCAGCAATTCAGTCCCGATGTGATTCGGGCCGTTGGTACTGATCACATCATCGTCGTCGCGACCAAAGAGAAGCTCAACGGGTTGGACGGTAGACCGCTTCTTGTCGATACAGGTGATGGAAACCTGGACCAGGAACTCGGCGGCCTTCAGCGGGTCGTCACGGGATACGAGGATGCGGTCCTGATGCGGGTCGCTTCGTAGCCCCATGATGACTCAATGCGCAGTATGTAGGTTGTTGATCGTCCAATTCCGAAGTATATAGGTCGTTGATCGTTCAATTCCGAAGTATATAGGTCGTTGATCGTTCAATTCCGAAGTATATAGGTCGTTGATCGTTCAGTTCCGAGGTATATAGGTCGTTGATCGTTCAGTTCCGAGGTATATAGGTCGTTGATCGTTCAATGCCGAAGTATATAGGTGACTACCTTGCTGATTGCGATTGAATCACCGCTGCGAAGCGCACTTCGAAGCTGGTTGATGACCAGCTTGCGTTCTTCTATGACTGATGGCGAAAGGTTCTCGTTCGGGGTAAGGCTGACCACATTGGATTCATCAGTTCTGAATGTCGGCGCCACATAAATGGGTTCGGCGACCGCTGTCAGCTTTAGAAAGGCCTTGTGGGTGAGAATCGCCTGGTCGACGCCATCCTGACGGATCGTATTGGTATATCGGAGAAAGTCTTCTTCGCCAAGCCAGATCAATGAATAGAAACCAGCCGTATACCTGGGACTGTGCAACCCGTATTCGTCGGGTTCGTCGATACCGGCCACGTCGTCGACAAACACCGGTGTCTTGGTCGGAAATTGCGCGTACAGCATACTGAGTATCTTCGCGATGTATCTGTAAAAGTTCTCAATATTGATATCTGCCATCGAGATTTCTCGATCCTTCCATGTCCATTCTATCGATTCAGTAGCGCTCTGATTAAGTGGACTTTCCTGCAAGAGCAAGGCGCCAACGCAACTTGGAAAAGGACCTTAATCAGAGGTTCCCATGAGTCATTATATGCGATTACTCCGGTGATTACGGACGCGTTCTCCATTTAAGGGCACACAAGCGAGCCAGACACGCCGTAGTAGCGTGCTCGTGCAAGAATGTGTCTACACTGGCGTGCTGTATAAAAGGCACTTCCATGAGACGCTGCTTTTCGGCGCCTGCCACAATGTGCCTACGAAATGAATCTGGACCAGGATTCGTGGGCTACGAGAGTGATCTGTTTGTTTCAATCTAGCTGGTTCTCGTCGTGACTTCTCCAGGTGTCGCCGATTGCGGCAATGAGGGGGCTGGAATTCCTATCTGGCTGTGAGATAATCACCGACATATTATGTCAGGATGTCAGCATGGCCTATCGCAGGAAGGCCCAGCAGCAGCGATCTGCATCACGACGGGTCGTCGGAGCGTTCATGGTTCCTCAGCTTTGGACATCGTTCATGCTCCTGTCGATCATTGGGTTGGCAGTTGGCTGCTCATCGGGTGAGTCCAGGTTCCGGGATGAACTGACGGAGGTTGAGCGCAACATCGAGGTTCTGCGCAGGGGACTTGATGAAGGTAGCCTGCGAAATGCCAGTTTCATCAAGCAGTATGGCGCTGTTCTCAAGTCCAGCAAACCGGACCTGATGCCGTTGCTGATCGAACTTGAAAAAGATGCCACCCCTGAGGGGCCCTTGTTCAAGAGTCTGGAGAGTCGGGCGGACCGGCTGAAGAACGGAACCGATGCGTTCGCTTCCTGGACGGAGCGACTGGATGAGGCCACCAGACTGCGCTCGGCCACTGGCCCGGAAGCCTTCAATGATGCCCTGTCTGACACCGTGAATGTCCTGGCAGACCTTTCTGACGGTGAACTGGCCAGAGTGAATGCCGTAAGCAGGTCTGCCGAGCAACAGCTGAATGCCTCGGCCCAGAGCGGGTATGGCGGTCAATACATCGGTAACCCCCACTATGGTCATTGGCAGCATGGGACCGGTGGGTCTTTCTGGACATGGTACGCCGCGTATTCACTGTTTGGACGTGACCGCTACTACTACAATGACTGGTCGGGGAATCGTGGCTACTCCTATTATCATGACGTTGGGCGGGATCACTATACTTCGCGCAGTCAGTACTCCCGGCAGCAGGATGTTGACACCCGGGCCCAGAAGCAATTCGGTTCTACGGGAAAGTACAAGAGCCCTTATTCCAAGACACGCAGCGGTGCTACCGGGCTTAGCGGTGCGAGTAAGCAGTTGCAGAAGTCGTCGGCCTTCAAAAGCCAGTATGCCTCTGCATCGAAACCAGCCGCCACATCGTCAACATCAAAATTTCAGAGCAGTAGCCGGTCGAGCAGCTATCGGACCTCTAGCGGTGCATCCCGTGGAAAGTAGTTCATATTCCTGTGAATCCGGTTTCAGGACGGATACAGGACGGATACAGGACGGATACAGGACTGATACAGGACATAAGAAAGGGCAGGACTATGGGTGACATCATCAACTTCAGTAGCGCCGATATCTATATCTACCAGATTCTCCTGATCGACCTGGTGATTGCGGTTGCCATGATCAGTGGGCTGCGTTTTCTCACCGGGATTGTGGCCAATGTGAACAGCGCCGATGAACTGGCAGCCCGGGACAACGTGGCCTTCGGCATTGCCATGGCTGCGGGAATTCTATCGTTAGCCCTGATGCTGACAGGCGCCGTATCTGGAGAGCCGGGAATGACGTACACCAGTGAGGTGGTCAGCGTATTATCTTACGGGATTCTGGGCGTCATCCTGATCAAGGTCGGTCGGATCATGCAGGATCGGTTGGTCCTGCGTGGTATCGAGATTCAGGCCCAGATCAAGCAGGGCAACATTGCAGCCGCGATGGTTGACGCAGCGAACACGCTGGCCACCGGTCTCGTCCTGCGTGCCGTGATGCTGTGGGTTGAGAACAGCACCATCGGCGGGCTGTTGATCGTTCTCGCGGCGTTTGTGATCACCCAGCTTTTGCTGGCGCTGGTGTCTTATTTTCGGACAGTGGTCTATGCCCGTCGTCACGATGGTAACAGTCTGCAGGCGGCATTTGCCGAGGGCAGGACCGCGTTGTCAATTCGGTTCTTTGGTCATCTGATGAGCGTGGCGCTTGCGGTAACGGCCGTATCCGGGATCGTCGCCTATCGCCCGGACGCGCTGGTTCTGGCGCTCGCGCTCTGGGCAGGCGCGACCCTGGTATTGACGATTCTCGTGTCGATCATCGCGAGCCTCGCACGGCATGTGGTGCTGATGGGCGTGAACGTCATAGAAGAGGTGGATGATCAGAACAATGTGGGTGTAGCCGCCATTGAGGCCGCGATTGCCATCTCCGTTGGTTTGTTCTTCGTCGCGCTGTTCGCCTGATTGCCCGTTGCCATGTCCCTGATCGGGCGCGGCTCGGGCGTGTTGCTGATTCATGATGTGGTGCTCATCGGCATCATGGGCGTTCTGGCGGCCTGTGGCCTGATCTACGAGTATCTGCTTTCCCACTACGCTGGCAGGGTGCTTGGTGGCGTAGAGACGGTCATCTATACCATGATCGGGCTGATGATCGTCAGTATGGGGGTCGGGTCTCTTGCGGCAAAGCTGATCCGTGCCCCTTTTACGGCGTTTGCGTGGCTTGAGGCAGCAATTGCCTTTTTTGGTGTTTCCAGCATTCTTCTGATTGCCTCCATGGTTTCCATCAGTGCCATCCTGCCGGAGGTGATTGCCGCGACCTTTGAACTGCCACCTGATCTCGTGCCTCGCGGTGGCTGGATCAGTACGCTCCATACCATGGCAACGCTCTCGCCCTACTTTTTCGGCATTTTGATCGGGCTCCTGATCGGAATGGAGATTCCCCTTATCGCCCGTGTTAGAGAACAGGTCTATGGTGAACATCTCGAACACAACACCGGCACGATCTATGGCGCTGACTACATCGGGGCCGGGGCAGGGGCGGCTCTCTGGGTTGGCATCATGCTGTCTCTGCCGGTCACCCAGGCGGCGGTGTTGACGGCCCTGGCGAATGTTGCGGCCGGGCTCGTCTTCATGGCCAGTTACTGGCAGAAGATCGTTGGGCGGGGCATCCTGCTTGGCCTGCATGGGCTGGTGCTGGTCCTGTCGATCTGGGTATACCACTTTGGCGACGACTGGACGACCCGAATGACCAACCTGCTGTACCAGGACCCTGTGGTCTATAGCCAGTCGTCACACTATCAGCACCTGACGGTTACAGAACGTCGGAGGGGCACCGCGCGAACACCGGTCTACGGGTTTTACCTTAACGGTCGACTGCAGTTCTCCAGCAATGATGAACACATCTATCACAGCATGCTGGTTCATCCGGCGCTGTCGGTGGCAGGTCCTCATCCCGCGGTACTGATCGTGGGCGGAGGCGATGGTCTTGCGTTACGTGATGTGCTTGACTTCGACCCAGCCCGGGTGACCCTGGTGGACCTGGATGCTGAACTCGTGGCTTTTTTCAGCCCGGGACAGGACATGTCCGCGTATCGTCAGGCGCTGGTGGAACTCAATCAAAGATCCTTTGCAGACCCGCGAGTCGAAGTGGTGATCGGTGACGCCTTTGTGGAGGTAGAAAGGATGCTCGAACAGGACCGACTCTTTGATGCCATCATCGTCGACCTGCCAGACCCGAGCCATCCTGACCTGAACAGAGTGTACAGCGACTATTTCTATAGACGGCTTTATGAACTGCTGTCTGCCAACGGCGTACTGGCAGTCCAGTCCACTTCGCCCTATCACGCCAAGCTCGCCTTCCTTTGCATCGGCAGGACGATTGAATCGGTGGGGTTTGCCCACGTTGAACAATACCGCCAGAACATTCCCAGTTTCGGTGAGTGGGGATGGACCATCGCCACCCGGCAGCCGGTTGGCGTTCGCCAGCGGCTTGCGTCCCTGGAGTCACTGCCGGTGGAACACCGCTGGTTGACCAGGGACCTGCTGCTGGCAGCCTTTGAATTCCCGCGCAACTTTTTTGACGAGCAGGTCGACATCAACAGGCTGGGCACGCATCGTGTCTATCAGTACCATACCAATGCGTGGCGCGCCGAGCTGGGGCTCTATCAGGATTAATCTGGATCATGCAGGATTAGCGGCATGGCCTGCCGATGGTGAACGGGCACGACAAAACCAAAAAGAGGTTGACATAATATGTCATCCTCGTAAACTAGGCATCGTGACATAATATGTCGCGTTGAGATAAGGAGCGAATGGATGAACATAGACGATCTCGCGATGAGGATTTCAGAGATGTCGACCTTTGATGGCTATCAGTTCGAGTGTCAGCCGATACCAGGCGAGACAGAGGTCCTTCAGATTACTGTGGGCGACTTCGATGAACTGCCCACCTACGTCTCGGTGACGGATACTCAGATCCTGTGCATCACGTATCTGTTTACAGACGAGGAAGTCAAGCCCGAGAGCCGTTCGGAGATGCTTGAGGAAATGCTTGAGCTGAACATCCCGATTCCGTTGTCATCATTTGCCAAGATTGGTGACCGATTCGTCATTTTTGGCGCTTTATCGAATTCGTCCAGCCTGGAAGAGGTTGGGCACGAGATCATTACCCTGACAGAGAACGCGGTGGAATCCATCACGGCTCTTGAAGATTATTTGAAGTAGACCCGGAGATTCCGGAGGAGTGTTGAAATGAGCGTACTGAAAAAGATCATGACGGCCTTCAGAGGCGGGGCTCGAGAGGTGGGCGAGTCAATCGTTGACGCTAACGCGACCCGTATTTTCGAGCAGGAGATCAAGGATGCTGAAAACCACTTGCGCAAAGCCAAACAGGACCTGACGGACGTCATGGCAAAGCAGATGCAGGCGGGGCGCCGTGTGGAGTCTCTGAAGCAGCAGATTACAGAGCATGAGGGCTATGCCGGTCAGGCCCTGGAAAAAGGAAATGAAGAACTTGCACTGGAGATCGCAGAGAAGATCGCGCGCCTGGAGGGTGACCTTGCAGAAGAGCAGCAGGTTCATGAGAGCTTCTCCGGTCACGTCGTTCGGCTAAAGGATCTGGTCAAGAAGACTGAGCGTCAGGTCAAGGACTATGAACGTCAGCTTTCGATGGTCAAGACGACGGAAAGTGTTCAGAAGGCCAGTGCGGCGATCACTGACAACTTTGCCTCCAGCAATTCCAAGATTCTGTCTGCCAAGGACTCTCTGGAGCGGATCAAACAGCGACAGCAGAACACGTTTGATCGACTTGCTGCAGCGGAACAACTGGAGGCAGAGAATTCTGACAAGAGTCTTGAGGAGCGAATGAAGGCTGCCGGGATCGCAGGTGACGAAGGCAAGTCAGCCAACGCGGTGCTGGATCGAATTCGGGCGAAGAGCCAGTGAGTTCCTTCCTGAAGGGTCTCTGGAGCCGCACCAGAAAGGCACCAGAGGTTCGTCACCTGGATCATCCCCGGTCACTCCAGGCCGGGGATTTGTTGAAAGTGTCCGACAGTTACGGGTTGCCTTCTCAACTGCGTGACCAGACCTTCAAGGTGGTGGCAATCACAACACAGCAATTCGAGCATGAGTTCTCCACGACCTTTACGCTGCAAAGCGCCGCGGATGATCGGGTTGACCTCACCATTGAAGAAGATGGCGGACGCGAAACCGCTGCCTTCACGTTCAGTATCAAGCGCGATCTGGTCGAGCAACTGTTTGACCTGGATGAGTTTGGTTCGATTTTTGATGACGAGTCTGCAACCTCACTCCGGCTCAGGCAGACCGATGCCCTTGCGGAACTCGGTGTCGAGGGGCTCGTCGCAGATGCCTATCACCAGATCTCCTCAGGTGAACGAGGATACTACTATCAGAAGGACTACCGTGGCTCCGCGCCACCGACCTATGAAGGCGTAGGAGAACCGTTCGACTATTACTGTCTGATCAGCGATGGGGAAACCCATGGCATTGAGATTGAAGTCTATGAAGGTGGAGAGACCGACGTCTGCCTGACGCTTTATCGCGACATTGCGGACATCAGTGAGCTTTGGCCGGCAGAGAAAGGGCTGACAGAATCCGGATGAGTACCAGCGGCAAGTGGGAACAAGGAAAGCGTGCCCTCAAGGCAGTGCAGATTGCATTTGACGTCGGTGATGAGGTCAACCATCGCATTCGCCTCGAGGCGCTCGAAAAGGGTATCAACCCTCCCGATCGTATCCGGCAGATTCTTGGGCTGCCGGTCACACGCAAACCGGTTCGACCAAGGCTGTCTATCTCTCTGTCCGAGAAGGACTTTCGCATACTCAGTGAAAAGTTTGGCGTTTCGCCAGCAGACCGGCTCAAGATTCGTCAGCTCGCGGCCGAAATGCTGATAGCGCATTTGCAGGACGATCCGGACGATTGACCCGAGGGCTTCCCGTCTGGCATCCCATGGCGCTTGTGATGTAATGTCTCGTGGGAATGAACCGGACAGTGGCGATCCATGATCAGGATCAAGAGCGAAATCTGGCGTCGACGGCGATACCGCTACTATAGCGCACAGACGAGGCATGATCGTCGAGCCAAGATATTCCAGCTATTCCTGGTGTTGCTGGGCCTTGGGGCTGCGAACGTCATCGCCATGATCCAGTTCGAAGGTCTGGGCCCGGCAGATGCGATCTGGCTGACGATGACCACAATGACGACCGTTGGCTACGGCGACATGAGCGCGAGCACCCTGCCAGGTCGGATGGCCACAGTCGTACTGATGTATGTGTTCGGCATATTCCTGTTGGCACAGATTGCCGGGGAATGGTTCGACTACCGTCTGGACCGTCGTGAGCGGATGCGCAAGGGCCAATGGAGATGGAAGATGAACGACCATATCGTCATTATCAACACGCCAAAATATGACGGCCCGAAGTATCTGCGGATTCTTGTAGAGCAAATTCGGGGAACCCCGCTACTGGCAGATTGCCCGATTCAGGTGATGTCTTCGGACTTTCCGGATGGTTTGCCCAGCGACATTGCCGCAATGGGGGTGGTGCTGCATTCGGGCAGGCCCGAAGGTCTGGCTGATCTTTCAGATGTGGATGTCCAGTCAGCCCGATTCATTGTCATCATGGCAGAGGATACGGGTGACTACCGCTCCGACAGCCTGACCCTGGACGTCCTGGATCAGCTGTCCAGCTTTGACAGTCATGGTTACGTTCTCGCCGAATGTGTTCAGGAGGCCAATCGGCAGCGCCTGATACATCATGGAGCCAACGCGGTCATCCGGCCGGTACGAGCCTATCCGGAACTGCTGGTCAGAGCGATGGCCGCACCAGGCACAGAGGCGATCATGGAAGATCTCTTCAGATACCAGGGTACTCATCCGCGTCGCTACGATGTGCATTTCAATCATCAGCCCTGGGGAGAACTGGCGTCGCGGCTTTTGAAGCAGGGGCTGGGGACGCCCCTCGGCTATCTTGGTCTGGATGACAACATCGTCGTGAACCCTCATCCGGATGGGGCCGTTTCTGGCAAGGCCCTGTTCCTGATGGTGTCTCAGGATGCCGAGTATCAACCGGAGCGAGTCAGCGCCTGCCTGCAGTGAAACAACTGTTTGCAAACTGGATTGTCGGTGGCCGCGCCGTCATTGTCCTGGTGGTATTGGTCTGGTGCGTTGAGGGCGTCAACAGCCTGCTCGGGCACCGGCTCAACTACTACGGTGTCTACCCCAGGAATCTCGAAACCCTGCCGGGGATCATTTTCTGGGTCTTTCTCCACGGGAATTTCGAGCATCTGCTCGTGAACACCACGCCATTGCTGGTCATGGGTCTGCTCGTGGGCACTCGCGGAACGTCCCGTTTCATTTTTGTCTCGGTCATGGTTACGCTGCTCGCTGGTTTGCTGGTATGGTGCTTCGGCCGGGTTGCCTTCCACATTGGAGCCAGCGGCCTGGTGTTCGGTTATTTCGGCTATCTGGTGGCGCTCGGGGTCTATGAGCGGAGCCCGTCCACATTGATCGTGTCCGGGTTCATGGTGATCTACTATGGCGGGTTGATCTACGGTGTGCTGCCGGGTGACAGTTTCGTGTCCTGGGAGGGTCATCTATTTGGCCTTCTTGCTGGTATCCTGGCCGCCAGACTGAGCGCGAACCGGGCCGGGAAACGAGATGAGCCTTTTTTCTGACGAGTACGATTTCCATGGACAAAGCCCAATTTGATGCCCAGCCTCTTAATCACATGCTGGGAATTTCCCTGCTCGAACAGCGCCCTGGCTATGGCCGGATCGTACTCAGGAAGACTGACAAGACACCTGCCGGCATTGGCGGCTCAGTGCATGGCGGGATTCTGTCCGCCATGGTAGATATCGTCATGCTGGTCGCCGTCTTTTCAGACATGGCAGAGGACGCTCAACCTGCAGGTACCGCGGAACTCGGCGTCAGCTACCTGCGTCAGGCTCACGGTGACAACATCTATGCCACCGCCCAGGTGATCAAGCGGGGGCGTCAGCTTGCAGTCATTGATGTCGAGATTACTGACGACGAGCAGCGGCTCTGTTCCAAGGCACGGGTCACCTATGCGTTTCGTGCCTGAGGCCCTTCTTTCTCGACAGGGCCGTTGGAATCGTGCCGAAACATCGCGAAAGCCAATGCGGTCTGCCGGTAAAACGCCCGGCTCTCGCGGAAAAGTCCACCTGATCAAGATGTCCCTGAAGCAGGTTCACTGGGTCAACTGAAACGAAATCCTGTGTCGGACGTCGCTGGTTGGTACCGCGAAACCATCGACAATTCGTGGCTTGTACTTGAAACGCATGGCAGCGGTCGTTGCCGCATGATTGAAGATGGATCCCGGACTGTCGGTGCAGTCCTCGACGGAAACTGACAAAGTGGTCACACACGTCTCCAGGACCTCTGGTGACACGACCCGGCCCAGTTCATCCACCGTGAACTGCAACACGACCCAGCCCTGCTGGCCGTTTTGAAGCGCTCTGCGGGGATAGTTGGGCTGTACCTTGACGATGGGCAGATAGGCCCCATCGGATAGCATGGGACCTGCGTTGGTGCGAGGCTGCTGAGGCGGGGCGGGCTCCCAGACGAGAATCGGGTCTTTGCCGGGGTTGAAGGAGACCTCGGGGACCTCCGGTGGTGGCTGTGGTGGCTCGGGTCGCTCGACTGTGCGGGGGTCGACCCGAAGCTCGGGCGGCTCCGGCACCCGAACATAGTCGACGAGATTGATGATCTCCCTCTCGTCCAGTTCAACGCCGTCAGATTGAATCAATAGAAACATGATGTAGAACAACAGGATGGTGACGACCATGGCCGGAAGGACGGTGAAAGAAACCCGGTTGATCATGTTGTTGCCCCTTTTTTCTGGTGATCTTTCGTTTGAAAACGATGCCAGGGCAGAAAGGGGTCAATAAAGAGGGTAGAGCGGTACAGGATGCGTGCCGAGACGCGCACGCCGAGGGCTTTCGGGCAAGGGGTATCGAGAGACAATCAAGAGATAATGGAGCGGGAAACGAGATTCGAACTCGCGACCCCAACCTTGGCAAGGTTGTGCTCTACCAACTGAGCTATTCCCGCTAATCGACTGGAATTTGAATGACAAACTCACTGCCAAAGATCACGCACAAACGCGTGAAGGCACCATTCTCGTGCCAAAGATGCCAAACGTCAACACTTCACAAGGTGGCGTCCCCTAGGGGAGTCGAACCCCTGTTGCCGGGATGAAAACCCGGTGTCCTAGGCCTCTAGACGAAGGGGACGCTGCTCATGAAAGCGGCGGCATTCTATGAAGGATCAGCCCTACCGTCAAGCGTCAGGGCGAGAAGGGGCAACCGACTGACAACAGGATTTCATGGTGGAGTGGGGTAGGTTATCCTTGCGGCTTGAGACTTGAAACGCGGAGACTTTTCATGGCAGACAAACCGGCTGACGGGCCCAAGGTTGAACGGCGCAAGAGCCAGGCGGATCGACGAGAGGCGGAGGACAGACGAGATTCCGATCGTCTCGCCGCCGAGAAGCCAAGAAGACAAAAGCGGGGCCGCCGGAAAAAGGATTGACCGCGAGGCCCGGTCGGGTACGGCTCGAACCGTTTCGTCAGTACAGGATCACACTCCGGATACTGCGCCCGGCATGCATGTGCTCAAAGGCGTCGTTGATGGCGTCAAGGGGCATGGTATAGGTTATGAATTCATCCAGTTTGATGGCACCTTCCAGGTACTGGTTCACCATTCCCGGTAGTTGAGTACGTCCTTTGACGCCACCAAACGCGGTGCCACGCCATACCCGGCCAGTCACCAGTTGAAAGGGCCGTGTGCTGATTTCCTGGCCAGCACCGGCCACCCCGATGATGATCGATTCTCCCCATCCCTTGTGACAACACTCCAGCGCAGAACGCATCAGTTCGACATTACCCACGCATTCGAATGAGTAGTCGACGCCGCCATCGGTCATGTCGACGATGACGTCTTGAATCGGCGCGTCGAAGTCCTTCGGGTTCACGCAGTCGGTCGCACCCAGTGCCTTTGCCATCTCAAATTTGTCGGTATTGACGTCGATCGCGATGATCCGGCCCGCTTTCGCGAGGACTGCCCCCTGCACAACGGACAGGCCGATGCCGCCGAGCCCAAAGACTGCCACTGTTGCGCCGGGCTCCACTTTAGCGGTATTGACCACCGCACCGATGCCGGTCGTCACGCCACAACCCAGCAGGCAGACCTTTTCGAGCGGCGCGTTCTTGTTGATCTTCGCGAGCGATACCTCGGCGACCACCGAGTACTCCGAAAATGTGGATGTCCCCATGTAGTGGTAGACCGGTTTGCCGTTGCATGAGAATCGCGTCGTACCGTCGGGCATCAGGCCCTGTCCCTGGGTGGCGCGGACGGCAGAACACAGATTCGTCTTGCCGGACCGACAAAACTTGCAGACGCCACATTCCGCTGTGTAAAGAGGAATAACGTGGTCACCGGGTGCAACTGAGGTGACACCAGCACCGACCTCCTCGACGATGGCGCCGCCCTCGTGGCCCAGGATCGCGGGGAAAATTCCCTCTGGGTCCTCGCCGGACAACGTGAAGGCATCCGTATGACACACACCGGTGGCCACCATGCGGATCAGCACTTCATTCGCTTTGGGCCCGTCAACATCCACTTGTTCGATCGTCAGCGGTTGACCCGCACCCCAGGCAACTGCAGCTCTGGACTTCATATCTTGATTCCCGTACGTAAATCCAGCCTGGATGTAATCATAGATGCTGCGCGGAATAAAGAACGCCCAGGTAGACACTCCTCGGCTCGCCAATGAAAAAGCGTTCGCTGCCAAATCCGAGGTCTGCCCGGTCGGCATATTTTCGATCTGCCAGGTTCATGATCCGCGCAAACAGGGTCAGGCTGTCAGAGGGACGATATCGGACCCGGAGATTCAGCAGATCATGACCCGGATATGAATGAGTGTTTTCCGGGTCGGTAAAGTAGCTTCCCATGTGAACCCATTCCAGTTCGGACTGCCAACGATCGGTCGGCTGCCATCGTAGATTGGCTGATCCCATGGTCGTTGGTGCCGTATCGATCTCATTGCCTCGAATGGCGGTCGAGGAGCGGTCGGGATCATTGGCATATTCATGGTTGGCCAGCGTCATGAACAAATTCGCAGTAAGCGCGTCACTCAGGGACCAGGAGACACTCACTTCGAGGCCCGTATGTCTGGTTTCTGCATTGTCGACGTTCATGCGATTGCTGTCGCGAAAGATGACATTGGTCTTGTTCATTCGATACAGCGCTGCATCCCAGGACCAGTGGGTCGTCATGCCCCGCAGGCCAGCTTCAATACTGATCAGTGATTCGGCATCGATGTCGGTGACATTCTGACTGTCCTGGAGGCGGTAGAGTTCGGTTGCCTGGGGTGCTCTGAAGCCCTGGGCGAGGCGGACGTACAACTGTCGTCCGGGGCCTGCCTCATGAACCAGACCGAGTTTGGGCGAGAAGTTCACAAACCGGTCCGATCGGTCAGCGGGTCGGTTGAACCGGCATCCACCAAAACCGCAGGCGGTGCCATCATCACGAGTTCGGCCCGGTCGCATCCGGTTGTGATAGTCGTAATGGAGTGCCTCAAGTCTGCCGCCCGCTTCAATGCGGCTGCGAGTCCCCAGAGGGTATTGGTATTGGACAAACGTCGCGGCTGTGACGGCGGTCACCTCGTAGTCATAGTGAAGTCCCTGGGGAATAGTGGCTGTGAGAAAGGCACTTCCGGCGGTCGGGCCCTGCTGAAATTCACGGAGCTCGCCATTGGTCCACTCGGCGTCGGCGCCAACGATCCACTGGTCGCTTTCAAAGCTGGTCTGGACACCTGCGCTGACGTGATGGTTCTCTTCCACGGGCTGGCCAGGCAGGAAGTGCTGAAGGAAATCCATTTCAATCATGCGTACATAGGGCGTGATCGTCATGTCCATGCCGTTGGCCAGGGTACCGGCAAGTTCCAGATTCCCTCTGACGGTCCGGACATTTCGGTAGGCCTCGGGATTGGGGTTTTCCCGTTGTCGACTGGCGTCTCGCCAGGCGTCATCCCCTACGACGAAGCCAGCAGTCTCCTGTTGCAGCCGGGTGCCCGAGAGCATCCCGGTCATCGACAGGTCGCCGAAGTGGTGCAGGGTCCGGAAGGTTGCTTTCTGCTGCACGAATCCGGAATCCTGTTTGAATCCCGCATCGTGGGTACCGCTGAAATCCAGGCGCCACCCGGGGCTGCCGTACTGCAGCTTCAGCCTTTGATAGTCGTGGGGTCCGCCCTCTATCTGACCCTGGGCAACGGGTTGGCCGACCGATGGGGTGATCACGTTGATCAGACCATGCATGGCGTTTGAACCGTGCAGGGCCGTCCCCGGGCCCCGAATCACTTCAACTCTACTGGCTACTTCCGAGTGCGCACCGAACAGTTCATTGACATTGCAGAACCCGGCGGCCTGAAGGGGGATCCCATTCTGGGACATTAGAAATGCGCCGCATGCGCCCGCCCCGGTCAGCACCGGTGAACGAATGGCGGTAAGGCTCTCCTGACCATTGCCCCGGCTGATCCAGACACCCGCCACTCGCTGCAGAGCCTCGTTCGGGTGTGAGTGACCGATTTCGGTCAGGGTATCCTCAATGATCACCCCGACGCTGGCAGGGATCTCTCCGAGCGCCTGATCTGAGCGCGATGCGGATACCACGACTTCCTCGAGCCGCTTGTCTCCGGCCGAAACGTTCCACGAGAAGATCAGTGAGGTCAAAATCAGGATGCGGGTGCGTGTCATTAGGTGTCCGCCTGGTGGATGTCTGACACTCTATCGACACTCCACGGACATTGCATCTGAATGGACCGATCGGCGGCTACTTTCTACCACAGGTCGAATTTGCGCTCTAATCAAAGCCATTCCAGTACCCGCTTGTTGACAATTGCCAGTGCTTCAAGTGAACTGACGCCTTTGCAAATCCTGTGATGTTAACGGAGCCTGGGCCATGGCGAGCAGTACGGAGGATAAGGCGGCGTATGTGACGACCTATACGCCATCTCTCCTGAATTCGATCCCTCGTTCGGAGCAGCGAAGGATGCTCGGGATCACTGAAGACGGTTTGCCGTTCCGCGGTCTCGATACCTGGAACGCGTTCGAATTTACCTGGCTGAATCGCAAGGGTAAGCCCGAAGCAGCGCTTGCCCGGTTCCAGGTGCCGGTCAAATCACCGAAGCTGATCGAATCCAGGTCCCTGAAGCTCTATCTCGGGTCCTATAGTGGTACACCGTTCGCCAATCGAAACGAAGTCCTGTCGACGCTGGAATCCGACCTGAAGGTGGCTGTAGGAGGTTCGCCGGTGATTGTCTCCCTGCTCACCCCAGATCAGGTCCTGCATGAGTCAGTTGGCTCGCTGCTTGGAACCAGCCTGGACCATCAGGACGTGGCCATCGAAGAGTATTACTGGAATCCGGATTTTCTGGAGCTTGCAAGCCAGACCATCGTCCGTGAGACCCTGTACACCCATCTGTTCAAGTCGTTGTGTCCCATGACCGGTCAGCCGGACTTTGCCAGTATCATGATCCAGTATGCGGGCAACAGCATCAGCCATGAGGGACTGCTCAAGTACCTGGTGTCCTACCGTGAGCACGCCGAGTTTGCTGAACAGATTACCGAGCGGATCTTCATTGATATCATGAACCGATGCTCACCGGATCGACTGGCGGTCAACGCTCGCTTCAATCGTCGGGGTGGCATCGACATCAATGCCACTCGTACTCATGAGTCCCCTCCCCCGGAGGATGTGCGGGTCTGGCGGCAGTAGGCCGTTTCTGAAGGCCTGCATGCACCGTTTCCGGCTGACGACATCACCCATCGTTCAGGACTGGCTATTGCAGTGTTTTCCTGTGGCAGGGTTTGCAGTATGGTAGGCGCAGTCGAGCTACAGGAGTCAGTCATTGGACGCGTTGGAAGCGCTGCATACCCGGGTATCTGCACCGAGGCTGAGCGGTGAGGTATCGAGTCAGGCTCTGAACAACATTCTCAAGGCGGCACTGCGTGCCCCCGACCACGCGTTGTTGCGTCCGTGGCGGTTCCTGATTGTCAGAGGAAGTTATCGTCATCTGCTCGGAGACCTTTTCGTCCGGGCAGCACGTCAGCAGGATGCCGGAACCAGCGAGGCGCAGCTTGAGAAAGTCAGATCCAAGCCGCTGCGGGCACCCGTCATTCTCATCGGAATCGCGAGATTGTCTGAACATCCCAAGGTTCCGGAAGTCGAACAGCTATTGTCCTGTGGCGCTGCCATGCAGAACATGTCGGTCGCAGCCTTCGCCCAGGGTCTCGGAGCCATCTGGAGGACCGGTAGCATGGCCTATGACCGGGTGGTGCAGGAAGGGCTTGGCGTTGCAGACGACGAAAGGATCGTAGGCTATCTCTATCTTGGACAGGTAGAGGGAAGATCCAGAAAAGCCCCCGAACTCGATGTGGATGACTACGTTGATGAGTGGACGGGAACACAGATATGACCCGGGTCGATGGCTGGGTAGCATCGATCAGGCAGTTAAGGAGTCAGGCTTGGTGAACAAGGTAGCAAGATCGAAGAATGCGGCCCGGGTGCAGGATCGCCTGATCGATGAGTTGATCGGGATCAGCCGTGGCGTGATTGCTGATGGTGTGGTGGACGAGAAAGAAGCCATCTTTTTGGGGCGCTGGATCGAACAGCATCGTGAAATCGCAGACAGGTGGCCGGTCAATGTCCTGTATGTCCGGCTGACTGAGATGTTGCGGGACGGCATCTTGTCTCCGGACGAACAGCAGGAACTACTGGGCACGCTGAGGGACCTGACCGGTGACAGCACACTGCTCTCTGAACCGAACCAGTCGACCACTCTGCCCGTCGACCGGCCGGCCCCGGAGATCACCTTCGAAGGCAGTACGTTCTGCCTGACCGGGCGGTTCGTCTTCGGGACCCTGCTTGATTGTGAAGAAGCGATCCTGGAACTGGGTGGTACGGTGGTGCCCACACCAGGTCAGGAAACAGATTATCTGGTGATCGGTGAGGGATCGAGCCCGGACTGGATTCACACCACCTTCGGGCGAAGCATCGAGAGGGCGGTTGAACTCAGGGAGGCCGGTGTGCCCATCAATATCGTCACCGAAGAACACTGGGTCGATTCGCTTCGTTAAACTGGTATAATGCCGTCTCCACCTCGGTCCTTTCGCAATAGGAAGCTGTGAACCCCGCCAGGCCCGGAAGGGAGCAACGGTAGCATCGACTCTATGTGCCGGAATGTGGCTGAGGTGGTCTTCCCTTTCATTCCCCGTTCGTTGTTGTTGACTAGCAGGTTGCTCTTGATGGCTGAACACCTTATTGAATCCTTTGCTGACGGCATCTGTACGTTGACCATGAACCGTCCCGAAGCACGCAATGCCATGAGCCCCGACATGATGGCCCGGCTGCAGGCTGCTATTCCCAGAGCGGCCGCCAACCCTGAAGTTCGCGCATTGGTGTTGACCGGTGCCGGTGGTGCGTTTTGTGCCGGCGGTGACGTCAAGGGCTTCGCGAGCGACGCTCGGATCGATGCCCGTGGTGACGAACAACGCGAGGCCCCGACCCTTGAACAGCGGGTCCAGGGGCTCAGGCGCAGCATGGAAATGAGTCGCCTGCTTCATGAAATGCCCAAGCCTACGCTTGCGATCATCCCTGGCGCCGCGGCCGGTGGCGGGCTTGCGCTGGCGCTTGCCTGCGACATGCGTTTTGCCCTCGATACCGCCAAGATCACCACGGCGTTTGCCAGGATCGGTGGTTCCGGTGATTACGGCGGGTCCTATTTTCTACCTCACCTGGTCGGTGCGGCGAAGGCGAGGGAACTGTATTTTTCAGCGGAAGTGATCACCGGCCAGCAGGCCTGGGAGATGGGTCTCGTGTCCAGGGTGGCGCCTGCAGAGACCTTTGAGGCGGAGTCACAGGCGTATGCCCGGCACCTTGCCAGTCTTCCCACGATCGCGATCGGCTATATGAAACAGAACCTGAATGCTGCCCAGCATGGCAGCCTCAGTGATGTCTTTGATCTTGAAGCGATGCACATGATGCGCTGTTTCGAAACTGAGGACCATAAGTCTGCTTCTATCGCTTTCGTCAACAAGCAGCAGCCGGTCTTCAAAGGGCGCTAGCCAGGGAACGTGCGACCAGATTCAGCCTGCACTCTCCAGACGGAGTGGGGGCTTGTCCTCCATGGCTGATGTCCACAGCAATGCTTGTGGCAGGCCGAGGATGACAATGAACAGTACGGCATTTGACGGGATCTGAAGGTTAAAGTCTGCCGCAGAATGAATGAGCATCGACACGGTTGCGGTCATGCAACCGAATGCAATACCACGACCAAACTGCGCCGGTCGTCTCGCGAGCAGGATCATGGCGCGGATGCCAGCGATCAGCAGTAGCAGCAATGGAATGCTGCCGATCAAACCCAGTTCAATCAGGAATTCCAGATAGTCGTTTTCAGCGTTCGAGACCCGGTTGCCGATGTCCTGCTGCCGGTAGGGCGCGAAAGCCACTTCGTAGGTGCCGCTGCCGGTACCCGCCAGCCAGTGGTCACGGAGCATGGTGAGACTGACGCGGTTGATATCGCCCCGTGGATTGGCTTGCTGAGCCATGCCCTCAAGACGCTTGGCGATACGTTCCAGGCCGAAGTAGTGTCCGATGATGGCGACGTCAATCACTAGAATACTGATCAGGAAAACAGCAGTCATTCGTGCCATCTGTCGCGTGATCGCCAGCATAAGGCCGCTGGTGATCAGGATGCTGCAGAGAAAGGCGACGTTGCCGGTGCGCGACGAGGTCATCACCAGTCCGATCACCAGTATCAGCAAGACCAGCCGCAGTCTGCCCCTGGGGCCGGTCAGGACGTGCAACCAGGAAACCAGCCGATCGCCGGACCGTGGCCGCCTCGCGGCAGGCGTCTGCATGGCGATCATCAGGCCGATACCCAGGCCAAGGCTCATTTCAAGAAGGCCTGCAAGATGATTCGGATTTGGAAACGTTCCCCGGGCAGACTGCTGCAGACCGTTCAGCGTCCCGACGATGCCAAAGGTTGCCTGTCCAAGGGCAACCATGAGCACTGCGTAAATGAGGGTCCGCACCCTTGACTCGCGGTCCAGCAGGCAGATGGTCAGTATCAGAACGCAGCCATACGCGACCGTCTTGTACCAGTCGAGGCGCGTCATCGCATGATCAATTGAAACAGGCTCCAGCAGGGGGCCAAGGCCCCAGGCCTGTATTCCAATCCACACGATGAGAAAACCAGACCCGATGATGCTGATTCTATGCTGATAGATGATTTCTCTGGTGCCTGCCGGGCTTCTGAGAACAAGCATCCCCAGCACGCAATACAGTATCGTGAACGCCGGCCAGATCCAGTCCCGATGACTTCCAAGGGGTAAAGACATGGCTGCGACGGCAAGAGCAAAAGTCAAAAACACTGCGGGCCCGGAATGAGTGGCCGCTGATCTGGGTGTCATGGGATTCGATATCCGCTGTAGTGGATCCCTGGATGCCATGGATTCTTCATTGAGTCATAGGATCACATCATTCCCTTTTCCCGGAGCAGGTCCTCGATGGCATCAACTTGCCTCCCAATGTAGTCGTGTTCCTGGTATCTGGCCAGCACCGTGGCCCGGGCGCCCTGGCCCAGAGCCTCGCGAAGGGGTGGGTTTGCAAACAGGTGGTCTATTCGGGTGGCGAGTTCGTCCGAGTCATGGGGGGTGTAGAGGAGGCCGTTTTCACCAGGCTCGATGATCTCCCGGGCGCCCCGGATGCGGGTTGCGATGCAGGGCAGGCCAACGGACATGGCTTCGAGCAGCGACCGTGGCATGCCCTCGGCGTAGGATGGATGAATGAACACATCCGCCTGGTTCAGGTGGTCTTCGACATGATCGATCATGCCAGTGATCGTCACCTGGGATTCGAGCCCGAGGTCAGTCATCAGTTGGCTGAAATGGGCCGCAGAGGGGGAAATATCCTGGTCAATATTGCCGCCAATGAACGTCAGCCTGAGCTCGCTCCGATGCTGGCTTTTTGCCATCGCCCGGAGGATATCCTCAAAGCCCTTGCCGGCGACCAACCGACCCATTGCACTGATCTTCAGTATCCCGGAAGGCGGCCTGCCCCCACGGGGTGCCGGGGCGAATCGTGCAGCGTCGATTCCATTGCCGATGTATCGGATTCTCTCGGGGGATATCCAGTGCCTGGCCGTCATGAGTTCAACATCCTCGGCGCTCTGGCTCAGGGTGTAGGTGGTCAGCCTGGCCAGCAGGCCCTCGAATATCTCTACCATCTTGTGAACAGGACGGGACTGATGGTCCTGGAAATAGAAGCCGTGAGCCGTATAGAGGTTGATGGGCACTCTGGCATGCGCCGCGGCAATACGTGCCACGATACTGGAGTTTCGATTGTGACTGTTGACGACGTGATAGGCGCCCTGTCGCAGCAGTTCGCTCATCCGCAGCACGGCTCCGGCGAAAGCCACCGGAGAGGGTCGCCTGGGGAACTGGAAGTCGTGGACCCCGATACCCTGGCTGACCAGGTGCTGTACCGAACTCGTGCCTTCTGTGAGGCACTCGACGTTGTAACCACGGGACTGCAGCGCGAGCACCAGCGGAGTGAGAAATTTCCTGAGATAGAAGTCGGTGTTACAGACTTGTAATATCCGGA
>JAQBUI010000041.1 GCA_027624035.1 Pseudomonadota bacterium | reverse complement strand
CGGGGTATCGCACGGGCTTTTCTGGAAGCGGGAGACCAGGTCATGATCGGCGATCTGGGCAAGAAGGGCCAGTGGAACTACGACCTTGCGTCGGATCACGAAATGAAGGAAACCGTGGATGCCCTGGCTGGCCTCGGGCCCGTGGACCTGGTTCACCTGGACGTCACTGACGCCGCCTCCTGTGACGCTGCAGTGAAAGCAACCGTGGCCAGGTTCGGCGGCCTGGACGTGCTGGCAAACAATGCCGGCGTCATCGCGAGTGGCCCGATCGGAGCCTTCAGTGAAGCAGACTGGGACCGGACCTTCGACGTCAACGTCAAGGGAATCTTCAATATGATACGCGCCGCACTACCTCATCTGCAGACCTCAAAGGATGCAGCCGTCGTCAATACCGCCTCCATTGCAGGCAAGAAGGGCAGCGCCAATCTGTCTGCCTACTGCGCCTCGAAGTTTGCCGTGGTCGGGCTCACCCAGTCTCTGGCCCTCGAGTTTGCACCCATGGGCATCCGGGTCAATGCGCTTTGCCCTGGTATTGTCGGAACCGCCATGTGGTATGACCATCTGATGGCCAATCAGGGCGATGCCGCGTTCGAGCAACGCATGCAGCAGATGATTCCGCTGGGCAGGCCCCAGACCGAGGCCGACATGGGCGAGACCGCCGTTTACCTCGCCACCGCCCGCAACGTCACCGGTATCGCGCTGGCGGTCGCTGGTGGTCTCGAAATGCACTGACCTGTCATGCTGCTGACCATTCCCCGGACATCAGGACACTGATACCATCGAACCCATTTGAGAAACCGGATTTGAGGAGACAGACAAGGTGGCTGAAGATATTGCGGATATTCTGATCATCGGTGCCGGCGCCTCAAGCGCTGCCGCCGCCTGGAGCCTGTCCGACACCAGAATGCGAATCGTCTGCCTGGAACAGGGCGACTGGATGAACCCCGCCGACTACCCCAGCAACCGCCGCGAGTGGCAGGTGTTGCGAAACGTGGCGTACAGCCAGAGCCCCAATGTTCGCAAGCGGGACACCGACTACCCAATCAATGAGGACGACTCCGCCGTCTCTGTGGCCAACTTCAACGGTGTGGGGGGCGGCACCGTACTGTATTCAGGACACTTTCCGAGGTTCAAGCCGTCAGACTTCAGGACCCGCTCACTGGACGGCGTCGGCGACGACTGGCCCGTTGACTACTATGACCTCGAACCCTATTTCGCCCAGAATGATCGCAACATGGGCGTCTCGGGACTCGCTGGCGACCCTGCCATCCCATACCACGAACCGCCGCTGCCCCACATACCCATCGGGAAAATGGGCAACGCCGTCGCCCGGGGCTTCAACAAGCTGGGCTGGCACTGGTGGCCTTCCGACGCCGCCATCATCAGCGAGGACTATGAGGGCAGAGGCAAATGCCTGAACCTTGGCCCCTGCAATTCCGGTTGTGCCCAGGGTGCCAAGAGCAGTGTCGACATCGCCTACTGGCCACTCAATCAGCGACTTGGGGTCGAACTGAGGACCCGCTGCCGGGTCCGTGAGATCACTGTGGACGACAATGACATGGCCACGGGCGCCATCTATTTCGATGAGAACGGCGTCGAACAGTTCCAGGCCGCTCATGTCGTGATCATGGCCTGTAACGGTGTCGGCACCCCCAGACTGCTGCTCAATTCCACCTCGAAGCGCTTCCCGGATGGTCTGGCAAACCGCTCGGGGCTGGTGGGCAAGAACCTCATGTTCCATCCCTGGGGCCATGTGGAGGGCTTTCTGGATGGAAATCTTGACGGGCATCTGGGCCCCCAGGGAACCAGCCTGCTCAGCCAGCAGTTTTATGAAACAGACCCGTCGAGAGACTTCGTGCGCGGCTATACCCTGCAGGTGACGCGTGGCCAGGCGCCCCTTTCCCTGGCGCTGCAGGGCGTGGCCCGGGGCGATATTCCCCTCGGCAAGGGCCATCATGAAGCATTCAGGAAGTATCTCGGGAACTCCGTTCTGTTCAACATTTGCTGTGAGGACCTGCCCGAGGAGATCAACACCGTGACCCTGGACCCGGACCTGAAGGACTCAAGTGGCATCCCCGCGCCGAAGATCACCTATCGGCTGAGCGAGAACAGTCAGCGCATGCTGGCACATGGAATCCGCTCTGCGACCGAGGCGCTGGAAGCCGCCGGGGCGTTCCAGGTGAACTCCTGGGGCCAGAACCGGCATACGGGATGGCATCTGATGGGCACCGCCCGGATGGGAAAGGACCCGGCAAAGTCGGTGGTCAATGAATGGGGACGGTCCCACGACGTCAGGAACCTCTTTATCATCGACGGCAGCATCTTCGTGACCGCTGGTGCGGTGAACCCCACGACCACCATTCAGGCGCTGGCGCTGTACATTGCCGACAACATGAAAAAGAACCTGGCTAACCTGTTCGATTAGGAGACTAACATGGCAGAACGAATCGTATCGGACAGCGGACTCTCCGAGACTCAAAGCCGAACCCTGAGGGTGATGCTGGATGCCATCATTCCGGCTGATGCCGGGCGCGGCATGCCCTCGGCGGGCGAACTGGACCTCATGGGATACGTCGCTGAATTTGCACCCGAGGCCCTGGATGCCATCCGGGCTGACCTGGATGCCGCCGAGGACCTGGCTCAGAAACGACTGGGAATCGCATTTGGCGGGCTATCGGCCGACGATGCGATTGACCTCGTGAACACATCCCGCGCCACCGAGCCGCGGTTCGCCCAGACGCTGATCACCCAGGCCCTCGGTTGCTATTATCAGGATGACCGGGTGGTCACTGCCCTCGGCTATCCGGCCGGCCCGCCCTTCCCGCAGGGCAACACAGTCGAAAAAGGCGATCTGTCGCTGCTCGAACCAGTACGAAAGATGGGCAAGATCTACCGGGGCTGACACGTTCATGAAGATTACCAATGTCAAAATCGAGATGTTCAACTGGCACACCGAACCGTGGAAAACCGGTGTGGGTACCCAGTTTGGCAATACCCGCCAGCTTGGCGTCGTCTCGGTCGAAACCGATGAGGGCGTCACCGGCAACGCCTTCCTGGGTTCATCCAGAATGGGGGCCAACCATTTTGCACCGGGCCTGATCGAATTCATCAAGCCGATTGTCATGGGGCGAAATCCGCTCGATATCGGGCAGATCTGGTGGGAGATGTGGAAAATGAACCGGTCCGTTTCCACCTACGTGATCGGTGCCATCGACATCTGCCTGTGGGACATCAACGGCAAGCAGGCCGGCCAGCCCATCCATCGCCTGCTGGGCACCTGCAAGGATGCCGTGCCAGCCTACTCCAGCACGGCCTGGCACGAATCCATCGAAGCCTATGCCGAAGAAGCCATCCTGTTCAAGGAACTCGGCTGGGCCGCACACAAGCTGCATCCCCATGGGCAGGCCAGTGCGGACATCAAAATCTGCGAGGCAGTCCGCGACGCGGTGGGTGACGACATGCTGCTGATGCTGGATTCCATGTGGGCCTACCGATACCCGGATGCGCTGCGGGTGGGCCGGGCGATCGAGGACCTGAACTACTACTGGTACGAAGACCCCCTGGTCGAGGAGGACCTCTACAACTACGTCAAGCTGCGGGACAAACTTGACATCCCCATCATGTCAACGGAATACACCCCCGGGCGCTACTATGGCATGGCCCCGTGGATCACCCAGAACGCGACCGATATGTTGCGCGGCGATGTTGCCATTACCGGTGGCATCACCCCGCTGGTTCGGCTCTGCCATCTGGCAGAGGGCTTCAACATGAACTGCGAGATCCACCATGGCGGGAACAGCCTGAACAATGTCGCCAATCTGCATGTCACCATGGCGGTGCCCAACTGTGAATTCTACGAGGTCTTCCCGTGTACCGGTGCTAACAAGTTCGGGCTGGTGGAGGACATCGAGGTGGACGACCAGGGGCTGGTGTATGCACCGACAGAACCGGGCCTTGGCTACGAGATCAACTGGGAACTGCTGCGCCGCGAGCACACTGCCACGGCGGAGTAGTGGCCGCGGCGATGGATATTGAGCGCCACCGGGAACTCGCCCACTATCTGCGCCAACACGGCCACGTCGAACTGGACGAGCCCTGCCGATATACCACCCTCAGCGGCGGCGTCTCCAACCGATGCGTCCTGGTGGAACGTCAGGGGGATTCGCACCATCCTTCACTCGTTATCAAACAGGCGTTGTCAAAACTCCGGGTAGACGCCGACTGGCGCGCCGACCCGGCCAGAATCCATCGTGAAGCAGAAGGCATGCGAGCCCTTGGCGTGCTGCTGGAACCCGGCCAGGTGCCAGCCTTGCGCTTTGAAGACCGGCAGCTCCACCTGCTGGCCATGACCGCAGTACCGACGCCCCATCAGAACTGGAAATCGATGTTGCTGCACAATGATGTGCAACCGGACCATGTACGCCAGTTTGCCACGATACTGGCGAGGATCCACACTGCCGACCCGAACATCCTGGGCCATTTCACAGACCGGAGCTTTTTCGAGTCGCTCAGACTTCAGCCCTACTACGCCCATACCGCGACCCGGCTTCCCGGCGCAGCAACTTTCCTCGAAGCACTGATCAGAGATACCCAAAACTGCAACACCGCCCTGGTGCACGGCGACTTCAGCCCCAAAAACATACTCGTTCGGCAAGGCAAACTCATCCTGCTGGACCATGAAGTCATCCACAGGGGCGACCCCGCCTTTGATACCGGATTCGCCCTGACCCATCTTCTCGCCAAGGCCAACCACGTCTGCCCGGCGACCTTTGAGCAGGCGGCCACGGTCTTCTGGCAGACTTACCTTGAACAGGGCGGCCCGGCATCCGAGGCGGGCAGTGTACGGCACACTATCGCCTGTTTACTGGCGAGAGTGGACGGCAAGTCACCGCTCGAATACCTTACCGCGACCGAACGCGACCGGCAGCGGCACGCCGCCCTTGATCTGATCCGTGCGGCGCCGGATACGGTCATCGAACTCATCCGGACCTTCACAGGAGCCATGACATGATCAAGGCACTATCTGCACAGGAGATTCTGGACAGTCGCGGCCGACCCACCATCGAGGTGCGCTGTGAGTTGATGGACGACTTTACTGGTATCGCACAGGTGCCCTCCGGAGCCTCCACGGGAGGGGCCGAGGCGGTTGAACTGCGCGACGCCGACCCTGCCCGTTACCGTGGCCTCGGTTGCAGAAAGGCTGCGGCCAACGTGACCGGGCCCATCATGGAGGCATTGCGCCATCGCGCCCTGTCCTCGCAACAGGAACTGGACACAGCGCTCATAGAAGCAGATGGCACCGGCAATAAATCCAGGCTGGGCGGCAACGCCATTCTGGGCGTATCACTCGCTTTCGCCCGGGCCATGGCCAGCCGTGAACACAAGCCGCTGTATCAGTACTTCGCAGAGATGATCGGCAATACACCGTCGCATCTGCCCCGGTTGACCATCAACCTGTTCAGTGGGGGCAAACATGCCGGCGGCCAGGTTCCGGTTCAGGATGTTCTGGTCATCCCGGCCATGGCCAGCACCATTGAGCAGGGCCTGGCCCAGGTGGCGGCCGTGTATGAAGCGGCGGCAGATCACATCCTGGCCCGCTACCAGATGCGCCGACTGACAGCCGATGAAGGGGGGCTGGCCCCACCTTTTGCCGGCGCCCGGGCCATGTTTGATGACGCTGTGAAGGCGATCACCTCCGGCGGGTTTGAACCAGGCCGGGAGATCTCCCTCGCGGTGGACGTGGCGGCATCGCACTTCGCGGTTGCTGGCGGCTATCAACTGGGGAACGCAACACTGAACGCGGACCGGATGCTGGATACGATAGACGGCTGGGTGTCGGACTATCCCCTTATCAGCGTCGAGGATGGTTTGTCAGAGGAGGACTGGCCGAACTGGCCCCGCCTGAGGCAGCGCCTGGATGGCCGGGCCCTGACCCTGGGAGATGACTTGCTGTGCACCAATCCATCACGTATTAGAAGGGCAATCGACACCGGAGCCTGCGATGCCCTGCTGCTGAAGGTCAACCAGATTGGCACCCTCACCGAGGCCGCCCTTGCCTTGCACCTCGCCCGGGACGCTGGCTGGAAGGTAACGGTCAGTGCCCGCAGCGGCGAGACCGAAGACACCTGGCTCGCCGATCTTGCAGTGGGCTGGTCTGCTGACCAGATCAAAGTGGGTTCCATCACCCAGTCTGAACGTCTGGCGAAGTACAACCGGCTGCTCACCATAGAACGGGAAACCGGCCTGCCTGTCGTCGGCTGGCCGAATTGATGGCTTGCGGTTAGCCGGGCAAGATGGATTAATGCGGTGACACAACGATAAAGAGAAGGTCTCGCGATGGAAGTTCATGGGTTCTGTGATGAGAAGTTTGCCGAAGTAAAAGCATTGTTCGAGCAAAACTTCGTGGACCAGGGGGATGTTGGCGCCAGTTTCGCGGCCACCGTGAACGGCTAGTTCGTGGTGGATCTGTGGGGCGGCCATGCGGATGCGGCCAGGACTCGCCCGTGGGAACAAGACACCATCGTCAACGTCTACTCCACCACCAAAACCATGTCCTTCATCTGTGCGCTGGTGCTGGCGGACCGGGGCCAGCTCGATTTCTATGAAAAGGTGGGAACCTACTGGCCCGAGTACGCCTGCAACGGTAAGGAAGCGACCGAGGTCCGGCACTTCATGAGCCATTCCGCCGCTGTGCCGGGATTTGACCCGAAGCTGACCACTGCCGATGGTCTGTATGACTGGGACGCCTGCATCAGCAACCTGGCGGCCCAGGCCCCCTGGTGGGAACCCGGCACAAAAAGTGGTTATCACGCCATCACCCAGGGATATCTGATCGGCGAGATCGTGCGCCGCATCAGCGGCAAGACCATTGGGACCTTTTTTCGAGAGGAGATCGCAAGCCCACTGGGCGCGGACTTTCATATCGGTATGGACGACAGTGTCTTTCCAAGGGTCGCGGAAATGATCGCGGACCCGACGCCGCCCGACGCCAACGCAGCCACGCCGGACCCGCAATCCATTCCCATGCGGGTATTCGCGAGTGCGCCCGCGGGGACCGATGCCGTCAATACGCCCGCCTGGCGACGTGCCGAAATCCCCGCGGCCGGCGGCCACGGCAATGCCCGGGCCGTGGTCCGCGCCCAGACGCCGCTTGCCAACGGGGGCAGCGCCTTCGGGGTGGACCTTTTGTCTGACGAAGGCTGCAACAGAATGCTGGACGAACAGACTAACGGCCCTGACGCGGTGCTGTTTCTGCCCATCCGGTTCGGCATGGGTTATGCGTTCCCCAATGAGATGATGCCCATGTCGCCAAACCAGAACGCGATGTTCTGGGGCGGTGCCGGCGGCTCCACCATCGTGGTGGACCAGCAGGCCCGGGTCTGCCTGTCCTACGTCATGAACCAGATGAAATCCGGAATTGTCGGCGATGTGCGCGGCGGACGGCTGGGCAAGGCGTTTTACGCGGCATTGTGAGACGCCCAGCCCCGGCGGAAGGTGCGCAAAGCCCTTTCAATACCGGGCTTGAGGCTTTAAGGTGCGCCTCAGAAACTACTGAGGCCCACTATGGCAACCGACGACGGCGACGATCTGAATCTGGCGCTCTTCTGTGACTTCGAGAACGTCGCACTTGGCGTGCGCGATGCACGAATCGAAAAGTTCAACATCCAGCTGGTGATGGAGCGGCTGCTGCTCAAGGGCAGCATCGTGGTGAAGAAGGCCTACTGTGACTGGGACCGGTACAAGGAATTCAAGGCAGTCATGCACGATGCGTCGTTTGAACTGATCGAGATCCCCCACACCCGCCAGTCGGGCAAGAACTCCGCGGACATCCGCATGGTCGTGGACGCCCTGGACCTCTGCTATACCAAGGAACACATCGATACATTTGTGATTATCAGCGGTGACTCGGACTTTTCACCCCTCGTGAGCAAGCTGCGCGAAAATGACAAGCTGGTCATCGGGGTTGGCGTCAAGAACTCCACCTCCGATCTGCTCATGAACAACTGCGACGACTACATCTTCTACGATGACCTGGACCGGGAGCACCGCTCCCAGGCGAAGAAGAAGCAGGCCCCCAGAAAGACCCCCAAGAAAAAGGCCAGCACCACCGGCGCCAAACCTGAAGGCGGCGATCTGGACGAGGCCATCAACCTCATCATACAAACCGCCGAGGCGCTGTACGATGAACAGGGCGACCGACAGCGGCTGTGGGGCTCCATGGTCAAACAGACATTGAAGCGGCGTCGCCCCGGCTTTAACGAGCGTTACTACGGCGCCCGCTCCTTCAGTGACCTGTTGGAAGAAGCCGAAAACCGCAAACTGCTGGAACTGGAAATGGACGAGCGCTCCGGCGGCTACGTCATCAAGGCACTGACCCCGGACGCCTGATCCGGTCACTGGCTACAAGTGCCGCAGGTAACTCTCCGGGTCATTCAGGAATGACCTTGTGATGTTGACGTGCTCGACGTCTTCCCATGCAACGGGCGCCACCGGCTGCTGATCGAAGCTCAGGATCTCCGAGCCAGGCAATGCCATGAGGATGGGAGAGTGCGTCGCAATGATGAACTGGCAGCCCTCGGCCGCCCGGGCCTTGATGATGGACAGCAGGCTCAGTTGGTGGATGGCAGAGAGCGGCGTCTCCGGCTCATCCATCAGGTACAGCCCGTTCTCCAGAATCCGTTCATTGAACATGTTCAGGAACCACTCGCCATGAGACCGGCTGTCCGGGTCAGCGCCGTATCGTGATTCAAGCGCCATGCGCTGCCCGCGCACCGAACCCATAGCGCGCCCGCGGCCCTCACCCTGCAGGGTCTCGTCATAATGTTTCTCCAACGCCGTGAGTTCCGCGATGCTATCCCGCAGCCGCAGCGTGTAACCGATCGCATCTTCAGCGCGAAAGAACAGACTGCGTCGCGGACGCCTTGAACTGTTGAAGGTCAGCTCCCCGGCAAGCCGCTTCGCCGGGGCCAGCAGGTCATCGGCAACCGCATCCGCTCGACCGATGGAAGGACAGCGCATCCCTACGGCGATCGCCTCCAGCAGGGTGGACTTGCCACTGCCGTTCTCGCCCACAAAGAAAGTGACAGGGGCATTGAATGCCAGTTCATCCATGCTCTCGACGGCGGCCAGCGTAAAAGGAAATTCGTTCGGCAGGCCATCGATGCGCCGAAACGAGATGGAACGCAGATAGTTCATAGGCCCATGGTAATCGCCCGATCCGATCACCACCAGCTCTCATGGAAAATCAAGAAATACTTGAATTTCCGCGCAGATGGCGTAAAACACCGCCATGGATTTCCCTAACCGCGCCGTCATGATGCAGATGATGACCATGAATCATTCATGGGGGGCGCGCTCGACCTGACATCAGGTCATCACGAACAAGCCGGGCCTCTCCCAGAGAGGTCCGGCTTTTTTTTGCCTGGAGAAAAGCAATGCAACACTTTATCTCGACCACTATTCCCTACGTGAACGGCGAACCTCACATCGGCCATGCCCAGGAGTTTGTTCTCGCGGATGTACTGACCCGGCACTATCCGGACGTCTACTTTCTGTCCGGCGCCGATGAGAACAGCCTGAAGAATGTACTGGCGGCAGAGGCGGCCGGCATGCCAACGAGGGAATACGTCGCCAGGCAATCGGATGCCTTCGAAGCACTAACGGGTTTGCTGGGCCTTGAGCTGTCGGACTTCATCCGCACCAGCGACGACCCGCGACACCAGCCGGTCGTCGAGGCGATCTGGCGTGCCTGCGTCGAGCGTGGCGACATCTATCAGGCCGACTATACCGGCCTGTACTGCGTTGGCTGCGAACAGTTTTATGTTGCAGCCGAACTGACTGACGGCAAATGCCCGGAGCACGGCACCGTCCCGGAAACCGTAGCGGAGTCCAACTACTTCTTCCGCCTGACCCGATATCGGGACCAGTTGATTGAACTTGTCTCGACCGGAGAGATCGCGATTGAACCTGCGTCCAGGCGCAACGAGGTGCTTGGCTACTTGCGGCTGCTGGACCAGGACCTCAGCGTATCCCGCAGTGCAATCCGCTCCAGGGGATGGGGCATACCGGTACCTGATGACCCGGGCCAGGTCATCTATGTCTGGATCGATGCCCTGGCCAACTACATCAGCGCACCCGGGTTCGAGCGTTGGCATGGGTTTGACGACGTGACCCACGTGGTCGGCAAGGGCGTGCTGCGCTTCCACGCGGTCTACTGGCCCGCCATCCTGCTCTCGGCCGGGCTGCGCCTGCCCAACAGGATACTGGTACACAACTACGTTACCGTCGATGGTACAAAGATCGGAAAATCCCTGGGTAACGCCATCAACCCGGACGAACCGATCCGCACGCTCGGGCTGGATGCCTTTCGCTATTACCTGTTGCGCCACATTGGCTGCTTCAAGGACGGCGACTTCACCTGGCAAAGGTATCGGGACGCCTACAATCAGGAACTCGTCAACCAGCTTGGCAACCTTGTCGCAAGAGTGACGAAGCTCTCGGGCAGTGAACCGCTGCCAACACCGGACCACCCCATTTGCCCGGACCTTGAGGAAACCGTCACGGCTCACATCGAATCATTCGCCCTGCACAAGGCCATGGATCAGATCTTCTCGGCGATAGAAGAGACCAACCGTTACGTCAGCGCCGAAGAACCCTGGAAGCGCGAGGGCGCTGACAAAGACCTGGTCCTTGCCACCGCAGTAGACAGCCTCACCCGAATCGGCAGATCGTTAGCGCCGTTTCTCCCGCAGACCAGCACCCGCATTACCGCGGCCCTTGCCGGTGGCAAGAGGCATCTGTTTCCGCGCAGCAGGGTGGATCGGGTGGCGTTGTAGGTTGTTTGGGCTCATGAAGGTGTCGGCGATTCGGAATTCCATTTCCCGATTGCCGTTAGGCCGCCTTGCGTTCGAGCTTGCGGCGCAAGTCTCCTTCTGCGTTCAGCGAAGCGACCATCTCCCCGCCCGCATTGGATAACCGCGCGAGATCGGCACGGGGTATTTCCTGTTGATCCTCGAACACCAGGAGCGACTCGAAGTCGACGCCATGATGCAGATAATGTTGCAGGAAGATCGTCGCAAGTCGGGCTTTGTACCAATGCAGACTGAACTGCGTCCTCGACAGCTTCTACGTGTTCCACCCCCACACGGCGTGACAGTATTGCAACCAGGCGACCGTACTCGTGCCTGAAAAAGTGCTCCACCAGCCCCGGCGTGGTCAAGGAGTACTGATCTCCCTCACCTCAACACTTGAACCCGGCATGACGCCAGGACTTTCCTGAGCGACCTCGATCGCTTCTTCCATGCTGTCCGCGGAGACGATCATGTAACCGCCAACCACTTCTTTGGCTTCCACAAAGGGGCCATCGGTGACACCGTCCGCGGTAACTACTTTGCCGCTTCCCAATTTGCCCCCCATGTCCAGAATGTTGTCCTGGAACTTTTCTTTCCAGGCAATGAACTTTGCATACATCTGCTCCATTTGGGCAGGTGATGGCCCCTCGCCTTTTCCCGCGTTTCCTGCCGGGTTCGGCTGACTCCGTTGAATACATAGGTAGTTTTTCTTGCTCATAGTGCCTCCTGGATGGGCTCAACTGTTTACTACATCGATATGATGCTTGGGCACCCACGAATTGGACAGCTTTGACCTTTTATTTGTTCACGACCGTGATTCTGTCCCAGCTGCGGCGCTCCCTGCAGGGCCAACGCCCAGCCGCTGGTCTCCGACAGCACATTCCTTTACGCTTCGGCACTGACGTAACGAACATATGGTAACTGATGAGGGTTCTCGAGTTTGGTGACAACGCCGCCGCAGGATACTGTGGACGCCTTTTTCGACAATACGGCGCGGAGGTGATCCGGGTGGACCTGCCATCTGATACCCGACCTGATGCCACCGGCTACGCTCTCGATATCTATCTACAGACCGGCAAAAAACGCCTCGCCATAGATTATCGAACAGAGCAGGGGCGAACGGTTCTGAAACGTCTTGCCGGCGAATCGAATATTGTCATCACCGACTGCCTGCCGGCGCTTCTGGACGAACTGGACTGGCGGAGTTTTCCAGGTGACATGCGCGCCAGTATCACGCCATTCGGGCTGGATGGTCCGTATCGGGACTGGCAGGGTTTCGGCCCCATCCTTCAGGCGATGGGAGGCTATACCTATATCATTGGTGACGAAAACAAGGTCCCGCTATCCATACCTATGCACTTTGCGGAATACCAGGCTGGCCAGTTTGCCTACATATCGACGCTCGCAAGTTACGTATCGGATAGGCCAAGTGCCGAGATTGAAGTCAGCATGCTGGAAACAGTCATGTCCCTGTCTCAGTGGACCTTTATCTACTGGACCATGCAGCAAAAGGTCAGAACACGGCATGGCAATCGCATGGGCAACGTTCATCCGGTCAGCTTATATCGCTGCCGCGACGGGTTCATATATCTCACGATCGTGCCCACTTTCTGGCGCAATCTTGTTGCCATGTTAGGTAGAGACGATCTGCTTGAAGACGAACGGTTTTCCACAACGCCAGCACGCCTCGAAAACGCCGACGCACTGGATGACATACTCAATGAGGCATTCCTGGACTACACCATGGCGGAGTGCCTCGAACTGGGCCAGCGCAAGTACCGTTTGCCAATCGGTACCGCCATGACATTGGACCAGATTCTGCAAGATGAGCATCTTCTGGCGCGACATTACTGGCAGGACGTTGCCGTTCCCGGTCATGGCACGATCAGAATGCCGGGGGCCGCAATCAGAAGCACACCACCCGTCAGGCAGCCGGAACTCGAATACAGTGGAGTGGAACATGGATAACCCGCTTGCGGGCATCCGCATTCTCGACCTGACACATGTCTGGGCCGGTCCGCTCGGGACCCGCATCCTGGGAGATATGGGCGCCGAAGTCCTGAAAATAGAAACAGCCACCGCGCGAGGTCTCCGCGACATACGGGTGCCAAATCCCGGTATGTATCCAGGCGGAGATCCGAAGGACGAGTACTGGAACCGCAACGGCGAGTTCAACAAGATGAACCGCAACAAGAAGGGGCTCAGCCTGAACCTCAAGAGTGACGCAGGCAAAGCCACATTCCTTGCCCTGGTTGCGGAATGTGATGTGGTGATCGAGAACTTCAGTGCATCAGCCATGAACCGTCTTGGCCTGGGTTACAATGTACTGCGTCGCGCCAATGAGCAGATCATCTACGTGGCCATGCCAGGGTTTGGCACGTCCGGACCCAATTCAGACTTTGTTGCGTTCGGTCCCAGCGTCGAACCCATGACCGGACTCACCGCGATGATGGGCTACAGTGATGATGAGAAGCACACAACCGCCATGGGACTACCCGACCCGATTGCCGGTGTGACTGCAGCTGCCGCGGTTGTCAGCGCGATCGCACAACGAAAGGAGACCGGACGGGGACAACACCTGGATCTGCCGTTGCACGAGGGTACGATCAATTTACTGGGTGAAAAGTATGTCGAGGCGCAGCTGACCGGGCGAGCGCCCTCTGTCATGGCGAACCGAAATGCGTCGTATGCCCCGCAGGGCATCTATCCGTGTGCTGGTCACCAAGAGTGGATCGCCATTGCCTGCCCGGACGATCGGTCATGGTCGACGCTCGCCGCAATCTGCGGGATAGACAACGATGACTTTGAAACCGTCGCAGCGAGACAACGCCACCACGACCAGCTCGATGAAGAGATCGGAAAGTTCACCCGCCAGTGCAACAAACACGAACTGATGGTCCGGCTGCAGGAGGCTGGCGTTCCTGCCGGCGCTGTTCTTAGCGCGCCTGAAGTGCTGGACAATCCCCATGTCAAGGCGCGGGGTTATTTCGTCGAGCTTGGCGGGGATCACATTGAAAAAGCGTCATACGCCGGCTCACCGGTACGGTTTGATGGACAACGCGGGACGCACTGGCATCGTGCACCGAAACTCGGCGAACACAATGAAGAAGTTCTCCGTGAACTGCTGGGCATGACAGATGCCGAGATCAGCCGACTCCAGGACGAAGGGGTTATTGCGAACGTACCACCGACACTCGAAGAAGTCAGGCGTTCCTAGCTTAGCTTGGCTAGAGAGTTCAGCTACCGCTGTAGCGCAGCGGCAACGGCCGTTTCGATATCCCGGCGCGGTTGCCCAGCCTCGTCGTCGCAGAGCATTTTGAGCACGTCCCGAAGCTCCCTGGGCGTGAGGGCAGCATGGACATCCGTCGCATTCGCAAAGGCATCTGCCGATTCAACCTTGTCGTCCCTCGCGCGGAGGTCGCGCACGAACGATGGAACGATGCAGGTCAGCATTGCCCAGCGCTCTTTGCCCGAGATATTCAGTTCTGGCGGCGCTCTGTGGTAGGTGCGCGAGTCGTAGAGGATGCCGGAGCCAGCAGGAAACGACATCTGGACAACGTCCTTGTGCGGGCCTTCCCCGGCGACAGTTGGTACTGCGTTCAATTCTGTCGGTGGCGGCGTGTCAAACTCGTGAGAACCCAGAACGAACTGAGTCGCCCCAGTCTCCGGGGTGAAGTCCGTCAACGCGATATTGAACTGCATCCCGAGCCGGTGCTTGCGGCGCTTCCAGTCGGGGAACCGTGGCGAGATTGACGCGTCGAGTTTCTCGAACTCCTCCGGACCGAGCCTGTACGTGTGAGCTTCCGTCTCACTTGTGAGCGGATACGGATAATCGGCGTGCCAACCACCCGGCATCACGCGCGCACTCTCGCCAGTCTTTTCCGCTGGCCTCAGGATGGAAAATCCTGGACATTGACAGTAGTGGATATCATCGACGCCGAGGTAGCTCTCGATCAGCCATAGCGAGACCGGATGCATGAGTGCCTGGGTGATTGTCGGGGTCATGCCGAGAAAACTCTCGCCCTCACCCATCAGTGATCGCGGGCGAATGACATTGTCGTTGGAAGAGTATGGGCGGCTGTCCTGGTCCGCCTTCACTCGTGCCTCCTTCTCGGCGTTTTTCTCACGCACGGCGTTGATGTTCGCCGTCAGATTCGACACCATCGCCGGGCTCATCACGTTCTCCACCACGGTCCAACCCTGTTTCTCAAGGTCCGCCAGGTAGGCTGACGGCAGGCGGGCCGGTGCCGGACGGGTCGAGAACACCAGCTGGTCCGCCAGACCGGAGAGCTGCTGTGAGTCGCCTACCAGGCGGTACTTTTGCGACACCAGCAAACTGGCACCGGCGCCGAACCTGGCGTCGATCTCCGCCGCCTGTTTGGGGCCTGGCCGTTCGCCGCACTGCTCGGCCCTCACCCTGGCGCCCGTCGCGGCGTTTCGAAGCGATGAATCACCCTCCCACTCCCAGACGAAATTGTCATCGCAGTGTGGGCGCAGGCCAAGGCCGCTTTCCTTCGTCCCATCGCACAGATGAAGCCCCGTGGACTCGCTTACCAGCAGAATATAGTCATGCACTGTGTACTTACCCCCTTGTTCGTATGGTCATTCGTTTAGTCGAAAAAAGATACCAGATAATCCTATGCGCCGTACCCTTGGCTCCAGCATCTCGGAACTATAGGGCAAAAATAATTCCAGGGTACTGGTATACCGTGCAAAAAGGTTGCTTATCTGTGCGTCCACTAAGGGCCCCCCATGGCGGGCAACAGGTATACCCCGCCCAATCACCCCATCTCAATGGCAACAACGTGCGCTTCTTCACCCGGCGCAAACTGCAGAGCATCCCACGCGCCATTCGCCTCGAGAATGGGTCGTATGAGATTGCGATCTTCCTCGGTAAGGCCGGCAAGCTCCGCTTTCAGCGCCAGCAGGCACTTGATTCGGTAGCGTGGACCATTGAGAGCGCCGCTGAGGTCGCTCAAGTCTACAGTCTGACGGATCGACGTCATCATCGTGAAGTATCCCTGGGCAAGGCTTGCGATGACGCGCCCCAGTTCTTCTGTGAGGCAGTCTTCAGGTTCTGCCCACTCGCCTTCAAAGCCGGAAAGATCGTCCATTAACTGTCCCCACTGAAACACGCGCACCGCTTTGTCTTTCATCACCCTGGAGACAAACGGGTCGGCAGCATACTGGGTCAGCTGACCGTGCAGCCCAAACTCGGCAAGAGACGGTCGGGAGCCGAAGAAGAACAGGGATTTCTGCAGTTGTCCTTCCAGTGCGGCAAGCACTGTTTCGTAGTCCCGCTGCACCTGTTCGGGCGGCAGCGAGGCAGTGGCTCCCAACTGGGCCTGCTGCCGCTGCGTGAAGGCGCGCGCGAGCGGCTCGAGCTCTGCGTCCGTCATTGCGCCGTTCCAACCGATCATCTGGCGTCGCCCACACCAGTCGGCATCGGTGGTCCAGCGGTAGTAAAAGAAGAACAGGGGCAGGTACTCATCTGCCATCTCTTCGATGAGATGTGACAGCAAGGAGATGCCTGCATGGGGATGGATCAGCGTCCGTTCCGGCGCGAGTTCGCTCAGGTGATACATCATCGGCGTGGAGTCGGCATGGTAGGACCCATCCGGGAAGCGGACTACCGGGACAACGCCTTTGCCTGCGGCCGCCAGGGTAGAGTCCGGCGCGCCTTCGCCCAGACCACCTGCCCCGGTGAATCCATCCATCGGCACCATCCAGGTGTGCGGCAGACGCAGATAGCGAAACACCGCCCGGATCTTCAGCGAATAGGTCGAGGCCGGTCCACCGTAGATTTGATACATCGAATCCTCCATTCAGGCTGTTGACCGCTGCCGTTGCTCGACACTGGGCAGGTTTTATCTGTATTACGAATACTTATTCTCGCAACTTACAGTTCCCGGAGAAAGCTCCATGGCGCCTCGTGCTTGACCTTGGATTCTTTAAAACCGGTGACGCTCTTTTGGGTATGGGTGAAATGCGGTCCTCGGTTCAACACTGATCCAGTCCGTGTCCTTGTCCAGGTTGGACAACGTACGTATCAAAGCGTAGCTCACCCACCGACTACACTGCGGATACTCCCAGAGGCCATAAGGACCGCGCAGCGACTCCACGAAGCTTACGGCTTCATCGATACGAGCATCTTCCCGACTCGTGCCCACCCGACCCGCCAGGTCGAGGATGAGGCTGAGGTCAAAGCGAGCAAAAAAAGTAATGAATCCCCCTACCGCTTCAACACCAAGCATCCGCGCTGTCTCCAGACCAACATTGTGTGCTTCCCGCGTCTCCCTCCCGAGCAACAGTTCCAGCGCCCGTCTGGCTTCAGTACTGAAAGCCCGTCTCGGGTGATCCGCAAGGCATTGCAGCACCATCGTGGTATTGGTTCGACAACCCCATTGCGAATGTGCAATTCGGCGATATCCGGCAACCCCGCGAAGGTTGTCGTTGGCATAGCCGGTTGGCCAGGCACCGTCATCCAGCCGCCACTGCATCAGCCATTCATAGGCGCGTTCGCAGCGCTCATCGGTGGCAAAGCCACATCGCACGAGCGCCCGCAACGGAAACGCCGTTTGAATCGGTGCCATCGTCAGGCCCTCGCCCTCATCGTCCCGGTCTGTCCCGGACAGTGACCAGCCGCCGTCTTTACGCTGTTTTCCGAACAGGTATTCCGCCCCACGTTGAACAGGCTCATAGTCAACATCAAACCCAAGTGAACCAAGCCTGAACAACGCGAAACTGGTCATCAGCAACGGCCCTCGGTTAGACCGCCAGGCGCCATCCCCGGTTGTCCAGCTGCCATCGTCTCGCTGCAGTTGCACCAGGTTTTTGACCAGGGGGTCGTCCAGACGAAGCGCCGCCAGTTCCTTTGCCTCGCGATCACCTGTTTCACGACCCAGTAGTTCTGTCAGCACCAGGTAACGCAAACACGCGGATCGATCCGATAACAACAGCGCCTTTATGTCGGCCATCCGGTTCACATCAGGCTTCCAGCAGGCGCTTGAGATACGGTGCGGTTGGCGTATCCATGTTCGACACCTCCAAAGGCGTGCCCTCGGCAATCACCCGACCACCTTCCGGCCCACCAACCGGGCCCAATTCGATGAGCCAGTCAACATCGACCAGCAGATCCATATGATGTTCCACCACAATGATACTGGCGCCCTGGTCGCGCAGCCGAAACAGCACGGTCTTTAGCGCCTGCAGGTCTGCAAGATGCAGACCGGCGGCAGGTTCATCCAGGAGATAGAGCGTCTCCGATGGATTCTTGCTGCGCTCGGCCTTCATGAGTTCCTTGCAGATCTTTAGCCGCTGCGCCTCACCACCGGACAGCGTTCTTGCCGGTTGATTCAGCACGAGGTAACCGAGGCCCACATCGCACAGGAGCTGCAGTGTTGTCGCCATCTTCGGTGTGCCTTCCCAGAACGCGAGCGCCTCCCTGACGGTCATCTTGAACACCTCTGCAAACGAGATGCCCCCGATCCATACATGACCGGCCTCCTCGCGGTAACCAGATCCAGCACAGGACTCACACAGGCTCTCCTCCGGTGGCAGGAAGCCCATATCGATGCGAATAGTGCCCTGTCCCCGGCAATTGCCACAGGGGGCTACCAGTGTCTTTTCATCTAATCCCAGCGCGACCGCATCACTCGTCTGCGCATAGGCACGAGTCATCGCGCTGATCAAGCCGAGAAACAGTGCCGGGGACCCGATACCCTCCGCTGCCTGGTCAACGAGGATACAGCGCGGTGGATACCCAGAGATCTCATTGTGTTCACCGGGGGTGATGGATTCCTGCGCAACAGAAGTGGTGTGCTTGCGTGGCGCCACGACCCGCGCGAGCGTATCCATGATCAGCGTACTCTTGCCTGACCCTGAAACACCGCATACGCCAACGATACATCCGAGGGGTATCTTCAGGGACTCTATCTGAAGATTGTTTTCCATGGCACCCCGGATCGTCATGAACGCCTCGCCCAATGGCAGAGGGTCACGCGCCGGTCGGCGCTGATTCAGCATTCGAGCGGTTGCAGATTTGGCATTTCGTCTGACGGCCGCTGGTGTCCCGCTCGCAACAATCCGTCCACCCTCCTTACCTGCGCCCGGGCCCACATCAATGATGTGGTCAGCCGCGAGGATGATATCGGGATCATGTTCCACGACGATTGCCGTGTTCCCTTGCTCTCGTATCCGTCGCAGCATGTTGATCAGTGCGTCCACCTCCCGGGGATGCATCCCCCGTGACGGTTCGTCCAGCAGCACCGTGAGGCCCTGCAAGCCACTCGCAATGACCTTGGCCAGCCCGAGCCGTTGCGCCTCCCCTACAGATAACGTCGCGGTGCGACGATCGAGGTGCAGGTAACCTAAGCCCATTTCGACCAATAGTTGTATACGCGTCTGGACCTGTACCAGTGGAGGCCTGGTCAGCGCATCGGTTTGGATCTTTTTGCACACATCAATGAGCGTCGCAATGGGCATCGAACAGAGCTCGTGCATGGAACGGCCGTTCAACGTTACGGCCAGGTTTTCAGGGCGGAGCCGACCACCGCCGCAGTCAGGGCAGACCTGGGGATCGGTATAAGTGCCGCCCTGATCCCACGCTCCCAGGATCTCGAAGATGCCGTGGAACCGTTCGGTGTTCTTTCGTGTATGCCCATTGCGACCGACAAACGTCACCTGCATCGGTGCGTCATCGCCAAACAGGAATGCCTGCCGGGCCTTGTCCGGCATGTCCTGCCAGGGGGTCTCAAACGGATCGAAATCGTACTTGGCGGCAAGTGCCTGGAGCAAGTCGTAGCCACCATTGAACGGTTTTCCGTAGTAGCCCTGTGGATAGAACCCGGGTGAATACATGGCGCCCGCGCACAGCGGTTTCTCTGGCGCTATGATCAGTTTGTCCACATTGGGTTGCCGCAATGCGCCCATGCCCTGACAGGTAAGACACGCCGATCCATAGATGTTGGCAATGAAATGGCGTGGTTCAGGTAACCGGCCCTTGTCGTCATGACATCGCGGGCAACACCAGCGGCTGGCCACTCTTTCCAGCACATCGTCACAGTCCGGGCAACGCCTGTCTCCCAGACGAGACAACAGCGCCGCCAGATGATGGGTCATGTCGGTGGCGGTACCCACCGTCAATCTCGGATTCCGGAATCGCCGACCCGCGGCCAGGGGCAACGTGACCCCAAGCCCCTGAACGCTGTCGACCTTCGCCTCGACGCCCTCACTGAACCCCTGTCGTTCATACATCGACAGGCTTTCCAGGTATCGACGTCTCGCCTCAACTTCGAGCACATCACGGACCAGGCTGGATTTCCCAGACCCGGATATTCCCGTCACTGCGGTCAGTTTACCCTTGGGAATATCAACATCCACGTTATCGAGGTTATTGGCCTTCGCGCCGCGAATGCAGATCACCGTTTCGCAAGGCGCACGTTTCGCTATTGGGTCGCTCGGTGTCAGCGCCGTATCGTCGGCAATCGCGCGTGCTGTGACCGACTCCTCAATGCCGCGCAGATCCGCAAACGGACCTTCGTAGACGACCCGTCCTCCTGACGGCCCCGATCCGGGTCCCATATCGACAATCCAGTCAGCGGCTTTGACAACATCGAGATTGTGTTCCACCACAATGATGGTCGCTCCCTGGCGCACCAGTCGGTCAAGGATAACGAGCAGCCCAGAGACGTCACTCGGGTGCAGACCAGTGGTGGGTTCATCCAGGATGAGCAGTTTGTCTTTGAGGTTTCTTCCGCCGAGATGTTTAGCCAGTTTCACTCGCTGCGCCTCACCACCGGACAGCGACGGCGACGACTGACCTAGCGCGAGGTAACCGAGCCCAATATCATTGAGCGCCTCAAGCAACCTGACCGCAGTACGACGCTTTTCTTCCGTTAGCGATTTAACATCGCCCTCAAGGGAATCAAACACCTCTTTCGCTTCAGTCACAGACAGTTCCAGGAAATCGGAGATGTTCAATTCCCGGTCATTGACCGGCAACATATGGGTCAGCACTTCCTCGGTGAACCGGGCACCCTGGCAGACCGAACATGTGAGCCACGCGGACGGCAGGAAACGCATCCCCACCTCGATCGCACCCATGCCCTCGCACTCAGGGCAGGCGCCTTCTTTCCGATTAAACGTGAAATGAGAGGGGGACAACCCCGACACGTTGGCAAACAGCGTGCGAACGACTTCAGCGAGCTTCGTATAGGTTGCCGGATTGGAGCGTGGATTTTTGCCGATTGGTGACTGATCGATAACCAGCGGCTTGAGGCCGGCCCCCGTAACTTCCCGGCAGCCCGTGGGTTCATTGCCCAGAGACCCGGCAAGCACCCGTGTGACCAGCGTGCTCTTCCCGGATCCTGATACTCCGGTGACCACATTGAGCCGGCCTCGCGCAAAACGAGCGGTGACGTGCTGTAGATTGTGCAGGCCCGCATCGTGGACGGTAATGAAATCCAGTGCTTGCTCGCGTAACAAGGGGATCGACGGCGCCTCGCGCAGACTGAAGTATCGACCAGTGATCGTGTCCGACTGCCACAAGGCCGCTGGAGAACCCGCGAAACTGACATTCCCACCTCGCGCACCAGCACCCGGTCCAATGTCAATACACCAGTCCGCTGTCGCCGCGGCAATCCGATCGTGTTCAACGTAGATGACCGGACCAGGCAGATCGCGGAACGCGGGCATCAGGCGTTGCACGTCCGCCGCATGAAGGCCGATCGTGGGCTCATCCAGGATGTGAATGATCTCCTGCAAACGACTGGTCAATACGACCGCCAGCCGGATCCGCTGCCCCTCGCCACGCGACAGTGACGGCGCGGGACGATTGAGGGCCAGGTAACCGAGGCCTGCGGTCTGCAACGCGTCGAGTCGTCGCTTCATTTCAAGGTATAACCGCGCATCGTATCCACCTGGCGGGGCACTCTCGACGAGCTCTGCTACGGCATCAATCGTGAGTTCAGACAGCCGCGTCAGGTTAAATCCCTGCCAGCGTACCGACGCGGCCGCGGGATGCAGTCCGGTATTGGCACAGTCGCTGCCCCCCCGTCCTGCGCAGGAAATACAAGGCGTCTTGAAGTGCACCACTTCGAGAGGAGCAAACCACTCGCCACAAGCGACGCAGGAATCGCTCATCGAAACCGTTTGGTCGTCCAGTACCATGACGTCGACACCCAGCGAACGACAATCGTCCACCAGGCGACGCGCAGCACCCGTGTCCTCGACAGCCTCAAAGGAAATCTGAATCGTGTGCGCTCGTTTGCCGTCCAGACGCTCGTCCTGGTTGTACAAGCGCCCGTCAACGCGCAACCGCCCCTGGCCTACGAGTTCCACCAGCGACACGAGCAGTGTTTCATGACTGCCAACCACCTCCGTGACCAGTTGACCGGCAATAGACGTGGCATCGCGTACCCGGGCGACCAGGTCTTCGTCAGGTAACGTCTGCATGGGTTCACCGCAGCGTGCGCAGTACCGTTGCCCATAGTGCACGTACAGCAATCTCAGAAATGGGAACAGGCCTGAAAAGGTCGCGACCGTGGAACCGGGGTTGCGATTCAGCAGATCCTGTCCGATCGCCACCGTCGGTGCCAGACCGTCTATGCGCTGCGCATGTACCGGCGCATTCTGAGGCGCACGAGCACCGACAAACAACTCCATGAAGTGGCGGCGAGCCTCCTGATACAGTGTATCGAAAACCAGTGAGGACTTACCCGAACCGGACACACCTGTGACCACGGTCAATCCTGTCGAGAAGTCGGCATCTATGTGCTTCAGGTTGTTCTCATCGGCGCCGGAAATACGAACGCTGACATCGTCTGACTTGAGCCTGGCCAAAGGTCCGTGTTCCTCAAATCCCGCATCGATTGTCCAATAACCGGGTGTCGAAAGCGAATGTTGATCATCCAGGCATTACCACAAACGAAACAAGGCTTTACGATGAACTGACCGAGCGCTAGCTGGGATTTCGAATGTTCCTGGAAAAGGACGCGAAGCGGTTACCGGCACACAAATATGGTGCTGCCCTTGGTGACGGAAAATGCCCCGGTGCGCTCAATCTCATCCGCCACACGGCGCCTGTACTCACGCCAGTAGCTGTCCGTCAGTCCCAGAACCTGTACCCTCTCTGAGGACTGCGCGTAGCCAGCCACCAGGGCAGGATCGGTAATCGCCATCTCGCACCGATACTGATGCTGTTCGATCTCATCAAAGTGCTGTTGCAGCAAGGAGAGACCGGCATCCGTGTGGAATCGTTCGGCATCACTCGCGGGTATCTCAAGAGAGCCATCAACCTCAAGCATAAGGTTGAATATCCGCCGCGTTGCGTCCGGGTGATTGAGGATGACACCGATCCACCCGTCCGGTGACGATACAACCCGTCTTAACTCCCTTAGCGCGGCAGCCTTGTTCACCACGTGATAGAGCATGAAGTGCGCCAGTCCAACGGTCATGCTGTTGCTGGCGAATGGCAATGCCTCCGCAGTGGCCCGGGCAAAACAAGCCTGCCAGGACGGAGACATATTCTGCTGCAGTTCTGCCAGCATGCCGACAGAAAGATCCGTCAGTATCAGTGACGCCCGGGACATCCGCGCCGCTTGATGACACCAAAAGGCCCCGGTTCCGGCGCCAACCTCACAGACTCTGTCGGTGTCCGCGAAGCGGTACCGCGACCACACAAAATCCCATATGTCCTCACCCGGTGGCGTGAACTGACGATGCAACTTCATCCTGGCATTCAGGTTGCGGCCGTCACGGTACTGGTGTGCAAGATCGTTCGTCATTGCCAGCTGCCCTCCCTGTAATTAGCGCCAGACGATGGAACCGCTACCCCGTCGCTCCTGCCACCCGTAAGCTGCTCTGGCTCCAGTTCGCCTGCGCCTTTGCCCATCGACATGTCCGGGTCAGAGAAATAGCCGAGGGCATAGTTGCCCATGGTATAGCCGAGCAGTGCCTGCAACTCTGAGTCCAGGTGCCTCGCAATGTGCGGCGGGCAGGAGAGGTACTGGTTTTCCTCCTGACGCAGCCAGGCCAGGCAGTAGGTAATGTTGAGCCCCTTGCGTACGGCTTCGGTGTTGTTCTGCCCGCCGGAATGGATCACCGAACCGGAGTAGATCAGAACGGAGCCCCGGCTCATCTCGGCCTGGCAGATCTGGTCTGACTCGGCCCGCTGTTCGTCCGGCCAGTGATTGCTGCCGGGTACAACGCGCGTGGCGCCGTTCTCCGCCGTGAAGTCTGTCAGGGCCCAGATGGTGTTGAACTGCGGTTCTATGGACCGGGGAATGTAGCCACCCCACGCAAGTCGGTCGCGGTGCAGCGGCTGCGAACCCTGCCCTGGGCCGATGAAGATCGTTTGGGTCAGATGCAGAATGATTAGGTTGGTGTAGGGTGCGAGGAACGTGTTCGCTGCAGCAACAATCGCCGGATTCATGACGATCTCGCGGGATGAAGGCACGCGCGCTACGAGCGCGCCGGTTCGCCTGGTGTGGCGTCCGCTGAAGTCATCGCGCCCCTCCGGGGTGGCGTCTACGAAGGGGTCGGCCTCGGCCAGGAAACGGTCTATTGTGGCATCGTCCAGCACGCCCTCAATGATACACGCACCCTCTTTGGCCGTGGCCTCAGCGATGGTCTCCGGGGATGAGTCTGGTGGAAGAATGGGTAGGCTTGCCATAGGTTGTTTCCGTTTAGAGCATCAGGCTGCCGGTGGCCGTGACCGTTGCAACCGCTCCCGGGCCCGGTCCTCAAGATTCCAGTTTGCCGCAATCCGCGCCTTTGCCTCATCGGTGAATCGGTTGAGATTCATCGTATGGTTGAAGCGCATGTAATCTCGACCAGATGCGGTCATTTTGTCGTACCAGTCGTCCTCCCCGAGTATTTCCCCCAGGCGTGGGGGGTTGCGGTGCAGGAGTTGGACGTCGACCCGCTTCGGTTCCAGACTGCGCAGAATGCCTCGATTGAAATGGGAATGAAGCGTGATGCGCTCGCCCGGTTCTGTGCGGTCTCCCTGCCAGTGCCAGACACCGTGGTGAAAGTAGACCACGGAGCCTTTCGGCATTTCTATGGGAACGCCGTCTGCCGCCTCGCCCTTCCTGGGCCCTCTTCGGAGCTTGTGGCTGCCCGGCACCAGCCAGGTTGGCCCGGATGCCTCATGCCAGTCCTCGAAGGACCAGACGCCGACTCCGGTCATGGAGAACTCCGGGTACGGCTCGGGAATCTCCGAGTAGTCAGTGTGGAGTTTGATCAATCCTTTGCCGGGCCCTCGTTTGATGGACGAAATCGAAGCGGCCACTGCACCGCGACCCAGGGTGGCATCGATCAGCGTCAGCAGCAGCGGATTCTGGATGATCTTTTCGAACTCCACACCGTGGTAAAGCATCCAGTTAAGAGAACTCGTCTGGTGCGACATGATGGCCCGGATAGTGGATTCGCGCACCAGGTCTGCAAACGCGGGCGTGATGGCGCTCTCAATGATGGCGTAGCCATCTTCCTCCAACTGCCTGATCTGTCCGATGAGCCCCTGACGGCGGGCGCGATGTTCGAGATCAGGATTCTCTACAGTCTTACGGGCCATGTGATCGTGGTGCAGTGACAGCAGATCGATCACCGCACGATCTTCAATTCGACCATCCATACGCAGACAGTCATCTCCGAACCAGTGGCGCATCTCGGCCATTGCGGCATCCATCACACCCGGTGCCTGCATGCCAACCGTCTGTGCGGTGAGCAATACGGCCTGATAGTCTCCCTCGACGCATAGGTCCGCCTTCGGGTTGAAGCCTCTGGATACGTTCAACAAGGCGCCATCCCAGGAAAGCTGCCAGGTTGCGCGGTTGCCGGCCAGCTTCAGATGGGGCGGCGCATCGGTGAACGCTTCGCTGATGGAAAAGGGCGGCAGTTCGCTGCCCCGCCGTTTGCATTCTGCCACCAGGAAATCACGGCTGACCTCCAGCCACTCGTCAGACAGAAACTCGCACTGATGCGGAAGCGTGTACATGGGCTATCCCTCTTTGACTCCCTCCAGTGTAGCGCACAAAGGAACCTGCCCGACATCGTTCGCCTCTCTCGAGTGTCGGCGACCTCTCGCGACCGTACACCCTCAGAACTTGAAGCGGCGCAAAACGGCGCGTACTAGCGCAAGGGGTATTTCCTGGTATTCAGCGACCAAGTCGCAGGAGTCGGGTCGCTATCGGCGTCGCTTCCAGGGTCAGCTCATGTCTGCGGCGAAAACGTTCCGATGACTCCTCACCCCCACAGCATACGCTTTACTCTCTGCCCGCTGGAGCCAGGCCAAACCAGATCGATTGATCCGCTCCCTGGTCTCGCATGACCCGCCTGGCTTTCAGGATGAGTTGGCCGCCCTCGGTCTTGTCGTAAAACCACTCCTCGGTTGCCCAGGGGCCTATGGGTCCCTCTGCCAGTTCACAGGCCAATTCTTCGTAGTAGCAGCGTATGTCGTGAACCGTTCCATAGATTGATTCAGACGGGAATCCGACTTCGTCCCACTGTTCTCCTTCGGTGATTCTCACGAATCTGCCCAGTGCTTCGGGAACTTGTTCCGCGCTGATCTTCATTCCAATAGAGGTTCTCTTGTTCTTTTGGTAGGCACGGTCATAGGCGGCCATTAGGGCCTCGGCCTCATCAACCGCGGGGTGCAGTTCCGTGTTCATTCTGGGCGGGAGTGCGCAAACCAGTGGCTCACCGCCAATTGGGCTGATGCTGACCGGAAATTCCCGGATCACCGGGCCTTCGGGTTCCTCCAGTAGACCAAAGGCGGCCTGCAGAACCTTGTGCTGAAAGTCTTTGTCCCCGGGTTTCCCCAGTGACCGACCTACCGGGAAAGGTGTGTAGAGGGCCCGTGGAACATTCATGCGTTCCGCTACTTCTCTCATTGCCGTGAGAACGACAGTGGACAGACCCGCTGCTTCAAAGACGTGCGCTAGCGTACACAAGGTACGCGGACAAAGGGGTCAGGTGCCGGTAAGCAACACAATATCTACTTCCTCACTCAGCATTTGTCTGGCGCAAAGTGGCCCGGAATCCAACCGGATCTCCGATACGGTCGCTGACTGGTTCCCTGCGAAAGCGTAGTGGTTTTCGGCTACCGCACCGATGGACCCGTTGTCAGCCAGCTCCTCCAGGCGATCAATCGGATAGACAACATTGATGTCAGCAGCGAAGCCGCCCCTGTCAAAGTTGACGCTATGATGTCCGAGCGCCAGGTCCCGGGCGTCTCTGGGTAGGGTTTCATAATGAAAGTCACTGTCACCAAGTTCAAAACCGTCCCTGCCTGCCTGATGAAGAGCAGCGGTTGTGACAATCGCCACTTTTGCCAGATTCAGCGGTTTTGGTCTATTGAAGCTGCCCTTGCCGAATTCCGGTACGGGCATGGTCGCTGCAAACTTCCCTATCGCTGTTTCATCTTTTCCAAAAACACTCATACAACCTGGTCCGGTGCGATTGTAGGAATCATGGTCACAACTGCCATGGAGAAAGTCAATATGCGCGCATGTACAGGCGTGTGATCCGGCGAAGGGGCGCCCGAGCAGACGCCGCCAACGATGTTTGATCGTGGAGGCTAGGAAGTGCCGTGTTGTTTCCTGGTAAAGCCCGGTGGCAAATCGTTGCCGGTGCGGTGTTTGTAGATCTGCTCCAGTGTAAAGGTGGGTAGGTCATCGTCAATAGAATCCCACTGGGGCAGAAATTCCACAAAAATGTGTTTGTCTGGCTTGATCCCGGGGTCGGCATCCAAAAGTCCCGCTGGTATCTCCAGTTCATCAAAGTCGTCATTGGGCAGGGGCAATGGCGAACCACAAACCGAGCAGAAGGGCACAATGTAAGCGGGTGGGCGATAGAGCACGGGCGCTGTATAGGTCCTGATGAGTTCCTCGCCAGCGGTGAAGCGGAAGTGTTCCTTTCTTACACCGATTACTGGCATGCCACTGCCTCCCGAAACCTTGCGGCAGCGGTTGCAATGACAGATCTCAAAAGGGCCGGATGCCTCGTCAATCTCGAAGCTGACGCCGCCGCACAGGCAGCTGCCGGTGATTGTCATCATATCCTCCCTAAAACTTTTCTTCGCCGCGCCGGCGGCCCGGGTCGGGAAAGTCCCGATAGAGTGCAAAGCTGACCGAGCTGACTTTGGAATTGACAGCATGATGAAAGCTCTCAACCGGATCGGCCCTTGAGGCGACCTCGTTGAACGCACTGTCCAGCTGGGCCAGGTCCGTGAACTCAAGCATCAGGTGGAATTCCCGTAAGCCCGCCGCACCGAGCCCCAACTTGCGCCGCGTGATGCGGAAACTGGCCAACCGATCCTGTGCCTTCAAGTGATTGAGGTACGTCTGGGCTGCATCGACAAACTCAGTGTCCGACACGCCGGGTTTGAGGTCGCACCAGATATGATAGATGTCCACACCCTACACCAGTGAAATAGTGGCACAGCTGCGAGAATACCACAGCCCCCACGTCGGCGGACCAAGGATCTTCGACAACCCCATGTTAACGGCATGCTTCGATCAGTCATACTGGGATTTGCGCAGAGTCTTTACCGGTGCCGCGGCTCAGTCCGGACCACAACACATACGCCCGCTTCCGAGCTGATTTCGCCCGAGGTCAGCTCAACCCGGATATTCAGACACTCATTAGCGCCGCGATCAAGGTCCACGGTACCGGATCCGATGATTTCACCTCGCACCACTTTGAAATCCAGCACCACGCGCCGACCCGAGACCTGAAGGATTTCATCGTCAAGATGTTCTGAAGACGCAAAAGCAAGCCGATCGGGCAACACTTCGCGTCTTCTGATGTGGTCCCTGAGCAAAGAGGGTTCGAGCCACTCGAAGTTCGGCAGACTGCTGTCCCTGAATCGGTAAACCGTGAATTCGTCAATCAGGTCAATGGCAAACCAATCGACGCGAAACCGGTAACCCACAATGAAATCCATGCCGCGGCTGCTCTTCTGAATCCTCGGCTCAATGTTCGAGATGCGTGACGTGAGCTTCTCGACCGACCAACCCGTGTCTTCCAACAGAAGCTCCCACCACAACTTGCTGTACTGATTGACATGTTTCGGCGCGTCCTGAGCGGGAAGTCGCCACCGATCGAGAAACTCGCGCCATTGCGGGCATTGTTCATCCAGGTACGGCAGGTACCAGACCTCCGAGTTCTTTGCGTCCAATCTGCCGACCGACCCGCCGTCCGCCCAGTATCTGGCTGTGAACAGATACTCCTCCCCCGTATACGGCTCCAGGATGCCGAGGTTGACCTGGTCGTGGTCGTAAAGGCGAACGGCGAAGGCGTGCATGCTGCCCTGAAACAGTTCGATCACCTCGACACTGATTTCTCGGCTCTGCCAATCTGCCCGCTCAATGGAAGCGACCCTCCCAAGGGCCACTGTACCCGTGCCAAGGAAATACTCTTTCAGGCTGTTCCCATCGCGGGAAGTACAGTCGGCGTCGCCAAAGGCCAGTGCCTCTGTACCGCAGAACCCGCACATCAAGACAGCGGCCTTAATGATCCGACCGGCTTGCGCCAGAACTCTGTTCATCGCTAGTCACCGTTTGTGCGGGCTCAACATGGGCAAGTTTATCCCAGTTCGTCAACGCACGTTGGTAGGCACGTCAGGCCCACTGCGAATCAGTCGCACCCGGGACAGGCATCAGGGATATCGCACGGGGATAGTCACTTTTCTGAATAATCTGTCCCGTCCAGGTATCCTCCGGCCGTGTTCGTTCGTCTTATTACCAAGCTGCACAAAAGTCAGAGAGAGCCATGAGTGAGAATAAGGAAAGCGGATTCCAGATCCAGTCGGACGTTCGGGGGCCCTGGCGCCAGTATCTTGATGAACTCGCACCCCTCCGACCGGAACTGTATGGCTTTTGTCTGAAGCTGACACAGAATGCCTGGGATGCTGAAGACCTTGCACAGGACACCTTGCTGCGAGTGTTCTCATCGTTGGGAAAAATCGATGCGAATATCGAAAACCCCAGGGCCTACCTGGTTCGAACGGCTACCAATCTCTGGGTGGACACCATCAGGAAACAGGCAAGGCACCAGGCATTACTGGAACTTGAAGATGGCGCGGCCGAAGACACCAGTGATCGAGGCATCCAGGCATCTGAAGCCGCCCGTGAATTACTGACCCGGCTGTATCCACAGGAGCGTGCCGCGCTCGTCATGAAAGATGTGCTGGGTCATTCACTGGCGGAAGTCGCCACCACGCTCAATACAAGTATAGGTGCCGTCAAGTCCGCGCTCCATCGCGCCCGTTCCCGTATGGGTGACAATGGAATGAGCCCGGCCGGTTTCGTGCCCGACAAACAGTTGGTGAGCCAGTTCATGCAAGCACTTGAGACTACCGACCTCGATACACTGCGTTCGATCTGCTCGACTGAACTCCATGTTGAACTGGTCGGCGGCGCGGAACTGCATTCGTTCGATGAGAGCAGCAGTTTCTTTGAACATGCTCATTTTGTCATGCCTGAAATCGGCTTCGGTGAGAACCCTCGATGGGAGCTATCCGAGTATGCCGGAGAACCCATCGTGATTGGCTTTCGAACGTTGAATGGACTGGAGGGGTTGAACGAGATCCACCGGCTTGAGATTGGTGATGGGAAGATCACGCGCGTTCGTTGCTACTGCTTCTGCCCGGATACGCTGAGAGAAGTCGCCAGTCACCTTGGGGTGGAGGCACTGGCGCGACCTTATCGAAGTCCATGAATATGCTGCCCTGACAATGGGATACCAGGGTCCCCGATCGCAGGGGTTGACCCTGGATCGGTGTTGAACAACGACCCGTCCTAGGTCTGGTAAGAAGCGTCGCGCCGGTCGAGCATTCGCAGCAGCGCGGGCCATTCGAGTTCCGTGATCTTTCGACGCTGACCCTTGGCATAGCGCTCGCCGGTGAGTTTGACCACGTCCGCTGCCGGTACCGTGAGTTCAGTATTGCAGGCCATGGCCATGGTCTGTGCCTGGCAGGCTCGCTCCAGCCAGTGCATGATGACGAATGCCTCACAGACCGTTGAGCCTACAGATAGCAAGCCGTGATTGCGGAGAATCATGGCAGCATTGTCGCCGAGGTCTGTCACCAGCCGTGATTGTTCCGCGAGGTCGATGGCCGGACCCTCGTAGTCGTGATAGCCGAGGTCACCAAAGAACATGGCATTTTGTGTCAATGGCAGCAGCCCGCACGCGAGCGCCGACACCGCCATGCCAGCCGCCGAGTGGGTGTGAATGACACAGGCGACATCCCTTCTGGCACGGTGAACTGCGCTGTGGATCACAAAGCCCGCCTGATTGATGCCGTAGCCTGTGTCCGAATCCAGAATCACGTTGCCATCCAGGTCAATCTTCACCAGGCTGGACGCGGTCACTTCTTCGTAGGCGTAGCCATAGGGGTTGATCAGGAAGTGTCCCGGCTCATCAGGTACGCCTGCGGTGATGTGATTGTAGATGAGGTCGTTCATCCCATGCAGCGCCACCAGCCTGTAACAGGCGGCAAGGTCGACCCGCATCTGCCACTCTTCCGGGCTGACCTTGTTATGCATCGCGTCATAGTGTTGTTCGGCCACGGTCCTGATTCCTTTTTCCAAAATCCCCGCTATGTTACAGCAGCAGCCCCGGCCTTTCCCGCTCGATGTAGGGGCGCAATTCCTGCAGGGATTCATTGAGGGCCGTAATCGCAAAGTCGATTTCGCGGCTGGTCATCGGCGTGCTGATACAGTACATCAGGCGAGCCGCTGAAAAGACACCACGGCGCATCATGGCGAGATGCAACAGCCGCGGGATGTGTCCGGCAGACATCGAGGCGGCAAGAGAATCCCGGGCGTCATGGACTGGTTCGCTGGTGAACTGCACGTTCGACAACGAGCCAGCGCCGGTCATCTGCGCCGCAATGCCCGCCTGGGCGAAAGCCCGATTGAATCCCTCTCGCAACTGATCGCCCAGTTCATTGATTCGTCGGGCCTCGGCCGCCGTGTAATGACGCATTGCCGCAAGACCCGCTGCCATGGTCAGCGCGTTGCCACTGAAGGTGCTGGCATGCATCACAGGCTGCTGCCGCTGCGGGCTGAACCACTGCATCAGGTCCCGGCGGCCACCCACGCCACCCACTGGCAGGCCACCGCCGATGATCTTTCCCATACAGGTCAGATCCGGCGTGATTCCAAGTGGCGTCTGGGCGCCGCCCACATCCAGGCGCAACGTGATGACCTCGTCAAAGATCAGCAGGATATCGTGCGCCAGGCTCGCCTCACGAAGTGCACCCAGGAACTCAGGTGTAGCGGGAATCATGCCCATGGAGCCGAGCACTGGCTCGACGATGACCGCTGCGATTTCGCCGGCATGTCGTGCGATCAACTCCCGCGCCATATCTGACTCGTTGTACGGGCAGACGATGGTGTCCAGAAGCACATTGTCTGGGAAACTGCCATCAACGGGCAGCGAGACGGGCGCGTTCAAGGGACCTCTACGGTCCGGGAAGGGCACCAGACTGACTTCTGCCAACTCGAAGCTGCCATGGTATCCACCTTCCATCTTCATGATCTTCTTCCGGCCTGTGGCCGCACGAGCACAACGAATGGCCATCGTCGTGCCCTCTGTGCCGGAACTGGTGAATCGCATCTGCTCAATCGAGGGAATGCGCTCGACGATGAGTTCCGCCAGTTCAATCTGATCCATGCTGGGCGCCGCATAGGCTGACCCCTTTGCCGCCTGTTGCTGCACCGCCAGGACAATGTCCTCATGCCCATGGCCGTGGATCAGTGAGGTGAAGTTATTCATGAAGTCGATCAGCTCATTGCCGTCCACATCCCACATCCGGCACCCCGCGGCGCGGTCCATCACCAGCGGGTATGGTCCGTAGTGCGCACTGGAGCGGGTGTCTCCACCGGGAAACACGGTTTGAGCACGCCTCGCCAGAGCTTCCGATGTCGGGCTGAATCGGCGAAACGAGCTGATGAGTGGATGTTCCTGATCAGCCATGTTCAGAGACTACGGCCATATGGGACCTTTGGCCAGCGTTGGGGTCGCGAAACCGGTCGAATTTACAGCCAGCTTGAATGAAGCCTCGAATGGGCCAACACCAAAGGGGGAAGAAGATGAGCGATACACTGATCAGAGGTGGCACGATCGTTGACGGCACAGGCGCCGCAGCGCGAATGGGCGACATTGGCATTCGGGACGGCCGCATCAGCGACCCTGCCGCTGTCGATCTCGGGACGGCAAGGATTATTGACGCGGCAGGCAAGATTGTCGCGCCGGGCTTCGTCGATATTCACACCCACTTCGACCCCCAACTGTGCTGGGATGGCCTCGCCACGCCGTCCCTTGAACACGGCGTGACGACCATCGTGACAGGCAATTGCTCCCTGTCCCTGGCGCCGGTCAAACCCGATGGAACGGCAAAGCTCATCTCCATGTTCCAGGTCATCGAAGACATCAAAAAGCCTACCTTCGACGCCGCAGTACCCTTCTCGTGGGAAACCTTTCCTGAGTACCTCGATTTCATCCGGGGCAGCCTGGGTGTGAACGTCGGTGCGCTGATGGGACATTCCGCGATTCGATACTACGTGATGGGGGCAGAGAGTCAGGAACGCGCGGCGACCACCGAGGAAATCGATGCCATGTGCCGGATCGTAGAGGAAGCCATGGCCGCTGGTGCTCTGGGGATATCCTCGTCCTATCTGGACATCGATGAGAATATGAAGCCGGTACCCAGCCGGTTCGCTAATATCGACGAGAAGATCGCCCTCGCCAAAGCCATGGCCGCGAGCGGTCGAGGCTTGTGGCAGGTGGTGCCGTACATTGTCGATCAGGCCCAGGTGGACGCCAATATCCGTGAGCTGGGTGACATCAGCCTGGCTGCCAATATTCCGTGCAGCCTGCAGCCTATCCTGGCCCAGCCAGGGCTCGGTGTGGAGGAACAACTCAAGGTTCTGGCCGAGCAGCGGGACCGGGGTGCCCGGGTGTACGGCCAGACCATGCCGCGCGCCTTCGACATGGCCATGCGGCTGTCGGAAACCAGCATGCTGCTGTATGGCTATCCAAAGTGGAAGGCCATCATGGACCTGCCGCTGGACGAGCGACGAGCAGCCTTTGCAGACCCCGCCAACCGCGCGCCACTGGTTGAGCAGATGGTGCCCCGCAGCCGGGGCTTCGGCATTGCGGCCATGGAAGTGGGCGATGTGTACAGCGATATTAACCAGAAATACCGGGGCAGAAAGCTGGCCGAGATTGCCGAATCAGAAGGTAAAGCCATCGGCGAGGTGGTGCTCGACCTCGCCAATGCCGACAATCTGGACACCGAGTTTGCACTCATCGGCGTCATGAATGCGGACCAGGAAGCCGTCGCCCGTCTGATTGATCATCCGCTCTGCCACTTCGGGGCATCGGACGCCGGCGCGCACATCACCCAGTTCTGCGGTACCGGCGACACCACCTATATGCTGCAACACTATGTCCGGGAATCCGGGCGGATTCCGCTGGAGCGCGCGGTGTATCGCATGACGGGGGAAGTGGCCGAGGATTGGGGCCTGACCGACCGTGGCACCCTGGTCGAGGGCCGGGCGGCGGACGTGGTCATCTTCGATCTGGACAAGGTCGCGATCACAAAGAACGAATTCGTGGATGACTTTCCCGGGGAGGCCAGACGCTATATGCGTCGGGCCACCGGGTATGAGCAGGTCATCGTCAATGGCGAAGTCGTTTACGATGCAGCCGGCTACAAGACCGCCAGACCCGGCAAGATCGTCTAGCCCGCCTTCGCTTCCTGACGTGCTTTGGTCAGGGGGTGCATGACACCGGCACCCTTTGGCCAGACGCCGGGCTCCTCGGTGATGCAACGGCAGATGTGCTTGCCATGAGGCGTCAGGGTCTCCCATATTTCATAGGGCATGGACTTCATGAAGTGCTTCTCGTCGTGCCAGGGCGGCACGAACTCAAGATTGGGCAATGCCCGGACTTCACGAGAAAGATTGGGTGTGGCGCTGTGCCACGCCCGATGATCCCGGAATACCCCGGAACCCGCTGGCGCACCAGCGAGGGTGGACCAGCGCATCCAGTCAGGCTCCTCGCCAGGCGATGGCGGGCTCTGCATGGCGGTGTGGGTTCCCGGGATCTGGCGGATGGGGCCGTTTTCCCAGGTCAGGTCGGACATCAGAAAGTTGATGGTCATCGATGGTGGCGTGCGGTCCATGACGAGTCGGCGGGTACGAAAGTCAAGCTGCTCGAATGGCAGGTCTGAATCGATCTTGACCAGACCCACCTGACGGGCATAGTCGAGCCGAACATCACCGTTCTCCTGCCGGTCGTAGCCGTCGGAATGAAGGTGCTGATACTCAATGGCACCAGGCAGGCACAGGTCGCCCCCTCCACCAGCCACGTAGTAATCCTCAGAACCCATGATTTCGATCAGAATGGGCGTCATGGTGGGCAGATCAATCATGGACGCCCACACCGGGTCATGCATCATGTGCCGCGATGACGACGCGGTACCGTAGCTGTAACGGTGTGGCAGACGCCCGGTTTCGGTGATGTACTTGCGTCCCTGAAACCCGGGAATAGACAGAATATCCCGCAGGACCCGGGCACAGCCCTCGCGGAACCTTGCCAGCTGGTCCTCATCGAGGATGTCCCGGACGACGACAAATCCATCACGGCGAAAGATTCTGGCGATGCGTTTGGTCTCGTGGGGCTCGCAAATTTCAAGACCACGGATGCCATTGTTGTGCCTCAGCTTTTCACGCAGGGCGACGACTTCCGGATCATCATAGACCCTGCGAGAGGGCGCGTTGGGGTCGTGGATGCCAAAGCCGCCACTGGCAACAAAGTTACCCTCATCATCGACTGTTTCATTCGGCGCTGCCTGCTCATCCCAACCCACGTCGGTCTCACCATAGACCTGCAGATTGTCCAATTCTGATTGATTCATCCTGGCCCCTCCCCTGTGGCGACATTCATGCCGTTGATGCGGGTCGAGAGAGTAGGATTGCGGCCTGATCAAGTCAAGCTGTCGATGGCCGTAGTCTTGATTTCAATCAAGACATGGCTGCAATAGAATCCAGCTACCTTTCCTTGAGAACTCCCATGGCAACCATCAACCGTAGCGTCATCATGAAGTCATTACCCCAGGGTGCGCCCCGGCCCGATGATTTCGAGATAAAGACCAGTGAACTCCCCGCGATTACAAACGGGCAGATGCTGCTCAAGACCCGCTGGCTGACCCTTGACCCCTATATGCGCTCGGGATTCATGGCTGACCCGAACAATGTTGGCCGGTGTGTCATCGGCGGGACGGTATCGGAAGTCATCGAGAGCAGGGTGCCTGGCTGGCAGCCGGGCGATCTGGTGGTGGGCTACTACGGGTGGCAGGAATACAGCATCGGCACCCCGGAAGACCTGCAATGGAACCATCCCGACATGCCCATCGAAAAGTGGGACGAGCGCCTCGGGCCCGCCTCAACCGCGGTAGGTGTGCTTGGGATGACCGGGTATACCGCCTATGAGGGCCTGATCAACGTCGCCCGGGTCGCCCCGGGCGACACGGTTGTGGTGAGTGCCGCCAGTGGCGCCGTCGGCCAGGTGGTCGGGCAGATCGCAAAGATCAAGGGCGCGACAGCCGTCGGTATCGCCGGCGGCCCGGAGAAATGCCGTTACTGTGTGGAGACACTGGGCTTCGATGCCTGCGTGGACTACAAGGCGGGCAATCTGCCCGCGGACCTTGCAGCCGCCGTCCCGGCGGGAATTGATATCTATTTTGAGAATGTGGGCGGTGATGTCCTCGAGGCGGTCATTCCACTGCTGAACCCGGGCGCCAGAGTGCCCATCTGCGGTTTTGTGGCGCACTACAACGACACCCCTGAACAGCGTCGTCAGACGCCTCTGCAGCGACTGAAGGCAGAGGGCCTCAAGGTGCTGGGAAAGGACGGCAGCACCGAGGGTTTTGCGTTCTTCGGGTTCACCGGGCTCTCCGCCAGACATCCCCAGGCCGAACAGGCACTGCAGGAAATGTCCGGCTGGATCAAGGCAGGCAAGCTCAAGTACCGCGAGAGTATTACCGAGGGCCTTTCCAGCGCACCCGATGCGTTCATCGGCATGCTGGCAGGGCGCAACTTCGGTAAAACCATGGTGAAGATAAGTGGCCAGGGTGAGTGATTTGACATGCCCATCACCCCACTTGGCGAGCAACACGGTGTCATTTAGAGTGTGACGACACCCACCGCGGAGCCAACGTGCCCCCGAAGTTCGGACACCAGCCGCTGAATCTGCTGATTTTCTGTCACGAGGAAGTTCCTGTTTATGGGATTCGTCAGCTCTTGGACGAAGTGACCGGAGAGCGAAACAACTACGCGGTCTACCAGTCGCAGGACGACCCGGCCCAAGAGTTTGATGCGTGCATCATCTCGGGCGGCAACTGGTTCGGTGTCCCGGTGGCGCCTGTTGCAGAGCCATTGCGGGCTTCGGGTATCCCGGTTCTCTATCTTGGCATTACCCGGATGGACCATGATGGACTGACCCTTGCCGACCTGACCGATTCAGACCGCGGCCTGTTGTCGCGGGCACGGCTGGTCACTGTGCCG
>JAQBUI010000040.1 GCA_027624035.1 Pseudomonadota bacterium | reverse complement strand
GATTCCCTTGACGTTGACGTCGAAGGTCCGGTCCCAGTCTGCTTCACTGAAGGCTCCGATCGGGCCACTTGCGATGACGCCGGCATTGTTTGCCAGCACGTCGAGGCCGCCGAACCTGGCCACGGTTGCTTTCACTGCTGCGTCACAGGAGGTGGCGTCAGTGACGTCCAGGTGAACCAGGTCCACCGGTCCGAGGCCAGCCAGGGCATTCACCGTTTCCTTCATTTCGTGATCCGAGGCAAGGTCGTAGTTCCACTGGCCCTTCTTGCCCAGATCGCCGATCATGACCTGATCTCCCGCTTCCAGAAAAGCCCGTGCGATACCCCGGCCGATGCCTCTTGCACCACCGGTCACCAGAATCGTTCGCTGCGTCATGAACATTCGCTCCGTCATTTACCGTTGTTGTGCGGCATATTGCGACATTAGTGCGACATTAGTGCGGCAGTTTCCGCCAGGTCTCCTGCGTCATTGGACCACTCGCAGACGGCCAGCGCAAACAGTTGCGGCTTGTGAGTGGGCCCGACATTCCTCTAACATCCGGGCAGAACTGCTTTTCAGGACGAGTCAGGATGAGGATTACCCCGCAGCACGAAGAACACTACAGAGAACACGGCTATGCCATCGTGGAACGCTTCTGTACACCAGAGGAACTGACCGGCGCTCTGGCGGATTTCGATCAGGTGGTGCCTGGCTGGGTGGACTTCGTCAAGGACCCGGATGGCCCGAAACCGCACTATCTGGACCGACCCTACCCGGGGCAGCGGGGGATTCCCCACTTCCCCTACAAGGGTGACGCACTGAACGATCTTTCTTTTCACCCGGAGTTGCGCCGCTTTGCCACTCAGAACTGTGGCGGCGCGCCGGTATTCTGCGAGCAGTCCCATCTGAGCTACAAGGTACAGGGCCAGCGGGGTGATCAGGAGCAGGCGATGCATCTGGACTACTCGAACCACACCATTGCCTACCCCCCTAACCTGCCCCGCTACTGGCAAACTGCCTTTCTTTACTATTTTACGGATGTCACCGAGGAACTGGCCCCCACGGCAGTGTGCTCCTGGAAGCATTATCCTGAGCCGATCCTGTGGCCATCCGCCTACAAGCGGGAGGACCGGCCCGAACTGTACGAGCACGAGGTGAAGACGGTCGTCCCCGCCGGCAGCCTGCTCATCTATTCCATGCGGACGTTCCATCGCGGTACTGCATTTACCGGTAAGGGCGGGCGTCTCGGGATGTTTGTGACGTATGCGCCCGCGGGTTGCCCCTGGATGGGGATCGTCGGCTGGTCCCAGGAGGGCCCACGTCCGGAGTTTCGCCATTGGATGGAGCGTGCCTCGGTGGAGGAACGGACTACGCTGGGGTTTCCGGAGCCAGGCAACGCCTACTGGACAACCGAGACGCTGGCCGGCGTGGCGGCCCGGTATCCGGGGATGGATATGACGCCGTACCAGCAATAGGCCGCGGCCGTGCTGGACTGGCTCCTTCAAACCGGTGAGCGCTATGCGGATGTCTTCCTCGGGTTGACCCTTTTTTCGATCGTCAGCGTGGTGGTGGTGGCTACCATTGGCGCCAAAGTGCTGGCGCGTTTGCCCTCGGACTATTTCGTGAATGAGGAGCGGCGCGCCGGGGAACAGTACCTGAAGTACTTCCATCCGTTGCTGCGTCCCATCGTTCCCGTCGTGAAGAACCTGTTTGGCGTTGTCCTGATCGTCGGCGGCTTCATCATGTTATTTGTCCCGGGCCAGGGCTTGCTGACGATGCTTGCCGGAACGGTGCTGACCGATTTTCCAGGCAAGTATCATTGCGAGCGCTGGCTGCTACATCGCCCCCAGGTCAGGGCCGCAATGAACTGGCTCCGGCACCGTGCGGGCGCGCCGGAATTTGAGCTGGACTGACAGGAGGTTAACCTAAACACATAAAATACAATAAGTTGTGTGGCTATATTAATTCTTTAGGTTAGATTAGACTCGTAAGTTACATGCTCGCAGTTTAATGAGAGGAGAGGGTGATATGCCGACTCATCCCGTTCGCTGGCAATGGATTGTGGCGTTCATGTTGCTGCCAATACCCACTGCCTTGTCCTATTCCGACGACGCGCTTGATTGTTACCGGGCCTATTCGAACGAAGCCTGGAGTGATGCCGGGCGCGCCTGTCAAGCGGCTGCTCTGTCGGGTGATGCGGAGTCCCAGTTCAAACTGGCGACGCTGCTGGCCCGCGGCCAGGGCGCCACCAGAGACCTCGGTGAGGCGGCCCGATGGCTCGAAGCGGCTTCCCTGCAGGGCCATCTTGAGGCCAATTACAATCTTGGTGTGGCATTCGAGCAGGGCAACGGTGTGCCCCGTGACGCTGTCCGCGCGGCCGCACTGTATCGGACCTCGGCCAGCGACGGACATGCGAAGTCCCAGCGGGACCTCGCCTACCTCTATGAACGCGGTGAGGGGGTGGATGCGGATCTTCACAAGGCCTTTCTCTGGCATCGGCAGTCTGCAGAAGCAGGGCTCGTCAGTGGCGAACTCAAGACCGGCTTGATGTTGATAGAGGGCAATGGGACCGAACCGGACCGTGATGCAGGCCTTCTGTGGTTGCGGCGTGCCGGCGAGCATGGCGACGCAGATGCCCAGTTCGTGCTGGGCGTGTTGTTGCAGGAAGATGATCCTGGCGCGGCGCAGCAGTGGCTGGCCCGGGCAGCGGACCAGAACCAGATGCTGGCGTTGCATCAGTTCGCCGCTCGCCTCGCTGTGCGCGACGATGTCAGCTCGTTACAGCGCGCCCGCCAGTATGCCGACCGTGCAGTGCGGGCCGGTCACCTGGACAGCGTCGCACTGGTGCAGGAACTGGACAATCGGGTCAGGGTTGCAACCCAGGGTGCCGAACCGGCTGGGCCCTCGTCTGTCGATGCCGTGACCGACCCCGCGCCGCGATTTACCATTCAACTGATCTCACTGTCTTCGGAAAGCAAGGTGCTGAAGTTTCTGGGTGACTACCAGCTCGGGCAGGCCGCCCACTACTATCAGACGGTCCAAAACGATACCACACTTTTCCGGGTCACCTATGGGGAATACCGCCAGCGCCAGGAGGCCGAGGCGATGATCCAGCGACTGCCGCCGGAGCTTCGAAAACTGGGACCCATGGTCAAATCGTTGCAGCGGTTGCAGATGTCCTCACGTTGATCAATCCCGCAGGCGGCTAACTCGCGGACTGTGCCGCGTTCTGCCTCGCCTGCCTTGCCGCTCTTGCCTGTTCAAACTGTTCAGCACGTCGGGCGCTCGCCATGCGTCCATCGTGATGCATATAGTCATATTGTGGCCGCACCGTGGTGCGTCCGTTAGCCGGCTCCATATCAAACAGACTGCAGTACGTTTCAAGGGTGCCGCGGCCGTGTCCCGTCCCGGGTGGGGCGGACATCGCGCGGCCATCCTCATTGCGGTCGCTCTTGCCGAAGGGGAAGGGCCCATAGACATCCATCAACCCGGCAAAACGAACAGGGTTCCGGTCCAGGATCTCCTGGGTCACAGTTTCCCGGTACGGCTCCTGGGGCTGGAATCTCGGGCGCATGTATTCACACTGCAGCGCCATACGCACACCGGCTGTCTTTCTGGGATAGGACCCGTGCCAGGTGTGGTTTCCCCAGACCACAGCGGACCCGGCCGGCGCGTCAACAGGTACGGCTCTGTCAGCCCAGTATTTTGACTCCGGCGGGCTCGCCTGCCGGCGCCAGCGGTGGCTTCCCGGCAGAAACGAGATAGCGCCATCCTCAAGGTTGTAGTCCGTCAGGAAATAGTGGACGTTGGCATTGACGTTGATACCGGGCTGGGCGTCCGGGCTCGGGTCCAGGTAGTCGCCATGGATACCCGTTCTGGCTTCTCCGGCACCCTTGACCCAGCCATTGCAAAGGCTGAGGATGCAATTAGTTCCCAGCAGATATTGTGCAAGGCCGAGTCCGGCCGGATTGTAGGTCATCTTTTCGAACACGGGGTTTTCCCAGAGCAGGAAGCGAAGGTTGTCGTTGACGTCATTCCAGCGGTCCACATCGTCACCAAAGCGGTCGTGCACGACCTGTTCCAGCGCCTCTTTCAGTTCCAGGTGATAGCCGTCCGGCCCGATTTTTTCTGGCGGTACAATGGTGTAACCAAAGGCTTCCAGTTCGGCGATATTGGTCTCCAGCCCGAGTTGTTGTAACTCTCGATACAGTGGGGCCAGCGACCCGGCAGTCTCCCAGTTGTCAATCTTCACAATGATTACTCCTCTTCGGCGATGTGGCCTTGCTAATCGGTCAGGGCGTGTATATTACGCAAACTGCGGTCATGATACATCGGGAGCGAGATGGTCTGGAAAGTGGCACTCCGGTGGTTGCGCAGGGTTTGGTCGCGGCGCGAACCCATTGCCGATGATCTCTGGCTGCGGGTGGTTGACGATGTTCTTTGCCACTACCGGCTCAATGAAGACCAACTGGCCCGCCTTCGGGACCTCTCCAGCCGGTTTCTGTTTGCCAAGTCTATCGGGGGTGCTGCAGGCTTTGAGGTCGATGCCTACGTCCGGGCCGTGATCGCATCAGTCGCCTGCCTGCTGATTCTGGAACTGGACCTCGATTATTACGACGGCTGGGTGGAAGTGATCGTCTATCCTGATTCATTTATCGTCGATCATGAGGTGGTCGATGACATCGGAGTACTGCACCGTGAACGGGCGGTTCTGGGCGGAGAGTCCTGGGACGACGGGCCGTTGATCCTGTCCTGGGCTGACGCCCGCCCTTTTGATGAGCCGGGCGGCGCAAATGTGATCATTCACGAGTTCGCCCACAAACTGGACATGTTGAACGGTGGTGCTGACGGATTTCCTCCGCTGCATCGAGACATGAAAGTGACCGAATGGACCAGGAGTTTCGAACGTGCCTATGGTGAGCTCTGTCAGCAACTTGAGGCAGGCAATCACACCTGGATGGATCCTTACGCATCGGAAGGGCCGGCCGAGTTCTTCGCAGTGGCAAGCGAGGCATTCTTCGAGACGCCGCGGCCACTTCGGCGCGTCTATCCGGCCGTCTACGAGCAACTGCACCACTTTTATCGGCAGGACCCGGCAGAACGTGAAATCGGTGCCTGAACCTTACTTCAGATGTTTGTCGAACCAGGCGGTCGCGTGGTCATGGGTTTCCTGCCACGCTTTGCGATACACGTCGTAGTGGCCGATGTCGGGAATGATGACCAGGTTCCTGGGGCCTTTGTGCTGCTCGTAGGTGTCGATGGCGAGCTCGTTGCCACCGTATTCCTCGCTTTCTGCCAGTACAAACTGCAGCGCCACCTGGTCATTGCTGTGAATGTCCTCGTTCGGCGTGTAGTCGGCGAAGCGGGGCGTGATGGGCGCGCCCGTCAGGTTGCCAAATTTCTCTCGTGGTTCAGGATAGCCGATCTCCCCACGGGCCCTGCGCGTGGCATCCCGTCGAGCGTCCGGGGACCTGCCCCATGCGCGGCCATTGAGTGTCCCGGTCACCTGACTATGGACTGCCTTGACCCGTGGGTCATGAGCGGCTGCATAGATCACGTAGCCACCGGCCATACTGCTGCCCCATATTCCGATCCGGGCGGGGTCGGCAGCCGGCTCGCCGACAATGAAATGCAGCGCATTCAGCCAGTCGGTTCCCATGTCCAGTGGGTCCACCACCTCGCGCACTGCGCGGACCTCGGTCGTGAATGTCTTCGCCTCCGGGTCTGGTGCCGGTTGCGTCAGAATCACCCTCGCGTCGCTTTCCCCCCAGCCGCGATAGTCAAAGCTCATCACCAGGTAACCGGACCGGGCGAAGCCGACGGCATCCCGTCGAAGAGAGCGCTGGGTACCTCCCCATCCATGGGCCATCACGATGGCTGGCAGTCCCGAGTCGCTGGCCGCAGTACGGCTGACATAGAGGTAGCCAGTCATACGGGTGCCTTCACTGTAGATATCCACTTTCCGTACGTCGATGTCCTCTGGCATCTGGCCCCGTTGCTCGGCGCCCTGGGCTACGGTAGAAAACAGGATCAGAAATATCGTCACAACACGGATGGTCGTTGGTCGCTGCATAGGTCTTCTCCGGTCGGTCAGCGAGGGAGAGTGTACCTAATTCGTGCTGGCAGCAGTATTGCCTAGGGATGGCTCCCGAGCCGCAGGTTCAACTCCCACAGAGCGGTACGATTGGAATCGTAGCGCAGTCGCCCGGTGGCTTCGATGTAGTTACACCATTGCAGGGCTTCGTGTTCAAACGAACGTCTGGGTTCCCCATTGACCTCGGCCGCAAACGCAAACTCGGTGATGACGTATGGATGTTCATGCCAGGCCTCATGGCCTGCAAAGTGTGTCCTCGGCACGGTCGTGCGGGCATCGAGTTCGATCAGGTGTTTGCTTTCGAGCCCTGTTTCTTCCCGCAGTTCACGTAAGGCTGCCTGCTGTGGCGTCTCCTGATCCTCACCGCCGCCGGCGATGGCTTGCCAGATGGGTGTGTCCGCCCGCTTGCCAAGCAGAAACTGCAAAAAGGGTTCCCGGCGGTAGGGAAAGACGATCACATTGAACGGAGCGCGCATGGACTGACCCGGCAAATAACCCATGGACAGTGTACCTGAACCGTGAACTCGACGCGCTTGCGGGTATTGTTCTTAGTATATTAGTTCGCTAATATGACAGGTATATTAATTAACTAATATGCCTGCTTGAGGTATGCCAGTGAAAACTAAGTCAGTGAAGACCAGGCCAGTGAAGACCAGGCCAGTGAAACCAACATGACAGATAAAGCGGACATCAGCTTTCACATCTCGACCACGTCCGGGATACCGATCTTCAGGCAACTGGTAGATCAGGTCACCCGGCTGGTGGCATGCCAGCAATTGAAGGAAGGTGATCTGATGCCCTCGGTGAATGAGGTCTCGCGTCAACTTGCCGTCAACCCCATGACCATATCCCGGGCCTACAACCTGCTCACTGAACAGGGTGTGCTTGAGCGGCAGCGGGGCATCGGCATGCGAGTGGCAGCCAACGCCGCGAAATCCCTCGCTGAGCGTCTCAGGATGATTGATCCGAAGATCGATGAGCTGCTGACTCAGGCAGAACAACTGGGCATCGACAGGCAAACCGTCATCGAATATCTGAAATCCAGGGAGAATGCCAGATGAACGTCATTGAACTACTGGGAATGGAGCGATCGTTTGGTGACCACAAGGTGCTTCGAGGTATAGATTTCTCGATCGCCGAGGGATCTATCACGGGACTGCTGGGTGTCAATGGCACGGGCAAGACGACGCTCATCAACTGCGTGATGGGGCTGCTGAAGGCAGATGCCGGTACCTGCAGCGTTTATGGCGAGGATGCCTGGCAGGCGAGTGTGGCCGTGCGGCAGCGAATCGGCTTCGTGCCCCAGGTATTCGACGGGTTTGAATGGATGACGGTTCGCCAGATCCTGGACTACACGGGGGCCTTTTATGAGTCCTGGGACCCGGCGTTCGTCAATGAACTGGTGGCGTTGTTCGATCTGCCGGACGAGAGCAAGGTCGTGTCGCTGTCAGTTGGCATGAAGCAGCGAGTCAGCATTGTTCTGGCGCTGGGCCATCGCCCCCGGCTGCTGGTGCTGGATGAGCCGGTGGCCGCGCTGGACCCGGTGGGGCGTCGCGCCTTTATTGAATTGTTGCTGGAGATGAATCGGAACGAGAACCGGACCATCCTGTTCTCGACCCACATCACGTCTGATATCGAGCGGGTGGCTGCCCGGGTTGCGATCCTCAAGGATGGAGAGGTCAAGCTGCACTCGGATCTGGAGGATCTGAAGCAGTCCTATTGTCGGGTCCATCTTCACAGCCACAATGGTGTTGAACGCTACCTTGAAGGGCTGACGGGGTGTGTTCGAAAGGAAATCCGGCAGCACTCTGCCCGTTTGACAGTGCAGGGCCTGGACCCGGCCTGGCGACGGGGCCTCGAGGATTCGCCCGATGTTCAGATCGACGTTGAAGATCTGAACCTTGATGAGATCTTTGTGGAACTCAATTCATGAGCCCCTTCCTTGCAGTACTGCGTTCCTACTGGCTGGACTGGCCGAGTGGTCTGTTCCTGGTTGCCATGTACGTTCTTCTCCTGTGTGCGTCGATCTTCGGTGACGCAGGGCCTGAATTCATATTGCTCGGCAGCTACATGGCGGTGGTGCTCGTTTCCACCCGACTCCGGTCCACCCGGGGGTACTCGCTCGCCTATGTACTGCCCGGGTATCGAACCGCACACCTTCAGGTCGCGGCGGCGCTGATTGCACTGCTGGCGTGGTTTCCTGCCATCGTCGTGGGGCTGTACCAGGGGAACCTGCAAGATGTGGTGGCCCTGGTGCTGGTCGTGACCGGCATCGTGCTGACCGGGGAATACCGCTATCGAAAACTCTATTCCATGCTCATGGCGTTCGTGTTCAGCATGATCCTGCTCGTGCTGGTGATGGCAGACGTGAAACTGCAGTGGGCGCCCGGGGTCGTGACCAACCTGCTGCTCGGGGCCATCGGTCTCGCCCTGCTGGTTCATTTTGTGCGGATCTTTCTCGCCGGAGATGAATACGTGCCCCATCAGATGGGTTCCATGTGGTTTGGGACTGCTGGCAGCGCGTGGGTGCTGGATCGATCGACCCTGTCACGACAGACAGAACTCGCGAGCTTCCGCCCCGGTGGCATGGGAGTCCTCACGAGGACGGTTCGCCTGATTGAGCGCTACCGACAATCCGGGCGGGGACCGCGGTATCTGGACGCCCTGATTGACCTCGGTGTTGGTGACTGGCTGCGCTGGCAGGGCGTGCGGATGATGACGGTGACATTTGGTATCGGGATCTGCATCCTGATCTGGTGGGTTGCACCGGCAGAGCGGTTGTCAGACGTGCTGCCAAGAGTGGTGGTGGCGTTGACGTTCACGCTGCAGGTGATCGTAAGTATTACCTACATGGCAGACCCGAAGTGGTCGCTCACTTTCATCTGGACCCGGCTACCCGTGGCAGACAAGGCCGCACTGCGCCAGACCTACTGGATGACCCGGTTTCGCCACGTCGCCTTCAACTATCTGCTCGCCTGCGGCTATTGCGCGTTAGTGGTGGCGGCGGCTCTGCTGGTACAGAACTGGCTGGACCTTGAAGGACAGAAAGTGACCCCCGCGGGTTCAGCGGCAGTGCCGCTCATCCCTTACCTCGCCACGCTGATGACCTGGGCGCTGGCGGTCACCGCTGGCGGCGTAGGCCTCGGTCTGATACTCAGCCGGTGGAAGCTCGGGTTGACGGTCGCCCTGCTCATGGGACTCGCGATTCTGGTCCTGTGGGTTGGACTCGCGATGTGGCTGACTGCACCGTTCAACGAGCGTATTGTTGCCTTCAGCCTGACACTGTTGTCGTCCGCGTTCGCCTGCCTTGTACCCGTGGCCATCTGGCGCTACCGGGCGTTCTATGACCATCTGAACCACGGCCTCTTCTCCTGAGGTCCCGGAGATCATCAGGCCAGCAGATGCTGGGCGTCGTGATCGAGCATGGTGGTGAGCAGTCGGGCGGTCAGGGACTGCGCCAGTTCGCGGTCGCGGTCTGCCGACATGTCGAGAGAAAGCAGCACTGGCAGCAGGTAGGTATTGATCAGTGTGCCAAAGCGGTAGTCCTCATAGATGGCCTGCTGGCTGTAGTCGCTGACTCCGAACGCGACCATGTCGTCGTGGTACTGGCCCAGCAGCAGAGGTTCCAGGCTGCGGCGCTGGTCGGTGGCATACATCCCAAGGAGGTAGGCAAGGTCGTGCGGTCCGCAGCCGATGTGACAACCATCCCAGTCGAACACCACCACGGGGTCGTTAGCGCCGGCATCGAAGAAAATGTTCTGCAGATGAAAGTCCATGTGTGTCAGGGTGAGGTGGCTGGATGGCCATTGATCCAGGTAGAGCCGAGCCGCTGTTCTCGCCAGCTGCTCACAGACTGGTAATGTCCCCGACGGCGCGAATTCCGCCAGTTCCGAGACCAGCCAGGCGCGCCACGATGTCTGTATTTGCGCTGCCGAGCGCTGCCACGCGGTACTGTCCGGCGTCATGATGGCATCAAAGGTAGACAGTTGCGCCGTTTTCCCGTACCAGCTGGCGTTCATCCTCGCCAAGGCGCGGACGATGGCTTGAAGCTGGGGGAAGTCCGCAGGCGCATCGAATGCGAAGGTCTGCATGTGACTGCAGTCCTGCATCAGCATGACACCATCTCCGGTTTTCGGGTCGTACTGGACGCAGTAGATCTGCGGAGTACGAATGGGTGTCAGGGGAGCGACATCGCGGTAGAAGCCCGATTCGCGAACGAACGACCCCAGTTCCCTGGCCATCTGCCGGGCAGCTGGGTGTTCGGGAGGCACCTTGACGATCATCTTGCGGGGCACAGCGACTTTGTCCGAGGACCGTAGGTCTGAGCCAATTGAGATGAAGCCGATTTCACTCCCGTAGCCCCGCCGTGTTTCGGCGATGGTGAGCTTGAAGTCAGTCAGGTGTGCCACCTCGATGCCGAGACAGGAAGCAACCCATTCCGGGGTGACGTTCGTGAGTTGAGTCGGGAAGTCTGCCATGGCGCCAATTCTAGCGGTAAACAGGGCGATACGCAGGGTTCGCGGCACATATGGCGCTCAGAGGATGCGCCATGAGAAGAGCGGCGCGAGGAACAAAGAAGCGTCGTAGCTTCTCTGCTCCTCGTAGCCGGTACGTCTTACAGGCCCGGTTTGAAGGTCACATACGGCATCCGGCCACGGGCGTCGTGCTGCCGGGGGTCGTAGCTGAAGTTGGGTGGATCCCATACCTGGGGTGGCGCCTCATCGGTCAGGTTGAGAATGCCGAGGCTTATCCTGGCGGTCGCATCAGAAATGCTGAACTCATGGTTGTACTGAAAGTCCCAGGTCAGGAAGCTGTCAATATTCTGTGAGTATCCCGCAACCGGGGCCGCCTTGGTGGTGCGATAGCTCGATATGTAGCGCGCTGTCAGCGATGCATTCTGGTTGCCTCTGGCCCAGCGGAAGGTTCCGTTTGCCTTGGTTTCCGGAAGGGAGCGGGCGAAATTGTCGTGGTTGAAAAGGCCCACCACATCGGTGGTTCGACCGCCGATGGGGATTTCGTACTTCAGCATGCGAGTGGCCGCGAATCGAACGCTCATCTCTCCCAGGTCTGTCTCCGGCAAGAGATAGTTAGCGCCAATGTCGAAGCCATCGGTCTCGACCGACGCCGCGTTGAAGTAGTTGGTGGTCACACCAATCAGGTCACCATTGCTGTTGCGCTTGACGTCAGATTGATTGGGGTTGGCCAGGACTTTTCCCTGGGCGCTTTCAATGGTGATGACATTTGTATAGTCCACTGCCCAGTAATCTACGGTCAGTCGAAAGCTGTCCACCGGGTCCCAGATGAATCCCAGGTTCAGGTTGTCGGCTTCTTCCGGCTTCAGGTTCTGGTTCGCGTTTTGCGCGATGCGGATGAACACCGCGGCGCCGACCGCGCTACCGGCGGCGTTATAGTCCTGAATGCCCTGCAGACCGACGACGCTGGCAAATTGCTGGTGCAGTGCCGGTTCACGAAATGAACTGCTCGCCGACGCCCGCAGTATGAGAGTGTCATTGACCTTGAAGCGCATGGAGAGTTTGGGGTCGAAGGTGGAGTCGCTCGCCAGGTCCTCGTAGCGCCCCGCCAACCTGAACTCCAGGTCCTCGGTCACATCCCACTCAAATTCAGCAAATGCAGCCCAGGCATTACGGGAGGCATCCACGTTCACGCCGCCGCCAAGGAACAGCAGGTCAGCGGGCTTTGTCAGGTTGCCTGCGGCATCAAACTCCACCCGGCTGACATCGTTGCGGCGAATTTTGAGTTCATCCCTGCGATACTGCAGGCCCGCGGCGAAGTTGGTCTCACCCATCTGGCCGTCGACGACGAAATCGAAAGTCGTGAGGTCGGTGTCCGTTTTCGTCGTCTGCGCATCGGAGATGAAATCGATCAGTTCCGGGCTGTTCGCGGTGGGGGTAAACAGGTTCCACGACTGATTACCCGCCGGCCCGCCAACGCCGTTAATGGCAGCTGAAAACCGTGATGTGCTGGTATCAGGCTGGACGCCGTAGCCGCCATAGGTGCTTCGGGTCAGCGCTGTGTTGAAATGATAGTCGCCGAGTTCCCCGTCGAGTTCCAGAGAGAACCGGAGATGGTCGTTATCCCGCGGCGCGTTCGGTGATGGGAATGCCGAGCCCAACGGACGGCCCACCCAGATCAGCGGGACACCAAAAGGGTTCCCGGCCTGGCCAGGTGCAATGGGAATCGTCAGGTAGGACAGTGCGGGATAGCTGGGGGACTGGGGGTTGTCGAAGACTTCAACATTGGCCCACATCAATTCGGCATTCAATCGGATTCCGTTACCCATGTCGTGCTGGACATTGCCGTAGAAGTGCTTGCGCTCTTCGTCGTTGACCACATTGAAACGTGGCCCATAGACGAATCCGCAACGTTCTGTACCGTTGGACTGGGGAATGATGATGCCCTGGTTGGCCACGCAGTTGGCGTCCGGCACGCTGCCGCCGACGGCGTTCCAGGTGCCGGCATAGGGGCCGGAGTCGACCGTCACGGTGGGTTGACCGACCAGATGGCCAAGCAGCACAAAAGAATTACCGAGCCCCGAAATGGCCTGGTCAGTCAGTTCCGGGCGTTTCGAGGAACTGAGCGGCGCACGGTCGAGGAATTCCGCGGCCACCACCACGTTGGTCGTGTCATTCTCCCAGCCATATAGAAAAGTCAGTTGCCTGTCATCCTGGCTGTCTGAAGTGGTCTGGTAGTGCGCACCGAACTCGACCCCGACGAAGTCCTTCTGGGTGATGTAGTTCACTACCCCGGCGACAGCATCTGAGCCATAGATGGAGGCGGCGCCCTCCTTCAGGACCTCGACCCGTTGCAGGGCGCTCGCCGGAATCATGCTGGTATCGACAAACGTCGACCCGTCGTTGGCGGTAGCTGCCGCCAGGGTATTGCGCCGGCCGTTGACCAGCACCAGGGTGGAGCCGAGCCCGAGGCCCCGAAGGTTAACGTTGCTGGTGCCCTGGGTGGCCCCGGACGTAAAGGAGTCCGGTACGTTCTCTGACCCGGAGTTGACGGTCAGATGACCGGTGATGTCCGAGACGGATACCGGTACCATCTCGTCAAGATAGTCCCGGTCGACCACGTCGACGGGCGATGCACCGTCGGTTGGGCTGGACTTGATATATGAACCGGTGACCACCACCTCTTCCATTTCAGCGCCAATGGCCCCGAATGAAAGAACCGGCAACACCAGTGCTGCGAGTGACAAATGGATCTTTCCCATCGAAAATCTCCTCTTGTTCTGAATTGTTCGCCCGGAATGGGCGGCCCCCCTTTTACTGCTGTGATCAGAGTATTAATCCTGAATACGTCGTTTGACTAAGACTGGATGACGACAGAGGGCACACTAATCGACCCACATTAGTGCCATCTAGGCTGTTCCTATGATTTCTGAGGAATTAGGTACACTGGCAACCGATTTACAGGGCGACGATTGGGCTAATGCGAGGGGGGAGACACAGAAAATGAGGCAGAACAGGATTGGGGAAATGTTGAAAAATTCACTGCTGACCGTGACCGGCATTCTGGTTGGAGTCCTGGTCAGCAACTTCATGGTCCAGGCAGCCACGCTGTCCGGCCCGGTGACTGGCGGTACCCGGGGAGCACCATTTGCGGCGGTCGATGTGTCTGATGCTGGCTATGTTACCGAGGAGTATTTTCTCGAAGGCGAGGCCGGTGCGTTTGAATTGACCGAGGGTACCCACACAGGCGATGGCATGTGGAAGACCCGGGCCTCATCTGACAGGACGCCCTACAAGACTCGCATTCTTGTAGTTCGGCCGGAATCCGCGACCGCTTTCAATGGCACGGTGATTGTCTTCTGGCAGAACGTCACTGCCGGGTACGAACTGGGTTCAGCCGGTGGCGAGGCGCTGCGCGGCTACGCGTGGGTCGGGGTGTCGGCGCAGAAGGTGGGCATCGACGGCATGGGTGAAAACCCCGCTGGCCTGAAGGCCTGGGACCCGGAACGCTATGGGTCACTCAGGCATCCGGGTGATGACTGGTCCTATGACATCTTCACCCAGGCGGCGCTGGCGGTTGGCCCGGGTCGGGACCATAGCGGTATCGATCCCATGGGTGGTCTGAAGGTTGAGCGACTCCTGGCGGTGGGTGCGTCTCAGTCCGCGGCGCGGCTGCGAACCTACATCAACGGGGTTCATCCGCTAGTGGGTGTGTTTGATGGCTTCCTGCCGTTCATTGATTTCGGTTCTGTAGTGCCCTTTGCGCGGGATGCTGGTCAGGCCGGTATGGGGCGGGCCAGGGCGAGCATCAGAGCGGACCTGGATGTGCCCGTCATGGTGGTCAATTCTGAAACCGAACTGATGACCTACCACGGAATTCGGGAAGCCGATACGGACCGCTTCAGACTCTGGGAGGTGCCGGGCACGTCGCACGTGTCGGTGCCGCGTCCCGAATCACGGACCGTGGGCGGTGCCAACTGGCATTCATTTTCCCCGGTCTATAACGCCGCCATTCGGCAGTTGCATCGCTGGATCAGGGACGGGACGGCGCCTCCCATGATGCCGAGGGTCGAGATGGTTGCCGTTGCGGGCAGCTTCCCGGAGATCCTGCGGGATGAACATGGCAATGCCAAAGGGGGGATACGACTTCCTGACCTGGTCGTGCCGACTGCCAGTCACAGTGGCATGGGCCAGCGGCGCGAGGGAAACCGCTTTGCCTTTCTCTATGGTACGGCCACAGACTTTGATCAGGCACAACTTGCGGCAATGTATAGCAATAGTAAGCTGTATCTGGAGGCTTGGAATGCGCAACTCAAGCGTCTGGTAGACGAAGGTGTCGTGCTGGCCGAAGATGCAGATCTGATGCGGCAGGGCGCCGAAAAGTGGGCCATGCGGCTTGATAGGAAATGACGGTGGTTGATTGACTCCGATGCCACGGGCAGTGGGGCCGTCGAGCAAGGGAGATTCAGGATGGACATCCGTTTTTTTGGGGCGACCCGAGAGGTTACGGGCTCGTGTGCGCTCATTGAGTGTAACGGTCGCAAGGTGCTGGTGGACTGCGGGATGTTCCAGGGCAGCCGCAGCCATGAACGACACAACCGCGATGAGTTTGCCTTTGATCCCGATGACATCGATGCGGTCGTACTGACCCATGCCCATATCGACCACTCCGGGCGCATCCCGCTGCTGATCAAGCGTGGCTATCGAGGCCCCGTGTTCGCACAGCAGGCTACGGTCGATTTATGTAAAGTCATGTGGGCGGATGCTGGCTATCTGAACGAAAAGGAGGCGGAGTGGGACAATCGGGATCGTCGCAAGCGCGGGCTGCCGCTGGTGGAGCCGATCTATACGGTCGAGGATGCCGCGAGAGCGCAGCGACATTTCGACGCCCTTGAGTACCAGGACACTTGTGAGATCCTGCCCGGCATTGCCGCCACGTTGCTGGACGCGGGGCACATTCTTGGTTCCTCCATTGTTTCGCTCGTGCTCAATGAAGGTGGCCGGGAGCGCACGATCGTTTTCTCCGGGGACCTGGGTCATCGCGGTGCTCCCATTCTCCGAGACCCGGCCGTCGTGACGTCTGCAGACCGCGTCGTGCTTGAATCGACCTATGGTGACCGGCAGCACCGCAGCTGGGAAGCGACCTGGGAAGAAATGGGCGAGGTTCTATCCAGTGTTAATGCCGCCAAGGGCAACATCCTGATTCCCGCATTCACCATCGGTCGGACCCAGGAACTGCTCTATGTTTTCAGGAAGCACTTCGAGGAGTGGGGGCTTGGCGCCTGGCAGATCTATCTCGACAGCCCCATGGCCATCGAGGCGACCGAAATCTATGCCCGCCACTTCAACCTCTATGATGAAGAAGCGCTGGCTTTCCGCGGGGGGCAATCGCCGTTCGAAATGCCGAACCTGCATATGTGCCTGACGCCCGATGACTCGAAACAGCTCAAACATGTCACCTCAGGCGCGATCATTATTGCCGGTAGCGGCATGTGCACGGGTGGCAGGATCAAGCATCATCTGAAGAACAACGTCTGGCGGCGGGACGCTCATGTCGTGATGGTGGGGTTTCAGGCTGGCGGTACCCCGGGCCGGGCTCTGGTCGATGGCGCCCGCAAGCTGCGCATCTTTGGCGAGGAGATGGATGTTCATGCGCGGGTCCATACCATTGGTGGCCTGTCCGCGCATGCTGGCCAGGATGGCCTGCTATCCTGGTACGAGAGCTTCGAAGGGCATCCCCCCGTGACCCTTGTTCATGGCGAGGAGTCTGCGATGGCACGCCTGCAGCAGTTGCTGCGCCAGCGCTTTGACGCTGATGTCACGATGCCGGAGTTCGGCGAACGCCTGGACCTGTAGGCCTGTCCGTTGGTTCCCGTCTGGATTCGCTAGCGGGGGGCCATACAGGTACACTTCCCACTATGATGAAGTGGATGTCAGTTTGTTTGATTGCAGCGGCTGTTCTGGTGTTGGCCCGTGCCGCGTTCGCCGATGCTTCGGTCCTTGCGGGCCTTGAGTTCAAGCATGGCATCGCCTTTTTCAATGAGCTGAAATACCCTGCGGACTTCGAGCATCTGGAATACCTGAACCCGGATGCGCCCAAGGGCGGGGCGATGGTCATCTCGTCCCAGTCCAACTTCAATACCCTCACACCGTCAGCAGAGGGCGCGACACTGGCGCCCGGGCTGAACTGGCTTACTATAGAGACCCTGCTGTTGCGGGCCGGTGATGAGGTCAGTTCATTCTATGGTCGTCTGGCCGATGGCATTGCGGTGACCCCGGATCAACTGGCGATCGTATTCCGGATACACCCCCAGGCCCGCTGGAACGACGGGGTGCCGCTGACCGCGAAAGATGCCGTATTCAGCATACAGACGGCCCTCGCTGAGTTGCAGGGTGCCATCTGGTACGGATTCATCGATTCCGTCCAACTCATCGATGAACGGCATCTGGCTGTCCATCTGAAGGAGCCGATGACGCTCAACAACATCATCATGTTCACCTATCTGCCGATTTACCCCGAGCACTACTGGACCGTTCACGACCCGGACGCGGTCAGTATGGATGTGCCCGTGGGCAGCGGACCCTATCGTATCTCTGCCATCGAGCAGAACAAGTTCGTGGAATACGAGCGAATCCCGGACTACTGGGGCCGGGACATCCCGGTCAATAGAGGGCTGTATAACTTCGACCGCATCCGCTTCGACGTCTATCGTGACGCGACGGTCGTTCGTGAGGCGCTCAAGAAGGGGTTGATCGATCACTGGACAGAACAGGATGTGCGCTACTGGCATGACGCCTATGATATTCCCGCCCTGGAAAAAGGCTGGCTCAGGAAGATCCGGCGCAACTTCCATATTGAAATTGGTGTGCGCCGTGCGGTGGCGCTCAATAATCGACTGCCGAGATTCCAGGACCGCCGGGTACGCAAGGCGCTCACTCTGGCGATGGACTTCGAATGGCAGAACCGCGCCATTCACTTTGGCTACCAGACGCGTGCCCACAGCTACTGGCCAGATACCCAACTCGCTGCGACGGGTCTGCCGAGCGAGGATGAACTGAAACTCCTTGAGCCCTTTCGCGATCAATTGCCGCCGGAGCTTTTCACCGAGGCGTTTCGGTTCAGGGAAATCAACTCGCCCCAGGATTTCAGAAACAACCTGATTGAAGCCCGGCAGTTGTTGTTGGAGGCCGGCTGGGAGGTGATCGATGGCGTATTGCGCGAGCAGGCGTCCGGGGGGGCGTTTGAAATCGAGTTTCTGTCGACAAACCCCGAGGACTCACGAATCCTGCTGCCGTACTTCCAGGCGCTCGAAGTCCTCGGTATCCGTGGCAGTATTCGTCTGGCAGAAACCAGCCAGTACACCAACCGCTTGCGAAACTTTGACTTCGATGCCCTGTTGCGCAACCACGATATCCTGTTGCCGCCGGTCATTGAGCTGAAGTCGTTCTTTGACAGCAGCACCGCCCTTGAACCGCTGACCAATAACATGGCGGGCATCAGTCATCCGGCTCTGGACCATCTGGTGGTCCAGGCGAACCTTGCCACCACCCTTGCCGAGATGGTGGCTGCCTGTCGGGCGATTGACCGGGTCGTGCTGTGGGGCTACTACCAGATTCCGCTGTATGCGGTCGATCAGCCCCGCACGGTGATCTGGGACAAGTTTGGGCAACCGGACTTTGAGCCCCGTTATCTGCCCGCTTTTCCGGCGGGCTGGTGGTATGACCCGGTCAAGGCAGCCCGTATCGAGATCAGCAGGTAGGCACAAATGGGCATTCAATGAAGTGGATCAAGTATGGCGTTGGCGGGCTGGCGATCCTGATCGCTGGTTTTCTGGTATTGGTGCGGCTCTATGTGGGCGCTGTGAACACCCCGATCGGTGACTATGAGTTCAGTTCCACCGCACTCGAGAATCAGATTCAGCTGCCCGAGGGGTTCACCCTGGGAGTCTATGGGGCGCAGATCCCCAATGCCAGGATGCTGAGGTTCAGTCGGGCTGGTGATCTGCTGGTCGCCAATCCCAATCTGGGCCAGATACTGATTCTGGCAAGGGATGCAGATGGCGATGGTCGCGCTGACGGCACCAGCGTCCTGATTGCCGGTCTCAATGGTCCCAATGGACTCGATTTCTTTGAGGAGTACCTCTACATCGCGGAGACTGATGCGATTGGACGAGTACCCTTCGATCATGAAAGGGGTGAACTGGCTGGGGACTATGAACGCCTGGTGACCGGTCTGCCCGGTGGTGGAAACCACTGGAAGAAAACCCTGAGGTTTGGCCCTGATGGGCTCATGTACGTGACATTTGGATCATCCTGCAACGTGTGTATCGAGTCCGATGAGCGAAGGGCCACCATGCTGACCTACCAACCCGACGGGACTGATGAGAGGATCTTTGCCCGGGGATTGCGCAACAGTGCCGGGTTCGACTGGTCCCCTGACGACGGTCATCTCTACGCGACCGACAATGGCCGGGACATGCTGGGTGATGACTATCCTCCCTGCGAGCTGAACAAAGTCGTTCAGGGTGCGCACTACGGCTGGCCGTTCGCCAACGGGAACAAGGATGCTGATCCGGATCTGGGTGAGGACCATCCGGAACTCGTACAGAACTCGGAAGCGCCTGTGCATGGTTTCAGGCCCCACAACGCCCCCCTGGGCATGGAGTTTGTCAGGGGCGATGGCTTCCCGGAGCAATACCGGGGCGCCGCGATCGTGGCGCTTCATGGCTCGTGGAATCGATCAGACAAGGATGGCTATAAGGTCGTCTCACTGCACTGGGATTCACAAGGCAACGTGCAGGAAAGGGATTTTGTCACCGGCTTTCTGAACAATGATGAAGTGATCGGTCGGCCTGCAGAAGTCACGCAGGGTCCGGACGGTGCTTTCTATATTTCAGACGACTATGCGGGCGTCGTGTACCGGGTCGCCTACGGTGAGGCGCAGCCATCACTGGCGGGTATCGGTGACAGTGGCGCAATCTTCGACAGAGCGCAGACGCTCGCTGCCTACACTGGGCAAGACTGGGCATCGCTCAATGAGCGGGGACAGCAATTGTACGATCAATTTGACTGTGCCTCCTGTCATGCCTCTGGACAGTCCTCGATGAAGGAACTTCTGGGCCTTGGCGATCGGTATGATGTTCCACTGCTGATGCAGTTTCTGTCGAAGCCCAGGGACCCGATGCCATTGTTTCCGTTGACAGATGAAGATCGGGAGGCGCTGGCTGTGTATCTCATTGACACGAACGGTTAGCAGAGAAAGTACCTTGTGAGTAGGTCCATAGACATGTGAGACTTTTTTGACAATAAAAAGTCCCAGCGGGGTTATCCGCTGAGCCGCTTCAGGTAGTCTTATTTTCGCCACAAAAGTAAGGGCCTGAAGATGCAGATCAAGAGCCTGCGAACCAAAGCGTATCGTAGTTGGGCTATAGATGACACTACTCCCCGAGATGCCATATAACGGCTCAAGAAGCTCGATCATTTCCGTCAGATTCGTGAACATGGCACACCCGAGATGTCGCTCTTGAGGTCATAGGATGGTCACGTGCAACGCTCTACCGCTGGCAGACACCAGGTGAGTTCTGTACTGGACCGGCACAATCCGTTGAGCCTCGCGGGTCATCCTGCTACCTTCTCCTGCTCTGCCGGAAGAGGATCAAGATGCCGCCCAACATCGTACTGTTCATGACCGACCAGTTGAGGCGTGATGGCAGTGAGCGCATGGTACGGACAGCGCGCTGGAAATATGTGTATATTCCCCATGATCGGGATGAGCTTTACGATCTTGAGGCCGACCCGGCGGAGATGCATAACCTGGTCGATGATTCGGAACATTCAGAGATCCTCGAACAAATGAAGGCACGGCTGATTGGCTGGAATGATGCAACCAACGACATGTTTCAGTGGCAGTGGGTGCGGTGGAACTTCCCCGAACCTGTCAGTCCGTTCAAGTAAGCGGTGCTGGTTGAAGCGTCAGGAACTGTTATGCTGGCCCGGGAAGACTGGCCCGACGAGCCAACGGGACCAAACCAACGAAGGGAGCGTTTGATTGGGTAGATACATTGTACGTCGCCTCCTGCTGTTGTTCCCCACGCTGATCGGCATCATTACCCTGAACTTTTTCATCGTACAGCTGGCTCCGGGTGGTCCGGTGGATCAGATGATTGCCACGCTCACCGGGCAGGATACCGGCGCCACCAGCCGTATCGCCGGTGCCCAGGGTGGCCCGCAGATGATCGACATGAGTGAAACGGCCAGGACCCAGTACGCTGGTGCCCAGGGCCTGGACCCGGCCCTGATTGAGGCAATTGAAAAACAGTTCGGCTTTGACAAGCCGCTCCACGAACGCTACTTCAAGATGTTGAAAGATTACCTTTCCCTTGATCTGGGCAACAGCTACTACCAGAACCGTCCGGTATTGGAACTGATTCGGGAGCGCTTGCCGGTGTCGATCTCACTCGGTCTCTGGTCCATGTTGCTGGTGTACACCATCTCTATACCGATGGGTATCAGCAAGGCGGTCAGGGATGGAACCCGCTTTGATGCCTGGACCAGCGGATTCATCTTTGTGGGGTACGCCGTGCCCAGCTTTCTGTTTGCGGTGTTTCTGATCGTGCTGTTTGCCGGTGGCTCCTATCTTGATCTTTTTCCGCTCAAGGGGCTGACATCCAATGACTTCGAAGAACTGTCTCCGCTGGGCAAGGTGGCGGATTATTTCTGGCATCTGGCGTTACCGGTCGCGGCGTTGACCATTGGTGGCTTCGCGACGCTGACCATGCTGACCAAGAATTCCTTTCTGGATGAGATCTCCAAGCAGTATGTGCTGACCGCACGGGCCAAGGGAATTAACCAGAAGCGGGTGCTGTACGGCCACGTCTTCCGCAACGCCATGTTGATCGTGATTGCGGGTTTTCCTGCCGCACTGGTTGGTGTGCTCTTTACGGGTGTCCTGCTGATCGAGGTGATCTTCTCTCTGGATGGCCTGGGTTTGCTGGGCTTTGAGGCTGTGCTCAGGCGGGACTACCCGATCATGTTCGGAACCCTGTTTGTGTTCACGTCAATCGGGTTGCTGATGAGCCTGATTGGTGACATTACCTATACCCTGGTCGATCCTCGTATCGACTTCGAGACGAGGGAGACCTGATGGCCAGTTCGACTACCCTTCCGGCCACCGATGGATTCGTGGTTGACGAAGCATCGTTGCCCGGCTGGCAGGTCTCGCCACTGACCAAACGCCGCTGGGCCAACTTCAAGGCCAGAAAACGCGGCTACTGGAGCCTGTGGATCATCGGCACCATGATGCTCCTGAGTCTGTTTGCAGAATTCATTGCCAACGACAAGCCGCTGGTCATGGCGTTCAAGGGTGATGTGTACTTCCCGGTGCTGTTCAGCTATCCGGAGAAGACCTTCGGCGGCGTCTTTGAAACGGAAGCAGTGTACCGTTCGGCCGCAGTACAGCAACTGATCACGGACGGAGACGGATGGATGATCTGGCCACTGATCCCGTTCAGCTTTGACACCATTGATCTCGATACCGAGGGCGCTGTCCCGGAAGCCCCCAGTGCCCGGCACTGGCTTGGCACCGACGATGTGGCGCGGGATGTGACGGCAAGGATCATCTACGGGTTTCGCCTCTCGGTGATTTTCGGCCTGGCGCTGACCTTCTTCAGCGCCATCATTGGCATCACGGTGGGCGCCACCCAGGGCTATTTCGGTGGGCTGGTTGACCTGATCGGGCAGCGTTTCGTGGAGATCTGGGCCGGCCTGCCGGTGCTGTTTTTGATCATTATCCTGACCAGTCTGTTCGAACCCAACCCGGTAGCGCTGCTGCTGTTGCTGCTGCTGTTCAACTGGATGGCGCTGGTGGCTGTGGTCCGTGCGGAATTCCTGCGGACCCGGAATTTTGACTACGTCAACGCCGCAAGGGCACTCGGTGAGCATGATTTCATCATCATGTGGAAATACATTCTGCCCAACGCCATGGTCGCGACGCTGACCTTCCTGCCGTTTCTGGTGAATGGCTCGATCACGACCCTGACGTCACTGGACTTCCTCGGTTTTGGTCTGCCGGCGGGCTATCCCTCGCTGGGAGAACTGCTGGCCCAGGGCAAAGCCAACATTCAGGCACCGTGGCTGGGCCTCGCCGGCTTTTTTACCCTCGCCATCATGCTGACGCTGCTGGTCTTTGTGGGTGAAGGCATCAGGGATGCATTCGATCCCAGGCGGTCTGTGACATGAGCAAGCATATTCTTGAGATCAGTCACCTGTCGGTGGCATTCCGCGGCGTCGAGGTGGTCCACGACGTGAGTCTGTCGGTTGATCGTGGTGAGACGGTTGCCATCGTGGGGGAATCCGGGTCCGGTAAATCCGTGACCGCATTATCAGTCATGCAACTGCTGCCCTATCAATATGCGAGCCATCCAACCGGATCGATCACCATTGACGGCCAGGAAGTCGTCGGCCTGGCCGAGGATGAGATGCTGAAAATTCGCGGCAACCAGATTGGCATGGTGTTTCAGGAGCCGATGACATCACTTAATCCACTGCATCACATCGAAAAACAGATCGGTGAGGTGTTGTACGTACACCGGGGCATGGGTGTGGCGGAGGCGCGGGCGCGGTCACTGGAGCTGCTTGAAATGGTGGGTTTGCAACACGCGGAACAGCGACTTCGCGCCTATCCCCATGAACTCTCGGGCGGGCAGCGGCAGCGGGTGATGATCGCCATGGCGCTTGCCAATGAACCGGACCTGCTGATCGCCGATGAACCGACCACCGCGCTGGATGTGACCATTCAGGCACAGATTCTGCGGTTGCTGGATGAATTGAAGGCGCGCCTGAATATGGCGCTGTTGCTGATCACCCATGACCTGGGCGTGGTGCGTAAGATGGCAGACCGGGTCTGTGTCATGACCGGGGGCGACCTGGTGGAACAGGGGGTCACTGAAAAGATATTCACTCATCCGCAGCACGAATATACCCAACACCTGCTGGCCGCTGAACCGAGTGGTGATCCCGTGGCCGTCAACGTGGATTCGCCGGTGGTGATGCATGGAGAAGACGTTTCGGTCGAGTTCAACCTGGCCAGGGGTCTGTTTGCAAGAAAGAGAGTCCTCACCGCGGTTGACCATGTGTCGGTGGCCATCCATCAGGGCCAGACTCTGGGCATCGTGGGCGAGTCTGGTTCCGGCAAGACCACGCTGGCGATGGCGATGATGCGGCTGATTGGAAGCCGGGGTGGAATCTATCTTGGTGAGACGCCGATTCAGGGTCTGAAGGGAAAGGCGCTGCGGCCGCTGCGCAGCGAGTTTCAGATTGTCTTCCAGGATCCCTATGGGAGCCTGCCACCCAGACTATCGGTCAACCAGATCATAGAAGCCGGGCTGAAGATCCATCAGCCGGGATTGACTCCGCTTGAGAGACGAGTACAAGTGTCAGACGTACTTCGGGAGGTCGGCCTTGATCCTGGCCTGCAGGACCGGTACCCCCATGAGTTTTCGGGCGGCCAGCGTCAGCGGATTGCCATTGCCCGGGCGATCGTACTACGCCCCAGAATCATTGTGCTGGATGAACCGACCTCCGCCCTGGATCTTTCTGTACAGTCACAGATCGTCGATTTGCTGCGTGACCTGCAGCGTAGATACAACCTTGCCTATCTGTTCATCAGCCATGATCTGAAGGTGGTGCGTGCACTGGCTCATCAGCTGATCGTGATGAAAGATGGTGTGATCGTCGAACAGGGCCCCTCGGAGAAGGTCTTCGCAGAGCCCGAAACCGAATACACCCGGGCGCTGATGGCGGCCGCCTTTGATCTCGAAGTGGTCGACGTCGCGCGGGACTGATCTGCTGGTTAGAAGACGCGTTGTCCGGCGGCGAGCGTGTCGTCCCAGCGGTGTGTCTTCAGGTAGGCGAGCGCCTGCTGCATGGCGCCGCTGCTACAACCTTTTGTCAGCATCTCCAGTGCAATCGCCTGAACGTAGCCGTTGGGGTCTTCAAGACAGGTGAGCAGCAACGCTTCAAGATTCGCAGGTGGGATGTCCGAGTTCAGCAAGGCACATAAGGCGTTGAACCGCGCCTGGTTCTCGCCCGACCAGCCCCGTCTCAATGGTTCCTGCCAGGCTGGGTTGTCGCAGGTCAGAAGCCGCTCTATTGACGGCAATGCTGCCGCCGTGTTGTGGCCGATACAGGCCATGGCATCCAGCGCCGCCCGTGCGACCTGACATACCGGGTGGTTCAATTGTTCGGCCAGCAGCGGCATCGCTGTACTGGCGGCGGGGCCAACCTCACCGAGGCCGAAGGAAGCATTGATCCTGATCCACGGATCGTCATGTTGCAACAATTCAACCAAAGGCGCGATGGCGATCTCTCCCATGGCGCCCAGCGCATAGGCTTCATCCTGCGCGACGTAGGCGCCTTCATTCCAGCGTGGTTCATGAGGGTCCCCGTCAGCCTCGTAGTTTCCTTCTGCATTTTTCCTGTATTGAAGGGCAACCTCCCGGGACTTTCCCGCACAGGCAAGCAGACTTTGAATGACCGCATCTACCGCCCCCAGGCTGGCAAGCCGATAGATCGCACGAATGCGGGCCTGCTGGTCCGGCTGGTTCAGGTGGGTGATCAGTTCATCGACTTCGGTACCGTCGCCGCCATAGGGGTGCTCCGGCCAGGTCGGTTTGCCCTGCAGCCAGTTCCAGATGTACTTCCAGGCGTCGCTGTAGTCGTAGGCCGAGGACAATCGGTCCGCGGGTGTATGCCATGGGCTTTTGCCGCCTTGCCAGGATGGTGCGGTGGGATGGCGAGTGCGCATGAACACAAACTTGAACATATAACGGCTCATATCGGTGCGATTGCTGAGTCCGGCATGGGCAATATCGAACGCGATCAGCAGGCACGTCCCGGCGCGGATGTTGTTCGCAACGAAGGCGTTTGGATAGTCCTGTTGAAACAGTCTTGCCTGCAACTGAGTCCCGGGAATGACCCTCGTTGGTCCGCGTTCCATGGGGGTATCCTGAGGGAAGTACAGGATCATGGCGAATCGAGGCACGTGGTAGCGTCCTCTGGACAAGGGGCTCTGCGCATCCTGGTGCCAGAAGCTCGCACCCGATGAGCCCTTGCCCATCTGAGGGCCGTGTTCATCGCCCTTTAGCGGCAGGTCTCGCTGGTCCTCGTCAAGAGGCTCACTGGCATGCATGAACCGGTGGGGATGCAGCAGATAGTCATCGCCCACTACGCTCTGCAGGGCGCCGTGAATCACTGGCGAATCCAATACCTGCTGCAATTCGGGTACCCGGGGCAGAACGTTGTTACCCATGTTAAACTCACGGGTATTGTTCCACTGGATCTTGTCGTAGATGCGCTGATGGACGGACGGATCAACACCGCTGTCCAGTACCAGGACGCCGTCACTGATGAATCTCTGCATCTGATCGTCGTTTAGCTTCATCGCGTCGGTAGCTCGACCCCTGGGGACAGGGTACAAATCTTACCCGAGTGCCAGGTGTCAGGGAATTGCCAGAGTCTTTTGCTGCCGCGAAATTCTCGGCCTAAGATGATAGAATCCGGCGCCAGTTAAACAGTGCACCCACAATTTCAGCCCACATCCGGAGAATGAATTGGATTTAGACCTCAAAGTTTGGAAAGAACTTGCCATCGAAAAACAGATGCTGATGCGGACCGTCACGGACGCCCTCAGTCTCTCACCAGAAGCATCCGAAGCGGAGATCAAGGAAGGCATAACGAATGGTGTGAAGCTGATCGCCGAGGCACAAGTCACCCTCAACAGGCTGAAAAGTGAGAATAAAGTCGCTGTTGCGGACATCCAGAAGCGGCTTGATCTGGTCCAGAGCGAACTGACCGAGGCACGAGGCATCATCGAGACCTTGAAGGCAGAGCAGGGTGAGCTGGAAGCAAGGCTGAAGGTCACCAGGGAAGCCGGTCAGGCGGAAGCCCTGAGTCTCAAGACCCAACTTGAAAACAAGACCCGTGAACTCAAGAAGATCAATTCCATACTGGGTGACTCGCCGGAAAATGCCGCGAAGAAGATAAAGGCGCTGAACAAGAAGAAATTTGATGCGACCGAAGCCCAGCAGCGGGCCGAGCGTGACCTCAAGAACGTCAAGAAAGAGAAGCGTGATCTGGAGCAGGAACTGGAAGCTGAAAAGGCAAAGGTAGAAAAGCTCGAAAAAGACTACGAGGAACTGCAGGCCAGCAACAAGGGCGACGGTGACGCCGATGAATCCGTCGGCCTCGAAACCAAAGCTGATGCTGGCACGTCTGATGAGCAGGGCGACGCGAACACCGGCAAAAAAGCCGGCAAGAAACCAGCGAAGAAGAAGCCTGGCAAAGCTGGCAAGGGTGCAGTAGAGGCAGCCTGAGATGGCATGCTACCAGCCCTGCTGACCAGTCTGCGTCCAGCTCTGGGGAGGGTGCGGCGCCGGTTCCAGGCACTGCCGCCACCCGGTTGGCGAGGGTTGCCACCACGGAGGTTCCACGCAATTGGTCTCGGGACGCCGAAGTCCGGAACGATGTCGCTGGCAGGTATCTTTGCAGACCGCTATCGTGCGGGGCACGAAGTGGAATGGGGCCCGACCATTGATCTGCTCCTGGGTTTTGCTCGCGGTGCGATCAACGACGTCGACATGGTGCGTGAGCTGGTACGCCGGGACCGACGACTGCAGCTCGAGTTTGAGGCGTCCCGCTTCCTGGCCCAGTGCCCCGGGCTGCTTGCGGCGGCCTTTCCCGAGACAAAGTTCATCCTAACGATCAGGCACTGTCGCGATTGGCTCGATTCGATTCTGGACAACAACATGCGCTATCGTCGCAGCCATGATCGGTACACCGCAGGCTGGCACGATGTACTGTTCCAGCCGCACCAATTCAGTTACGCCGGGCTGGATTCCCCGCTGGCAGACCGCGGACTGTACCCTCTCGATGCTTATATAACCTGTTGGGTCGCCACCCACGAGAGAGTCATCCGTGAGGTGCCCGCAGATCGATTGCTGATCGTCCGGACCGATGAGATCGGCGCCCGTCTGGGCGACATCGCAGCCTTTCTCGGGCTCGATACTGCAACGCTCGACCAGTCCCGATCCCATCTCAATGTCACGAGCCACCGCCTGGGGATGGTTGACCTGCTCGATGCGGACTATGTTGACGCCCGCATCCAGGCGCTGGACAGGGCCGGGTTGCACCAGCGCTATCTGAGCTGATGTGTAGATTAGGGTAAACTTCAATCCATGAGGGATCCCCCCACTATGAGGCTAAACTGGCCTGTCGGAGTCATTGTTGGGTCCATCGCGATCGGGTTGCTGGCGGTCAGTGGCTGCATGGACACCCGCGAACCTGATGAACCCGGCCAGGCAAACTGGCTGATTGATATCACCGACGAGTCCGGGCTCGACTTCAGTCACGATGCAGGCGTCAGGGGGGCCTTCCTGCCACCGGAGATCATCGGTTCCGGGCTCGCGGTGTTCGACTACGATGATGATGGTGCCCTGGATCTCTATCTGATCAACAGTGGCCGGCTGAATGAGCCTGATTCCCGGTTCAGCAACCGTCTGTATCGTCAGGCGGGGGGGCGATTTGAAGACGTGACGGAACCCTCAGGACTGGCAGATACCGGTTACGGCATGGGCGCCGCGGTTGGTGATATGGACAACGATGGTGACCGGGACCTGCTGGTCACCAATCTGGGCCCGAATACCCTGTTTCGAAACAATAGCGATGGCACGTTTACCAACGTCACCGGGCCGGCCGGGATGACGGGAGACGAGTGGTCCACTTCCGCGACTTTCTGCGACCTGAATAACGACGGCCACCTGGACCTGTTTGTCGCGAACTACATCAACAGCGACAACCTGTTTGCCTGTCGTAGCGGTGCCGGTGAACTGGACTACTGCGGTCCCAACGCCTATCGGGGTGTTCCGGATCAGCTCTATCGCAACAATGGCGACGGGACGTTCACCGACATCAGTCAGGTGAGCGGCGTAGGCCGCGTTGCACGTAATGGTCTGGGCGTCATCTGCCTGGACTTCAGCGGCGATGGCCTGGCCGATATCCTGGTGGCCAATGATGGCGAGCAGAACCAGCTGTGGATCAATGGCGGCGACCTGACGTTTGAGGACCGGGGGCTCGCCTGGGGTGTTGCGGTCAACCTCTTCGGTGAAGCCGAGGCCAGTATGGGAATTGCGGTGGGTGATATCAACGGGGACCGGGCCCTGGATGTTCTGATGACCCACCTCGATGAGGAGAGCAATACGCTGTACCTCAATACCGGCCAGCAGGCACTGGTTGACGATACCGGGCGATCTGCGCTGGGGGCCTCGAGTATGCCGTTTACAGGCTTCGGTACGGAATGGTTTGATGCTGATCATGACGGTCATCTGGACCTGCTGGTCGCCAATGGCCGTGTGCGGCGAGGGCCGGAGCGTGACTATGGTGCTCAGTCGAGCGAGGCGCTGACACCCGTCGAGGCCTTTCAAATCCGCTATGCCCAGACCAACCAGTTCTTTCGAACCGCTCATGGCCGGTTTGAAGATGCCTGCGGCCTGGCGCCTTCGTTCTGTGCAGCCCTGGAGGTGAGCCGGGGCCTGCTGACGGAAGATCTCGACCGTGACGGGGACCTGGATGTGCTGGTCACCAACTCTAACGGGCGTGCCAGGGTCTATCGAAACGACGTGCCGGACCCCCGCGCCGCCTGGCTCATGGTGCGCGCCATGCTCCCGTCATTGAACCGGGACGCCGTGGGCGGACAGGTGCAGGTGCGGGTAGGGGATCATTGGCAGATTCGCCCCGTGATCCACACCCGGAGTTATCTGTCCAGCGGCGAGGCGACAGTGCACTTTGGGCTGGGTGCAGCGACGGCAGTCGATGAGATCCTGATCATCTGGCCGGATGGTGAGCAGGAGACCTTTGCAGGCGTTGCTGCCAACCAGGTCATCGAATTGCGGCGGGGGCAGGGTAGTGGTGTCTTGAATCGGGTGGGGACTGCGCCATGAATTCGATCCGGCTGATGGTCGTGGGGCTGGTGCTGATGGTGGTGCTTGCGTGTTCGGATGAGAACAGCAAACCGGCACAGGCAGCCACGGCTCTGCCAGTGGTGGATACCCGTGACATGGAGGACCCGGTCAGACGCCGCATTGAATCGAGTTTCCAGGCATTACGGGCCTCCATGGATTCGGCCCATCAATGGGGCGATACCGGGCGGATATTGCATGCCCATGAGCTGTTTGCCGCGGCGGTTCAATGCTATCGGGAGGCGATGGCGCTCGACCCGGAGCGTTTCGACTGGCCGTACCTCGCTGCCCATGCCATGGCAGGGCAAGACGTAGCAGATGCACTGGCAATGTTTGAACATGCAGCGCGCCTCGACGGCCAGTATGCGCCACTGTTGATCGCCATCGGCGAGTTGCAAACCCGGCTTGGAAAGCTGGACGAAGCGAGGGCCGCATTTGAGCGCGCCCTCGGTGTGGATGCTGCCGCGGCCCCGGCGGTGCTGGGGCTGGCGCGGCTTGCCATGCTGGAAATGGACTTGTCCTCGGCTCTTGAACTGCTGCAGGACGCACGTACGCGCTGGCCCGGCAATGGCCAGGTCCACGTGCTCCTCGCGCAGCTTTATTCCCGGATGAATGAACCGGACCTGGCAGCGCGTGCGGAACTGGCGGCCCGGGTGCACCGGCAGGAAGTGGCCGTGCCTGATGATCCTGTGCTGATGGCTGTCCATAAACTGGCGGAGGATTCCCGGTCTCATGCCCTGAGAGGCAAGTGGTTCGCCGAGCGCGGCGCCCTGGAACAGGCAGAAATTCATATGCGCCGGGTGCTGGAGATTCGATCCGGTACACCGGATGACTATGGGAACCTTGCGACGGTGCTGGCCCGTCAGCGTCGGTTTGATGAGGCCTTTGAGTGGTTTGAGGCGGGGCTCCGGATCGATCCCGATGATGTGTCTCTGCTGTCACATCTCGGTCTGGCACAGCACATGGCAGGTCACCGGGATGCAGCGGAAGCGACGCTCACCAGAGCGGTAAGCCTGGACCCCTCCTATGCCGCCGCGAGATTCAATCTCGGATCGCTGCGTGTCGCCGAAGGAGATTATCAGAGCGCCATTGCCGACTTCGAGGCGGTCCTGACTCTCGACCCCTCATTCACACATGCCTATCTCAACCTGGGCAGCAGCTATGCGACCATAGGTGATCTGCCAAAGGCGTTGGCAGCATGGAGCAGGCTTCGGGCTATCCAGCCCGACAATCCGGCCCTGCTTGAGAATATCGCCCGACTACAGCACCGGCTGGGCCAGGCTGAGGAGGCGGCAGAGACCCTGAAAGCGTTGCAGGCCTTGCGAGCTGTTCCGTAGCGTAGCGAATGTAAGCGAATTCGGTCGCGTTCCCGGTTTACCGGTAGAAAACTGGCTCGGAGCCTGACATCCCGGCTACGGACGATGGCAGAGGAGTACGAAATTGAAGTGGAGAAACCTATGCCAATGACAAAAGAAGAATTACAGAAGCTGGAGCGAATGAAGGAGAATATTCCCAGGATACCCGTGCCGCCACTTGAGGGCTCGCTGGTTCATTACAAGGAATTCCCCTCGCAATGGATCCGACCTCGTCCCGTCGATGTCTGGTTGCCCGGGGGGTTCGACGCTGACGCCAGTGAACGTTATCCCGTGATCTATATGCATGATGGGCAGATGATGTTTCATCACGCGGATTCTTCGCTGGCGGGAATGGACGTGTTCTGGGACGTGGATAAAGTCATGACGCGGCTGATCAGCAGCGACGAGATCAGGCCCGCGATTGTCGTGTCTGTCTGGATGGCCGATTGGGACAAGGGCGCTCGCGGGGCAGAGTACATGCCACAAAAGGCAGTGACCACCCAGGTGTGGAACAAGATGCGTGAGGGGAATTCGAAGTGGTCGGCAAAGGAAGGCGGCGACGTTATTTCGTCTGACAATTACCTGAGATTTCTCGTCAGTGAACTCAAGCCATTCATTGATCAGACCTGGCCCACGTTGACAGGTAGCGCTGACACCTTTGTGGTTGGCTCCAGTATGGGCGGACTGATCTCTGCCTATGCCATCGCGGAATATCCCGACGTCTTTGGCGGTGCGGCCTGTATGTCGACGGATTGGACGATCGGAGAGGGGACGGTTGCGCGATGGTTTAACGATCACTGGCCTGCCCCGGGTGCGAACCGCATCTACTTCGATTACGGGACCGAGACAATGGACGCCTACTACGAGCCCTATCAGACGCAGATGGACGAAGTCATGCGCAAGTACGGGTATACAGAGGATCAGGACTGGGTAACACGACGTTTCGAGGGTGCGGATCACTCGCCCAGATCGTGGAATGCGCGATTACATGTCCCGTTGAAATTCCTCCTGGGGAGTTCCTGACTAGAAGTAAATCATCGTCAGCAGGAACGTCAACGCCAGCCACATGATGATCGTGAGCGGGACCCCCACTCGCACGAAGTCGCCGAAGGTGTAATTGCCTGCGCTCATGACCAGCAGATTGGTCTTGTATGCCATTGGCGTCGCATAGCTCATGTTGGCACCGAACAACACTGCCAGTACGAATGGTTCTGCCGGTAGCCCCAGATGCCTGGCAATACCGATGGCGATGGGGGTGCCGATGACGGCGGCCGCGTTATTGGACACCACGTTGGTCAGAATCGCCAGCAGCAGCATGAGTGCTGACATCACCACCGCGGGGCTGGACCCACTTGTCAGATACAGGAACGCTTCTGTCAGAAACACGGTGGCCCCGGTCTCCTGCAGCGCGAGGCCAAGGGCAAGGCTCGCCGCCACCACGAAGTACACCGATGGACTGATGGCCTTGACGGCGGTTGAGATATTGATGCACCGGGTCAGCAGGAGGACGCAGGCGCCGGTGATCGCGGCGATGGCGATGGGCATGATGCCGGCGGCGGCCAGGACCACGGTGGTGACCACAATCACCAGTGCCAGGGTTGCCTTTTCTGTCCTGGGCAGGGCGATGCTGGCGTCAAGTACCAGCAGATCAGGCGATTTCTTGAGTGATTCCACCTGTTCATGAGCACCCTGCACCAGCAGCAGATCGCCGACTCGCAGGGAGACGTTGTCGATTTCCCGGCGCCAGATGTCCTGGCCGCCCCGATGCAGTGCCAGCACCGCCAACTGGTACTTGTTCATGAAACGCCCGAACGACAGCGTGGTGCCATCGAGTTCAGACCCCTGGACCACCGCCAGTTCGGCGACGGTCTGGTTCTTCGCAGACAGTGGGTGATCCTCGTCGACTCGATGTTCGTCGCCAAACAACTCGGCCTTCAATGCCTCCTCAAAGCGCTTCAGGTTAGCGGGGGTGTCTCGCACACGGATCTGATCCCCCACGCGGAGGATGACGTCGGGCAGGGGCATCACCGCGGTGTCGTCCCGCCACAGTCTGATCTGGGTCATATCACCGCCGGTCAGCGCGATTGCGTTCGACAGTGGCTTACCGATGACGACGCTGTCCTCGACCAGATGCAGTTTGGCTTCGAACAGGCGCGGCGAGGAGGAGTCCAACTGTGTGCTGCGGTTCGGCAGTAGTCGGGGCGCAATCAGCCACAGGTACAGTATGGCGATGATCGCGGCGAACATCGCCGGAAGGGCAAAGTCAAACATGCCGAACCGTGGTACTCCCAGATCTTCGGCCACCTTGACCACCAGCAGATTCGTGGATGTCCCAATGGTCGTGGCCATGCCTCCTACCAGTGTCGCGAATCCCATGGGCATCAGTACTTCCCCCGAGGACCGCTTGTTACGGAGGCATACGCTGATCAGGATCGGCAGCAGCAACACCACCACGGGGGTATTGTTGATAAAGGCCGACAGCGCCGCACCGACGATGAGTGTGGCCAGGAAGGACAGGGCCGGCGACTTTCCCCACAGGTAGCCGAGGGTACGGCCAACGGGCTCCAGCGCGCCGGTATGAACCAGCCCCTGGCCCAGCACCATCAGCGCGCAGACGGCAATCAGTGCCTCGTGGGCGAACCCAAAAAACAGGGTGGTGGGCTCAAAGTCGCCATAGGGAAACACGCTAAAGAGCACCGCGAGAAACACCAGCAGCAGCAGTGAGGTGATCTCAAGGCGGAGGCGCTCACGGGAGAATACATACAGCGCGACCACCGTCAACACCATGACAATACCGGCATGGATGTTGGGGACGTCTGGGAAACTATCCATGTAGAGCCTCGGTTTTATGTCATTGTAAGGACTATCAGCCGGGGCTGACAATTGCCTCCCCGGCTGCTACATGGTGCATCAGGGCTGAAGGGCCGTTTGGCCCATTGCCCTAGGCGAACGGGTCGGTGCCGGTGCGCAGAAATGGTCCAATGCGAGCCGCATCAGGATTCTGGGGATCGTCATAGGGATACAGAGACTTTCCGATGATCCTGCCCAACTCCGGATATTTTTCCAGCAGTTGCGGCGATGTGTTCTCATAGTTGTGCTGGACGCGCATATAGCTGCGCATATAGTTTTGCACCAGCGTCACTCTAAGCCCGGGGTTGGTTCGTTTCTCTGATGCGTGCCAGGTGGCACCGTTCCAGATGGCGAGCGAGCCCGCTTTGGCAATCAGCGGCACGAACTTGAATGGGGTGCTCTTCATGTTTGACTCGTGGGGCAGCGTGGCCCGACCGTACTTGTGGCTGCCCGGTACAAAAACCGTGGGACCGTCCGCAGAGCTGCTGTAGTCCGTGCACACCCAGGAGGCATTGCACATATGGGCAATCTGCCCTGCGCCTGGCGGAATGCCATGTGAGTCGCTGTGCAGGCCGAGACCGCCGGCGCCCTGGCCCTTGATGATCCAGGTCTGGCCGGAGAACTTGGCGCTTTGACCCAGCAGCCATCGGGTCAGTGCCAGGCAGACGGGATTGGTTGCGGCTTCGACGAAGACCTCATCCTCCTCAAGCAGATCCCAGCTGTTTCTGCCGGTCTTGTCCAGTGCCGGTGACGCCGTCTTCGGATCACCGATCTCAATCTGGTTGCGCTGCTCACAGGTCCGGATGATCGCGTCCCGCAGGCGGTCGATGAAGCCTTCACTGGACTGCATCTTTTCCGGCGGGACCACGGTCATCCCGTATGCCTCCAGTTCGACCACATGTTCAAACAGGTCGTATTTCGTGAACGCCGTCATCAGATTGTCGACGTCGGGGTAGATCTCGTAGTCAGCCAGTGCCATGAAGTCGTGCTCCCTTATGTGTGTTGATCGTGTAAGAGGGCCCTATTTATACGTGGATGCGCAGGGGTAGGGCAAGTGATAAAGCCGGGCACCTGGCGTGTCGGCGAAGGACCGGGTCAGCCGCCCTGGAGGCGAGGCATGAGGAAGACTTCGGCCCCGGGCGGGATCTTCTGGCTCCACTCGTCACGAAAGATCTGACCATCAATGGCAACGGCAATGCCTTCATCCATGTGGTCCGCCATCTTCGGGTAGCGCTTGATGAGCTCCTGCATCAGCTCGCGAATCGTGTCCGCTTCAATTTCAATCTCTGATGCGCCGTCTGCGGCGGAGCGTAACGCGCCTGTGAGACCAATCTGCATAATGTTCTGGAGGTAATGTTAGTGAACATGAAGCAGGACCGCTCCCGATTGGGAGCGGCCCGCGACATTTGCGCTGCTATTCTGCAGCTTCCAGCTCATCCTGGGCCTCGAGGGCGGCCAGAATGCGCGGTGGAGACATCGGCGTATGAACCATGCGCACACCGGCCGCGTTCGAAACCGCGTTGCCAATAGCGGCAAGAGGCGGCACGATAGAGGTTTCGCCCACGCCCCGAATCCCGTAAGGGTGGTTCGGATTGGGGATCTCCAGGATCTGCGTATCGATGAACGGCAGGTCCGAACACACGGGGATCCGATAATCCAGGAAACCCGCATTCTGCAACCGGCCGTCTTCGCCGTAGATGTACTCCTCGTTCAGTGCCCAGCCGATGCCCTGTGCAGCACCGCCCTGGAACTGGCCTTCCACGTAGTCGGGATGAATCGCCTTGCCGGCATCCTGGATTACGGTATATCGAAGGACCCGGGTACTGCCGGTTTCAGGATCGACTTCCACATCGCAGATATGGCTGGCGAAGGAAACACCCGCGCCGTCTGCTACGACCTCGTTGTGCCCGGCAATGGGGCCACCGGTACGCGGTGATCTGGCTGCGATCTCCTTGAGTGACAGTGGAGGGAGGTTGCTGTGCTCGTCGCCGATGGCCTTGGCATGGCCCTCTTCCCAGACCACAGCCTCGACAGGAATATCCCACATCTTTGCGGCACGGGCCTTCAACTCTTCGATGGCGTCACGAGCGGCGAAAATCGTCGCCATGCCGGACGAAAACGTACCCCGGCTACCTTCGGTCGTATCGTTGTGGCCCAGGGTAGCCGTGTCGGCCACAGTCGCTTTTACCTGGTCATACGGGATGCCCAGTTCTTCGGCCGCAATCAGCGACATGGACGCACGGGCACCGCCGACATCGACCGTGCCGAGTGCCAGCGAAACGGTGCCGTCGGTACCGATGTTGATGTCCGTACAGGTCTGGCCACCGAAGTTGAACCAGAAACCGCAGGCCATGCCACGCCCCTGATTCTTGCCCAGTTTCGCCTTCATGTGCGGATGAGCCTTGGCTGCTTCCAGGGTCGGAATGATACCGATGGGGCCGTAGGTTGGGCCGTAGGAAGCACGTGTGCCTTCTTTGGCAGCATTTTTTAGCCGCAGGTCGATGGGTGCCATGCCGATGGCTTCAGCCACGAGGTCCATGGTGCTCTCAACACCGAATGCCGCCATTGGCGCCGAGGGTGCACGGTAAGCGGCGACTTTGGGCCGGTTACACAGCACATCGTAGCCTACGGACTTGCAGTTCTTGAGATCGTAGCAGGCAAAAGCGGTCATGGCGCCCATCATGCCCCAGGAGGCCGAAAAGGCGCCGTCCTGGTATCGCAGCGCCGCGGTGGCGGCGGTGATGGTGCCGTCTTTTTTGGCGCCGATCTTGATGTCCATAGAGGTCGAACAGGTCGGGCCGGATGCCTTGAACACTTCCTCGCGGCTCATGACGCATTTTACGGGTCGGCCCGCCTTACGGGACAGGGCCAGTGCGATCGGTTCGATCCACACGTGAGTCTTGCCGCCAAAACCGCCACCGATTTCCGAGGAGGTCACTTTCAGTTTGGCCATGTCGAGGCCAAGCAACGTCGAACAGACGGTACGGAAGGTGTAATGCCCCTGGGTGGTCACCCAGAGATCGGCCGTGCCGTCCGGATTGACATTCGCGAGACAGGCATGGGGCTCGATATAACCCTGATGAGTCTGTTCGGTCTTGTAGGACTTCTCGATAATGACATCGGCTTCCCGGAAGCCTGCTTCGACGTCGCCATGCCCGAATTCGGATACTTTGGCGATGTTGGAAGGTTTCGTTGGTTTGGGATCAACGCCGACGGTGAAGATGTGAGGTTGAACCACGGGTGCTTCGGGATGCATGGCCTCGTCGACGTCGGTCACGTGAGGCAGTAGCTCATAGGTGACCTTGATCAGTTTGAGGGCCTGCTTCGCGGTGGCCTTGTCGACAGCCGCCACGGCTGCGACGGCATGTCCGTCATACAATGCGCGGTCGCGGGCCATACAGTTTTCGAGGATGTCGAGATTGCCCCGGTTGCCGGTCAGGTCGGGCAGGTCGGCGGCGGTAATCACCGCTTTGACGCCCTTGAGTTTCTCGGCCTTCGAGGTGTCGATCTTCTTGATCCGCGCATGGGCGTGAGGTGAACGCAGGAACAGTCCCACGAGTTGCCCTGGTGCGGAGGCGTCGGCACCGTATTTTGCGCGGCCGGTGACTTTGTCAACGCCGTCGGGACGGTTAACCCGGGTCCCGACGACCTTGAATTGCTGGTTGGTAAATTTCGGATCGTGTGCCATATCAGAGTTTCCTATGATTCCTATTTCTCGGCCTTGTTCTTGCCCTTGCCTTTGCCCTTGCCTTTGCGCATGTCACTGGCAGCGGCTTGCACTGCCCGGACTATCTTATCGTATCCTGTGCAACGACACAGGTTTCCTGCAAGCGCATAGCGAATTTCCAGCACCGTAGGTTGCAGGTTCTCGTCAAGCAACGCCTTCGCCGCGAGGATCACACCGGG
>JAQBUI010000143.1 GCA_027624035.1 Pseudomonadota bacterium | reverse complement strand
AGCCGCACCCGACTGCAGTCCGGCAACGGGCATTTCCCTGCTCATTTTTCGGCCAGATCGACAGTTACTCAACCCGGTGCAATTGCTCACAGTACGGCCCTTGATCCGCAGAAATGCCTTTGACCATCCCCAGACATGCCGTTTATTCTTCTTAGACCCGTTACCGCTTTCTCGATTCCTGAGGGTGATTTTTAACCAGCATCTTTAGTTAAAGATTGTATTCCCGCGTATTCGCTTGCAGCCCGGCGTGAACCCGTCCCTGGGGCCTGACTTTCCGCCGTCCAGGTCTCGAGTCTGCTGCAAGCAACCACCCGAGAATACAATCCCCAACGCCTTTACAACTTTCAAAATCGCGAATGGAAGAACGATTGGTTCACGCAGCTTTCTGTCTTGCTTCCCAAAGGTCGTACTCTGCCTGCATTCGTACCCACATCTCTGCCGTTGTTCCAAGGACTGACTCAAGTATGATTGCAAAAGAAGGAGACACACCGCGCTTACCATTTACAATTTCATTGATTTTTCTTGGCGAGCAATTGCAAAGGTTTGCCAGCGCAGTCTGGTTCAAATCAAGTTGAGACATATACACTTCAGACAGAACCTTGCCGGGGTGCATTGGTAGTGGATTCTTAACCATGGTTCACCTCAATGATAATTTTCAATTTTCACTTCTGTAAAGTCGCCGTCCTTGAACTTGAACGTGATGCACCAGGGTAGCCTGATCGTCACGCTCCAGTGATCCTTTCTGTCACCCTTTAGTTTGTGCAACCTAATATCAGGTGGCTGGCCTTTGATCTTCAGATCTTCAATCGATCTGGTTGAGTGCATAATTGTCAGCAATGCCTTGGCTCGAAGCTAGAGATCTCTCGGTAACGACCTGGATTGATTCTGCTCCCAGATGTAACTGCTTCTCAAGCGCTGACATGATGCGGTGGTATTCATCTTCTGCCGCTTGCTGCTGATGCTCGCTGTCTGTGCTCGTTGCCCGGCAGGCTCTTGAACCCCAGTTGCGGATTCTCTCAGCAACTTCGACATTTCCATTGCTCATCTTATCTGAGGCGAACACTGCATGCCGGGCAGGAAGGTCCGCCCATGTCATCGAATAGGCCTTATTCCCAGACTGGCCCACCGGCCATCTTCTCAAAGCTGCCCACCACCCACCAGGACTCCGCGGCAAGGCAGTGCCCGGATGAGAGCATCATCATAACCAGCAGCGCCACGGACATCTTTGCGTTCATATCACAAGGATATGCAACATGGCGCGTAATGGAAGCCACAATTGCACTAACCGACATGGCCAGTTGGTGGACCATGCCAGGGCCCTCATTCTGCCGGGAGAGACTGAGGAAGTTCTTTCCTGGCACGTCGTGTAATGTGTTATGTGACAACAAACGCCATGACAGCCGAGGACTATGGACCACTTCACTTTATCCAGCGTCACCATGCATTTCGTTCGCATCACCCATAAAACCTGCTGGACGTTTCTGCGTCTGCACACGGCCGATGGACGTATTGGCGAGGGTGAGGCATCGCTTCTGGGCAAGGAAGACGAACTGGCGGCAGCGGCCGAACGCCTGGTGCCATTGGTGCTGCTAGGAAAGCATCACAGCAGTAGTTTCGCACAGCAACATCCACCCGAGAGTATCCAGCAAGCCGGTGTTGTCAGTGCACTCGACCAGGCGTTGTGGAGCCTGCATGCACAGTCAAGCCATCAGTCGCTGGCACAGACGCTCGGGATACAACGACACCGTATACCGGTGTACGCCAATATCAATCGACGCACCGAGCAACGCGGGCCCGACGGTTTTGCTGACAGCGCGAGAGCCGCCATGGCGGCCGGGCACAGGGCCTTCAAGCTGGCGCCATTCGACGAGGTAAACACCGACATCTGTGCCCAGGGTGACGGCGAAATCGCCATGCAGGCTGGCCTTGCACGAATCGCCGCCGTGCGCGATGCGGTCGGGCCCGCAGCGCGACTGATGGTCGATTGCCACTGGCGTTTTGACGAGGCCACCGCGGTCAAACTCAACGAGGCCGCCGCCAGGCTCGGCGTGTACTGGATTGAAACACCGCTGCCAGAGGAGTTGACCAACATTCCCGCGCTGGCGCGCCTTCGTCGCCAGTGCAACACGCTGGGATTACGTCAGTCCGGGTTGGAGATGAGCATTGGCTGGGACAGCTTTCGGCCCTATTGCGAAGGTGGCGCCTACGACGTGGTGATGCCCGATATAAAGTACGTTGGTGGTATTGATGAGCTACAGCGCACAACGGCGGGCTGTGCTGCCCTGGGCGTTCAGGTGTCACCGCACAACCCGAGCGGCCCCATCTGTCATGGGGCAAGCTTACAGGTGGCTTCCACACTCGACGCGTTCGATATGCTGGAACTGCAATTCGACGAGAGCCTCTTGTTCGACGCGCTGGTAAATGCGCCTTTCGCGCCGATTAAGGATGGTCACACTGAACTGCCAGCCGGCCCGGGTCTGGGTGTGGTGTTGGATGAAGCAGTGATGACGCGCCATACTGACCGGCCTGTCCGGGAGTGGCACGCCTGACGCTGATAGCGGGTGAAACGTTTGCGACCCGTTCGAAGGAGCAGACCCTCATCGACCCAGTCAGACAGCCACCAACGGAGGGGTCACTCCCATTACGCCACTGAATTACCGCTGCATCTCCGGACATTTTTATGTTGCGAAAACACCCCCAAATAGTACCCCCGTTTGAGCTCTTTCGATGTAATCACTCAGAGGAAAACAGCAATGTATGAATTTGATGAGAAGGAATTAGACGAATTTGTGCAGTGTTTAGTCGCTAGCCTGGAAGATGGCGATGTGGAGATTGTTATTCTGGCGTTGTGGTGATTCGTTCGCAAAGGAAAGGAGGTGTCGAGTGGCAAGGCGATGTAAGGATATCAATCCTCGCCGGTGCATTTCCAAGCTGCACAACCTGGCCTGACGATTTGAAATCGTCGACCGTCAGCTGAATCGACCCAAATCCGAAGTCAATGGTCTTCACCGGTTAGAGTAAAAACTCGGGCCTTACTTAATGCTGTGGCTATATCGCCCGATTTTAGGAGTTCCTTCACGTCATCGAGCAAATACGTATCTTCTAGGGAGAGATAGGGCCCCCAATCATAACATCACCGACGAGATTGAAAAGCCAGTTTGTCCGCGGTGCCTGTTACCTGGCTCCTGCAGTCAAAAAAACGACCCTGTGGACGTCATCGGACTCCAGAGTATAAACTTGAAATCTCGGTGATAGGTACTGATATTTCATAAAATGATTCCACGCAAACGTCATATCCAGAATGTCCTGAAAAGCCTGAAGTCTTTCGAATGCGTCGCTATTCTGGGGCCTCGACAGGTTGGGAAAACAACCCTGGCGAAACAGGTGAGCAATGCCTACGCAAGAAAAACACACCACTTCGACCTGGAAGACCCCATCGACTTGAACCGCCTTGCATCTGATGCCCGACTCGCGCTGGCCGATCTCAAGGGTCTGGTTATTATCGATGAAGTTCAACGAGCACCAGATATATTCCCACTCCTACGTGTTCTGGCTGACAGACGGCCCCGACCCGCAAGATTTCTGCTGCTGGGCAGTGCGTCGCCAGGACTGCTCAAGCAATCCTCAGAGTCATTGGCGGGGAGAATCAGCTACTACGAGCTCCCTGGACTGAACCTGGAAGAAGTGGGTAATAAGAACCTCAATAAACGCTGGCTACGCGGTGGTTTTCCCGATGCCTACGTCGCGAGGTCTCACGACGCTGCATTCCGATGGCTCGAAGAATTTATCCGAACCTTTCTGCAGCGTGATCTCGCTGAGCTCGGATTCAGGTCTTCAAGTACAACCATGCGCCGATTCTGGACCATGCTGGCACACTGGCAAGGGCAAGTCTGGAATTCATCCGAGTTCGCCCGGTCCTTTGGCGTCGCCGACACCACAATTCGACGATACCTGGACACACTGTCAGACACACTGGTCGTTACACAGCTACAGCCATGGCATGAGAATCTGAGTAAACGGCAGGTGAAAGCACCAAAAATATATATTAGAGACACTGGACTGTTGCACACACTGCTCCGTATTACTGATATGAAATCGCTGGAGTCTCACCCAAAACTTGGCGCATCCTGGGAAGGATTGATGATTGAACTGATCACCTCTCACCTGGCGTTCGATGAAACGTACTTTTGGGCAACTCATGGCGGCGCAGAACTTGATCTGCTCGCGTTCCGGGGATCAAAGACACTGGGCGTGGAGATCAAACGCACGACGACACCCTCCATTACACGATCCATGCGGCAAGCAGCATCAGATCTCAAGCTAGATCGCTTGTTGGTAATCCACGCTGGTCCCGACACGTATGAGCTGGAGAAAGGCGTAATAGCCATTTCGGCGAACAGGTTGCTTGATGATCTCCAGTAATGCGATTTCCAGCTGATAGCGGAACTGCATAGGGTCAGAGCCATGGCTGTGACCCTGAGCTCATTTTGGCGCGAGGTGACCTCATCAAGTGCTTGCTGGCTGGGGAATTGGAGCAGGCGATATCGGTCTGATGAATACGGCTGACCGATCACTGGCTATGGTCGGCTACGCGTTGCGACGTCAGTTTGTCTTCTTCAACTCGCTCGCCTACCTCAAGCGACCGGGCGGCCTGTATGAGCAATGGATCGCGTCTTATACCTTGAGTGAGATGCTGGTGCTGGATACAGAAAAGCTCGACTATGTTTCTGACCTCGTACATCAGCTTGACGTCATGGAGCGCATTGAAGCCATCCTGCCCGCGGAATTTCGTGAGCGTTCAGGGCCATGAATCACTGCGACCCGGGGAGATGCTCACATGACTGACACCTAAGGTTCAGATCTCTGTCAATGCAGTCTGCAGGTCCGTGTCGCCATCCAGGAGACTGAAGGCCTGACCAATGGTATTGGGCAGATCAAGACACGCCACCAGAGCTGCGGCGAGATTCTCTCGCGACGTCCTGCCGCTGCCAAGGCAGGTTCAGTTCGAACAGCCTTGTCCGTTTCGACCGGCGATTGCCGCTGTCAGGTTGATCTCTCCAGCACGCCCGTGAGATCGTTAGTCTCCGTGACTTTGGCAGGGTTGCCAAAGGCACCACCAATTTATTCATCACGCGGCAAAAGTGACTCAGACACAAAAACCTCGTACAAGTAAGGAAATACAGTGAGCGATTATCTCTTCTCAGGACTTAAGGTCATCGACTGCGCAACGGTCATTGCCGCACCGGCCGCCGCGATGATGCTGGCGGACTATGGCGCAGATGTTATTAAGATCGAACAGCCCGGTAAAGGCGATATGTTGCGCATGCTGAGCGATATCGCAACCACACCAGATGCCGATAGCGATTGGTTCTGGCAACTCGATGGACGCAACAAACGTGGACTGGCACTGGATCTGAAGCAGCCTGCCGGGTTGGAAATCCTCAAGAAACTGGTAGCCAGTTGCGACGTCTTCATCACCAATCAACCTTATTCAGTTCGGGAATCCCTGGGAATTACCTACGAGGAGCTGAAGCCGCTGAACCCCAGCCTGATCTACGCGTCTCTCACTGCGTACGGAGAAAACGGCCCGGAACGCTACCGCAAGGGCTTCGACCAGTTGGCCTACTGGGCAAGAAGCGGGCTCATGGACCTGATGAGGGCGCCGGGAACCAGACCGACCCAGGGGCTTCCAGGAATGGGTGATCATCCTACCGGGGTCGCTCTATATGCCGGCATCGTGACAGCGCTATTGAAGCGCGAGCGTAGCGGTGAAGGCAGCATGGTGGAAACGTCGCTTCTCGCCAACGGCCTATGGTCCGCCGCCGGCATTGCGCAAGGTGTATTGGCTGACGGGGACATGCCGAGTTGGCGATCCGTCAATACTTGTCCGAGCGCCATGATGCGCCCCTACGAGACCAGCGATGGCCGGTGGCTGCAGTTCAATATGATCCGCGATGAGGACCTGCAAAGTCTGCTCTTTGTTGCGCTGGGTGCACCGGAACTGTTCATAGATCCCAGGTACAACACACCAGAGTTGAGGTTCGAAAATCGCGAGCCGCTGGGACACGAGTTGCAGAGAATTGTTGCGCAGAATACCGCGCAACACTGGCTCCAGGTTTTTGACTCCTTCGAGCTGCCGGTCAATCTCGTTGCCCGGGTGGAAGAAAGTAAGAACGACCCCCAGGTGCTACAGAATCAGATGGCCGTCGCGCCAGAGGATGACCGCATCAAGACGCCGCTTATCATTAATCACCCGATTCAGATATCGAATGTACCCAAGGTGGGCCCGATATGTGCACCGGCCCTGGGCGAACACAACGAGGAAATCCTGAGCGAGCTCGGCTTCGACGAAGAAGAAATCAAGGCGTTGCAGGCGCTTGGGGTTGTATCGAACGACTGAAAAATTTGTGGCCGGAAGACCAAGCTTGGCCATGATGCCTAACAACCGCGACGTGCGTACACTCGTCTGAAAAAGGGGAGGTCCTGTGATGGAAATCTGGCGTAGTAGAGCGCGGTCCCTGTTGGCTGGGCTCATTATATTACCGTGTTACCCGGCCAAGGCCGCACCGGATACCTATTCACCACCGGCTCGGTACGACCATCCGACGCAGGTGTTCTGGGGGTAAGCGTTCATTCCGGGACGTTATTCCGGCGCCGCGGCTCAATCGTTAATCTCTGTCTCACTTTTTCAACAGTGAGACAGGCCCATGACACGTAGAATCCGCCGTACC
>JAQBUI010000142.1 GCA_027624035.1 Pseudomonadota bacterium | reverse complement strand
GACAGGCATTGGGAAGCGAACAGTGAGGAGCGAGACATGAATAACCGGAAGGTCCAGAGTAGCGATTGCTGTGAGTGATTTTATTGAACAGGCGGCCGCCACCTTTGGTCAGCAGCTGGGGCTTCGGACAGGTCCAACCGGCGGTGTGATCGGTCTCATCGCGCCGATGGATGCGGTCCAGCATGATGGTTCAGTCGAAATCAGTGAGCATCTGGAGGGGGAGGTCGTATGAGTAGCAGGCTGGCAGGCAAGGTAGCGATTATCACCGGGGCCAGTCGTGGGCTCGGGCAGTATTGTGTAGTGGGTTTTGCCCGGGAAGGTGCGCGGGTGGTGGTCGCCGCCCGAACGATCGAGGAGAAGGATGAGCGGCTGCCGGGAACGATTCATCAAACCGTCGCCATGATCGAGGAGGCGGGCGGACAAGCCATGGCGGCTGTCTGCAATGTGGCGGACCGGGCATCGGTCACCAGCATGGTGGACCAAGTCATTGGGCGCTGGGGCCGCGTGGATATTCTGATGAACAATGCGGCCATCCAGCCGCCAGGCGGCAATGTCGACATCCAGGAAAAGCACTGGAAGCTCATTTTCGACGTCAACGTTCACGGCGCGTTCTATTGTGTTCGAGCGGCGTTGCCTTCAATGCAGGAAAATGGTGGTGGCAACATCATCAACATTTCTTCGGGCGCGACCGCCGGCGGGTCGCCCTACGGTGCCACCAAACGCGCTCTGGAGGCCATGAGCCAGGGGCTGGCGGCGGAGCTCAAGGGCGCGGGGGTTGCGGTCAATGCACTCAAGCCCGTCGGCGCCATCGAGACTCCGGGCTTTCTGTTTGCCCAGGTTCCACGGGACAAGGCAGGCGGGCAGGGCAGCGCCCCGAACCTGCCACCACCGGACAGCTATGTCGAAGCCGCTATCCTGCTTGCCTGCCAGACCCCGGCGACCTATACCGGGCAGGTCGACCACGATGCAGGCGTGATTGCAGCACTGGCCGATGACGAGACCCGCAATCGAATGCGGGCCATGAATCCGGATTTCTGGGTGGCAGCGATGGACAACGCGATGGCCAGGATGGACAAAGCCTGACGGTACGGTTCCGGTGACCACGCCCCGGGCAGCGAATCGATTTGAACTTTACGGCCCGCAATGCCATCCAAGACACTGCAATCAACTTGAGACGATCTTGCAATACCCCTTGTCATTCCTCCGTCCACCTGTTGTTCTGATGCTGCTGTTTCTGGTCACGGGCTGCGGCCCGGAGCGCGCCAATGAGGTCCGGCATGATGATCCGGCGCCCCCCGGGCCAGTGGTCGCGGACTTCTCTGGTGCAGACCCCGAGGTCGGTGTGGCGATCGAGGGGTTGCTGGACAAGGCCCGGGCGGAGCCCGCCCGGGCCTCACATCGGGGCACACTGGGGATGGCCTATGAGGTCAATGGTTTTGCCGCGGCGGCGCTCGAAAGTTACCGCCAGGCGGAGGCAATGGACCCCCTTGAGCCACGCTGGCCCTACTTTCAGGCCCTGCTGGTGGCCCACCGGGGTGAACTGGATCAGGCCCTGGCTGACCTCGACCGGTCGATCAGTCTGGATGGCGATTACGGGCCCGCCTGGCTGTGGCGGGGGGCCTGGTTGCTGGATCAGAACCGTCTGACGGCGTCCAAAGCTGCCTTTGAGCGGGCGGCCGAACTGGCATCAGGGTTGCCTGCCAGTGCAGGACTTGCTCGGGTTGCGCTCCGGCGCGATCGGCCAGGCCAGGCCCTTGATATCCTGCAGCCACTGGCGGCGGTCCCGGATGCCTACATCCACCACCTCATCGGGCAGGCGTACCGGCAACTGGGTAAGCCTGAGCTTGCCCGGGAAGCGCTGCAGAAAGTCACCGGGCCGGCCCAGGTGGTCTGGCCGGACCCGCGGAGCCGGGAGAAGAGGCAGTTTGAGTTAAGCATTGGCGCAACACTTGAGCGGGCCAGGGAGCAGATCCTCGCAGATGAAGCTGAGTCGGCGCTGGCGCTGATCGAACCCCTTCGGTCACAGTACCCCACTCATCAGGGGTTGATCAGTGCCCTCGCCGAGGCCTACCGAAGAGCCGGCCGCGAGGACGAAGCACTGGCCGTGCTGGTGCAGGGCATCGAGCTGTATCCGGACTTCTACGGATTTCATCTGAACATTGCAGATCACTATCACCGCCGCGGCGAGCAATCCCTCGCGATGGCCCACCTGGACCGGGCGATTGAACTGAACCCGCAGGTGGGCTGGGCTCATGCCCAGCGAGGTTTGATTCTGGTCAACGACGGCAGGGTCCGCGAAGGGCTTGCCTCTTTTCAGGAGGCGCTGCAACAGGACCCGGACAATCCCCAGGTACATTATTATGTGGGCATGGTTCACGCTTCAGCAGGGAACTGGCAGAACGCGATCGCAGCGTTTCGCGGTGCAGTCACACTGGATCCAGCCTTCGGGCTGGCGCAGTTGGCTCTGGGCCGGTCACTGACGAGGGTCGGAGATTACGAGGGCGCCCGGGTCGCGATCGAGAGGGCAGGTCAGCTAGGCGTTCCGGCAGAACAGGTTCGCGCCGCCACCGATGCTCTGGCGCGCCAACGGGACGCATCACCATGAGTGCAACGATCTCTATGACTAGCATGACGGCGTTTGCGAGGGGCCTGGGCCTGATCGCCACACTGGCGGCCTCTGGCTGTGACCAGGCACCATCGGAAGACGGCGGAGAGCTCGTCAGTGAAACGGTCCCATCGCCACCATGGTTCACCGATGAGGCCCAGGTCCGCGGTCTCGCATTCAGCCATGTGTCCGGTGCCACGGGGGATTTCCTCCTGCCGGAGATCATGGGAAGCGGTGCGGCATTGTTTGATGCCGACGGCGATGGCGACCTCGACGCCTATCTGGTTCAGTCGGGCCGTTTTCCAGGCCGGACGGATGGCACTCCGGGCAATGAACTGTATATCAATGATGGCACCGGCCGTTTTGTTCGGGTACGCGCCACTGGTGCCGAGGATCAGGGCTATGGTATGGGCGTCACCGCTGGCGACTACGATAATGATGGCGACGTGGATCTGTACGTCACGAATGTCGGTACCAATGCCCTGCTCGCCAACGATGGTGCTGGTACCTTTACAGATGTGACGCAAGTGGCCGGGGTGCAAGGCCAGGGCTTCAGCACCGCAGCGGTGTTTTTTGATGCTGATCGCGATGGTGACCTTGATCTGTTTGTGGTCAATTATGTTGCCTGGCACCGGGGCGTCGAGCGCGAGTGTTTTGATTACGGCACGGGCGTTCGCAATTACTGCGACCCGGGTAACTATCAGCTGCCTGATCGCGATATCCTGTATCGCAATGACGGTGACGGTACATTCACGGACGTGAGTGGGCCCGCGGGGCTGACGGCTGCTTCCGGTAACGGACTGGGCGTGGTCAGCGCCGATTTTGATGGCAACGGCCTGCCGGACATCTTCGTCGCCAATGACAAGACCATGAATCACCTGTGGCTCAATCAGGGCGAGATGACGTTCCGGGACGATGCGGTGCTGTGGGGTTGCGCCATGGATGACCATGGAATTACCAAGGCGGGAATGGGTGTCGTCGCTGAGGACGTAGACAACGACGGTGACCCGGACCTGCTGGTGGTCAATATCGAGGGGGAAACGGATTCCTACTATCGTAATGAGGGCAGCTACTTTGTGGATGCCACCGCGGTTCGCGGTCTGGGCACCGTCAGCCGCCGGTATACACGATTCGGCGTGGCGCTGGCCGACTTCAACAACGATGGATTGCTGGACCTGTACGAGGCCAACGGCCGGGTGACATGGTCTCCTGAACCCGAGGCAGAGGACGTATTCGCCGAACCCAACGTGCTGATGCAGGGTACGGCAGACCAGTTCGCTGTGGTGTCCCCGGGCGGCGGCGTTGAGGGTACGCTGGTCCACACCAGCCGCGGCGTTGCGATCGGTGACGTGGATGATGATGGCGGGCTGGACCTGCTGGTGGTCAACCGTGACGCCCCTGCCTACCTGTTGATGAATCGGGCACCCTCACGGGGACACTGGGCCAGGGTGGAGACGTTGGCCCGAAACGGTCGCGCCGAACGTGGCGCTGTGGTGTCCGGTCTGGTCAATGGAGAGCGCAGATTCCGGCGGGCACAGGCCGCCGGCAGTTACCTTGCGGCCCATGATATGCGGATCCATTTTGGCCTTGGGGGCGCAGACAGGCTCGTGGATGTACAGGTTCGCTGGCCCTCCGGTCAGTTGGAAGCCTTTGGCGATATCCCGGCAGGTGAGACGTCGATATTGCGGGAAGGAGGCGGCATTGAGGATTGAACTGGACTTTCATGGAAGTTCCGACCCTGCAACAGTACGAGGGCGGGATACTTCCCAGTGCGACGACGGCGCGCCACCCGGGCACGCTCAAAGCTGGTGGCGAAAAAAACATGGCCACACGTCATGGCGTTTCGGTTGGTCGTTGCCATGGCTTGCTTTGGGACTACTCATGGTCAACGCCTGTGGTCCCGGTGGCAGTGAATCGGGGGGGCAAGCATCATCAACGAGCACGCCTGCGACTGTTTCCGCGCCGCCCCGGGCCGGCCAGAAGGCGGATGAACCAGAGCTTCGTGCCTATCTGCGTCGTCTCTATACGGTGGCCGTCGGGCAGCCAGGGTCGGCGGAACTGCGGGGTCAGCTCGCAATGGCGTATCATGCCAACGGATTCTCCGCTGCTGCCGAGCAGGCCTACGCCCAGGCCCAGGCACTCGCCCCTCTGGATGTTCGCTGGCCCTACCTGCGGTCCCACGTGTTGTCGGGTCTTGGCAGCAATGAAGCCGCGCTTGAAGTGCTGGACCGGGCCATTGCCCTCGACCCGTCCTATCAACCGGCCTGGCTGTGGCAGGGCTCCTGGCTGCTGGACCTCAATCGCGCGGCCCAGGCGGGGCAGGCATTTCGCCAGGTCATTGCGGCGTCGCCGGACGCTTCGTTGCTGGCTGCGGCAAGGGTAGGGCTGGCGCGGTCTCTGCTGCGCGAGGGTGACCCGGAACAGGCGGTTGAGCTGCTGGAACGGGTGGCCGCCGGCAGTGAACATCCCTATGTCATCAGGCAACTACGCACTGCATACCGGCAGACCGGGCAGGCCGAAGCGCTGGCGGCGCTGCCCACCTTCGAGAGTGCCGAGCCATTGCTGTGGCCGGACCCCCGCTTGATGGAACAGTCCCGGCACATTCGCGGATTCAGCGGCCGCATGCTGGTCGCGAACGATCTGCTGAAGCTGGAACGGGGGCAGGATGCACTGGAGATTCTGGAACCTTTGTATGAGCGGAAACCGGAAGATCGTGAACTGCTCAACAATCTCAGCATCGCCTATCGTCTGGTGGGACGCAATGAACGTGCATTCGATATCCTGACCAGGGGGCTTGAGCGACATCCGGACTTTCATCTGTTTCACTTCAACATTGCGGTTCAATTCGAGGAACGCGGTGAACCTGAACTGGCGCTCGCACATCTCGACCGGGCCATTGAACTGGATTCCGGGCTGATCGGTGCATATCAGCGCAAGGTAGCACTTCTGTCAGCTCGGGGCCGGTACTCCGAGGCGCTGGCCACTTTCGATGCCATGGCCGAGGTGGGTCAGGTTGATGCCGGGGCGCTTTTCAACGCGGGGATGATCGCCGGTGCGCTGGAGCGGTGGCCGGTGGCCATCGAGCGATTTGAACAGTCCCTGGTGTTGGACCCGACCCTGGCTCGCGCCAGGCTCTTTCTCGGTCGCAGTCTGGCCGAGACGGGCCGCTTCGTCGAGGCCCGGGAGGCATTTGAGGCCGCCTCGAAGATGGGCGTATCGAACCGGGATATCGAGTCCGCCATGTCGCGCCTGAAGGTGCTCACCGGTGCACAGACAACAGATGCACAGCCAACGTCGGCCCCGGAACCATGAACTCACAGATCCTTCGGGCGAGACCGCTACCCTTCCTGCTGTTGGCATTAACCACCCTGGCCGGTCTTGGAGCGTGTTCCGATACCGATGTGCCGGGTGAGCCCGATCAGGGCGGCCGTGGGTCGATCAGCCCGGGCGTGGGCAGCACTGCCCCGGGCGCTGGCGAAGAGATCTGGTTCGAGGAGCAGGCCAGCCAGCGCGGGCTCGACTTCCGACATGTTTCCGGTTACCGGGGCAGGGCAATGCTTCCCGAAATCGTGGGGGGCGGTGCAGCCCTTGCCGACGTGGACGGCGATGGTGATCTCGACGCCTACTTTGTCCAGGGCGGCTACCACCTGGCGCAGCCGTCCGGGTCCTCAACGGACCGTCTGGGTAACCGTCTTTATCTGAATCGCGGGGACGGATATTTCACCCCGTCGGACTCGTCAGGTGCCGAGGACCGCGGCTACGGCATGGGCGTCGCTGCAGCAGACTATGATGGTGACGGCGATATTGATCTTTTTGTCACCAACGTCGGCCCGAACGTGCTGCTGCAGAACGATGGTGCCGGCCACTTCACTAACGTCGCCGCCATAGCGGGTGTGGATGACCCGGGATGGGGCACCGCCGCACTGTTCCATGACCTCGACAATGACGGCGATCTCGACCTCTTTGTCGTGAACTACCTGAACTGGTCCGTGGCGATCGAGAAGGATTGCTTTAATCGCGGTAACCCTACCTATTGTGCGCCGACAGCCTATAACGCACCGGCCATGGACCGTTTGTACCGGAACGACGGCAACGGAACTTTCAGTGACGTGACCGCGGCAGCGGGTATGAATCGCGGCTTTGGTAACGGCCTCGGTGCAGTGGCGGATGATTTCAACGGGGACGGACTGCTCGACATCTTTGTCGCCAACGACCGTAC
>JAQBUI010000039.1 GCA_027624035.1 Pseudomonadota bacterium | reverse complement strand
AACGGGCATTTCCCTGCTCATTTTTGGACCAGATCGACAGTTACTCAGCCCGGTGCAATTGCTCACAGTACGGCCCTTGATCCGCAGAAATGCCTTTGACCATCCCCAGACACCCAGACATGCCGTTTATTCTTCTTAGACCCCCGCGTAGCGCAGCCTCCCGGCATCCCGAGGCGGTTCATGTGGGAGAGACGCCAGCGCGGCTACCGTGTACTGGGCTATCGCATAGCGACACCGCATGCTTGATATCATACGCAACTTGCGTACACTCGACTGACGAAGCTGGTTTTCTTGGAAGCCCCCTTGTTCACGCGCCTTCTGGGGGACTATCTGACCGACGAGAGCTACCGGGGGCTTCAGCGCGCGTTGATGGAGAACCCGGAAATGGGTGACCTGATGCCCGGCACCGGCGGGTTTCGCAAGGTCCGTTGGGAAGACGCGCGTCGCGGCAAAGGCAAGCGAGGCGGACTGAGGGTCGTTTACTACTACCTGTCGGCTGATCACCAGATCTGGTTCTTCACGCACTATGACAAGGATGAAGCCGCCGACCTGACGAACGAAGAGAAGAAGTTATTGAAGAAGGCTATCCAGGCCGAACTGGAGGCCAGGAGACGAAGGTCATGAAGCAAAAGCGCAAGTTGTTCGATGAACTGATGGAAGGCGTCGATGCCATGCAACAGCAGCGTGAGGGGAAAATCACGCTGCGCTCGCATGAGGTCGAGGACCTCCCTCCCCTTGAAGTGGACGCGGATCTGATCCGCGACACGCGTGAGCGGATGCGCATCTCCCGCGCGGTATTTGCCCGCCGACTGCGCGTGTCGACGCGTACTCTCGAAAACTGGGAGCAAGGCCGGGCTCGGCCCAACGCCCAGGCCGCGGCATTGATTCTGATGGTGAGGAAGTTTCCCGATACGCTGGAGAAACTCAGCGATTTGGGTAACCAGGCGGCATGAATGTCCGACGCCGAGCAAAGGGCCGCACCTGCAGACACTGATGTGCCCGATTGGCAATCTCACAAGTTCACAGTTCCCAACACGGGTTGCTTGGGGGCATTTTGAGCATTTCGCTCACTAATCGATTGATTTATAGGCCAATGTGATCGCCGCCGCCTCCACCAATTTCTAACTCGTAAGAGTTTGATTGACAACGACTATCGACCACGTGACCTGACTGAGCGCGGGCTACCCACTGTTGCCCTCACGCGGTTGGTGCCTGGCACTCAGATCTGTGTGCAGTATGTGGAGATAGACCCCAATCAGATGAGCTCCTATGCCCAGCCTCGACCGGTCCAGTCGTATTTGCGTCTGGCTTTGTTGGAACCGTTGTTGTTGGCGGAGTTTTTGTCACATTGGCGGCGGCGGGTATCTACTGCAGCCTACCCGTGGCCACTTGCGATCAAATATTGCCAACTCTCATGGATTTGATAGAGCAACTCGGGATGGCTGTGCTATCAATTCCCCTAAATGTGTTCGAACCGGAATCAGTGGCAAGGTAAACTCGCGCGGTGTTCCTGCATGCACAAAACAAGCAACCGATTCTCTCACGTCAACCGGCCAAGATAGTTGTCGTCATGCGGCCATGGTAATTGTCGCCAAACAAGCGCCATTCTACTCTGGCCCCATCTATTGCGCCTGATGCCAGAATGCTTGCTAAGATCCATCTGCAATCTACTGAACTATATCGGAGATATTTCTGACTGGAGAATAAAAGCCGGCGGCGATCATTCCATGGAGGATTTCATCCGCCTCGGCAGGCGAGATATCTCCCGCTAACGAAGATGCTTTCAAGATGCCGATGGTTCCCGTCGCCTGCAGGCTCATCTGCTGGCACTGCTTTCTTGCCATTCTGTCATCGGTGACCACAACCACTCCCCGTTGTTTCGCCAGCGCGATGCAGGATGCTTCGCCTTTTCCAAGGTGGCCGATCAGTTCGACATAATCTGTGTGTTCAACACTGGACAGCGACGCGAGTTCAAACACAGTAGTCTCAATGAGTCGGTCAATCTCTCGAAGTGCCGGGTATGCCGCCATACCCGATGCCAGTTCATTGTATACCTCGCGTGTAATGATGCCGTTTTTGGCGTAACGTTTCTCAAGCAGGTGGGTCGAATCAGAAAGGAAGAAGTTGCTAAGGGCGACGGTATCAAAGACCCATTTTCGCTCAGGCATTGCTTACATCGTCATCCAGGTATGTGCTGTTTTGTGCAATGTCGTGTTCTGTCAGCCAGTTGCGAGTATCCCATATGGTCATTCCCATTTCTTCCGCCAGCTTGCCCACACTGATGTAGGTCCCTTTGAAGGCTTCAACGGCGTGTCTTTGTTTCTCGTTCAAATGCAACAGGTCCAATTGATAGCATGAAATCACGGCCTCACGAACCAACGCGCCGACAGAGGTTTCCCTTTTCTGGGACAGCTTCTTAAGACCTTCTGCCAACTCGGGTCTTACCTTGATATGTAATGTAGTGTTGTGCATAGCTTTTAAGATATCTATAGACCTGATTAGGTATACGATTCGTGCAGATATTTGTCAAGCACGGGGTCCAAAGGATCTTTGACGAAAATATTTAATCCGGTAGTCCCAGAACCCGCTTGGCAATGATATTTCGCTGTATTTCATTGGCTGCACTTATGATCACGTCGATGCGATCTGGTGAACGCGGGGGGCCAGATTCAATGTTCAGCCCATCGACTCTATGCAAGGTTTGTATTTCATGAGCGGGTGTAAAACCGGCAAATTCTCCGGGCCTGAAGCCCTGTCTGCATGTCCGCGAGGTCCTCTCGTGTCAGATCGTATTTGGTCAGCAGATAGACTGGTATCAGAATGAAGATGTTGATGAGTAGCCCGTCAGAGATCGCCAGGCGGAACAGCACGTCCTCATCGATAGTGCCGGGCGCCTCACCCCGGGGAAAGCCGATGAAGTGTTCCAGCATCAGACCGCCGATTATCAGGCCAAGACTGGAACTCGCTTTGGCGGCAAAGCCGAGGACCGACGTGAAGACGCCCTCCTGTCGCAACCCGTTGTGCAACTCCTGTTCATCCACCAGGTCGGCGATCATGGAGGAGAACATGATGCCGCCGATAGTGATGGCAAAGACAATCAGCGAATCCTGGGTCACCAGCGCAACTACCAGCATGGGGTCACCGTTGTCGGGCCAGATGTCGATCAGTCGGAAGAGGACTTTCAGCATGGCCAGGACCATTACCACAAAGAGCGCGGCGAGCAGCAGATGCTGCTTCAAAAACATCTCCTGGAGTCGGGCGGAGACAGCGATGCCTGCCAGCGCCCCGACAATGGTGAAGCTGAACTAGCGCAACTCCTCTGCCGCGAATCCCCAGAAGAACGTGTTCATAAACGCGTCGAACACCCCGGTGATGCCTACGAGACCGATGAACGTCAGATAACCGAAGACGATAAGGCGAAAGTTTCGGCTTCGTATGGCTGCTATACACTGGCCGGCCATTGCGCCCAGGTCGAAACGGGTCTTCTCCTGGGGCTGCAGAAGATACGGAACCTGATCGCGCGTCAGGTATGTCGTTAGCAGAACCCACAGCGTAACGAGGATGCCGGTGATGATGGCGAACGGCCGGAAGTTAGCCGGGTTCAACTGGCCTACCGGATATTCCTCCGTGGCGGCAAACACAAAGGTAAACATGCTGAAGCCGAAGATGACGCCGCCGATCCATCCCACCAGATGGCGGTAGGCGATGATGGAGGTACGCTCGACATAGTCGTTGGAGAACTCTGCGGCCAGTGCGTTCCACGGCACAACGAAGAAGGTGAACGAGAGGTGCAGCAGCACCACGGAACACAGCAACCAGATAACGAGGCCGGTTTCCGAGAGCGATTCCGGCGGACTGAACAGGGCAAAGACCAACAGGCCGAGCGGCAGCGCTGCCGCGTACATCAGAGGGTGGCGGCGGCCCATGCGCGATTTGAGATTGTCCGAGAATGCACCCACCATCGGATCCGAAACGGCATCGAACAGCAGGCCAATGGCCAGGACGGCGGACGCTGCACTTGCCGACACACCGAGGATCTGGTTGTAGTAAAGAAGCAGCAGGCTGTTGAACGCGAAATCTTTATGGCTGCCCGGCAGCGCTCCCAGGCCCTGAAAGATCTTGGTTCGGATCGATACCTTTCCGCTGCGCTGTCGCTCACGAATGTATCCCCCGTGACCTGAACCAATATCGCGGTGTTCAGCTGTAGACTCCTCTCATGCCAGTGATGGCTTTGATGCGTGCACCCGTTGCCACGCGGGTGCGCATTGGAACACAAAGGCGGAACGCTGGTATAGCGCCAGTCTGGTTTCGTAAAACGGAGTCGTCAGTGTGATCTGCCGGAGCGGCGGAGGCGCCCCGGGGCTTCCCCAAAAGTCCTTTTGAACGCGCGGCTGAAAGCAGCCTCGGATTGGTAGCCGAATTGTTCAGCGATCAGCTCCAGCGGTTCGGTGGTTTCCAGAAGGCGGGCGCGAGCCAGTTGCATTCGCCACGCCGTGGTGTACTGCATGACGGATTGGCCGACCTGATCGGAGAAACGTGCGGAGAGCGCGGACCTCGACAAGCCGACTTCTGACGCCAGCTTCTCCACGGTCCATGGTTTCTCGGGCGCGCGGTGTATCGCCGCGAGCGCCCGGCCCACATAGCGATCACGGAGCGCGCCCAGCCAGCCCGTCTGGTCAGGCGCGGACGCGATCCATGCGCGGATGGCCTGCACGACGAGAATGTCGGCCAGGCTGGTCACTATGGCTTCGCTGCCGGGCCGCCTGTCGTCGGCTTCGCGAGCAATAAGCCCAATGGTATCGCGGAGCCAGTCATCATCGCGCGCCCACGTATCCACGTGGATGGTAAGGGGCAGCACCTGAAGCAATCGCTGTGCAGCGGCCGGATCGAAGCGAACCCCGCAATAGCTGGCTCGCGTCAACGCGCCGCCACCGCCGTGCTGCATGTGCTCGTAACGGTCAGTAATGTACTGCACGGGGATTTCGGCCAGCGGGGTTGTGGGAACGTCCGGTTCGCTCCGAAGCTGGTGGGCTGTTCCGTGGGGAATCATCACCAGTGAGCCAGCTGAGATCTTGTTTGAGGGTTGCCCCGCGATATCCAGCCAGCAACAGCCCTCTGTGATCACGTGGATGGCGATGCAGTCCGGTATGCGGGGCAGATCGATGCCCCAGGGGGCTGTTAGCTCCGCGCGACAATGAAGAACGCCTGTCAGATTCAGCAGCCGCAGTGGGTCCGCCAACGGATCGTCGGAGGGTGGTAGTGCCGTTTGGGTGCGCGGCGTAGCAAGTGTCTGGCTGTTCATGAGTATTCTGGACGAATGATCAAAAAATATAGACTTTTAGTGATTAAGAGTCTATGCAAATTGAGTCAAAGTGCCCCCTGCAGTCACAACCCATAACAGGAGAGCCCCCATGATTGACTCACCCATCCTCATCGTCGGCAGCCAGGGCAAGACGGGCGCCCGGGTGGCACGCCGACTTCGTACAGCCGGTGTACCCGTTCGTGGGGTTTCCCGCTCCACCCACATTGTCTTCGATTGGGATGATCCCGGTACCTGGTCCACAGCGCTCAAGAATGTGCGTGCTGCCTACGTCACCTATCATCCTGACCTGTCGATCCTAAAGGCTGAATCGGACATCCGTTCCTTTGCCTCCCTGGCACGCGCTGCCGGAGTCGACCACATCGTCCTCTTGTCCGGCCGCGGCGAGGAGGGAGCAAAGCGTGCAGAGGCAGCCCTAAGGTCCAGTGGCCTGGCGTGGAATGTCGTCCGCGCCAGCTGGTTCGCCCAGAACTTCAGCGAGAATTTCATGCTGGACGGCATCCTGGCTGGCGAACTGGTGCTTCCGGAATGTACAGCAAAGGAACCGTTTATCGATGCGGACGACATCGCGGACGTTGCTGTGGCGGCACTGCTGGAGCCGGGATTACGCAATCGTGCCTTTGACGTCACAGGCCCCCGCCTGATGACGTTTGCCCAATGTTTGGCAGAGATTTCCGAGGCCGTCGGCCACGAGATTAGTCTGACCGAGGTGCCGTTGGACGAGTACCTTGCTGAACTTTCACGCCAGGGCATTCCGAAGGCGTTTCGATTGCTGCTTGCTGAGTTGTTCGGTCAGCTGTTTGACGGGCGCAACGCACACGTGACTGATGGCGTTCGCCAGGCGCTGGGACGCCCGGCGACGGACTTCTCTGACTACGCGCGCGAGACGGCAGCGACCGGTGTGTGGGAAGGGTTAGCCCCGGGGAGGGTCGCGTGATGGACTCCATTATCGTGAAGGTTCTTAGACCCTGTCTCATAATCACGGTTTAAGCTGTTCCGGCCCGAGATTCACAGGAATAACCCTTAGAATTCGAGCCATTATCCGAATTTCCATGACTTAAGATTGCAAAAAACCATATTTTCTTGGTTTAAGAAAGATTCTTGGTCTGCAAGCGAGCGAGCAGGACAGGAACAGACCTTCGGCCAGATATTCCATGAAACGGATCAACTCTGGCATCACAGGCACATTCAATTGTTACCGTAGATCCAGTTGCGGCATTGGGACCGCCCCTCGTGCTGCTCAACGAAGCCCTACAAGATACTGACGGCCTGGCGTAATAAGAGGGGACGCCCGCCCGTTATACAGAAAACGTCGGAAGGACTGGATCAACAGGCCGGTCGCTTGGCGTTTGAGTTCGTCTGAAACATCGTCGTATGACCAGGGTCCCTCCGGGACAAAGGCCAGTTAGAATGTGCTGAAGAATGCCTTGTATTTCCTGGAGAGCTGAAGGATTCAAATGGCGCTCGGGAGGAAAGCAACAGCCGTATCGGCGCAGGGTTCAGGTGTTTTGTTCCCGCCCCAGCAGATGCTGATGACCATCGCCGCCTGCTTCCGACAGACGTTGCAGGTAGCTGAGCGAGTCCTGCAGATCACAACCACCCAGGCCGGTGCCACTATGGTGATAGCCAAGATCGCCCTGCAGTTCTGCTGGCATCGACAGCACACGGTCCCGTGGAACGGACAGATACTGGTTGAACTGGGTTCGCAGGCTGCCCCGCGAATAGTTCAGGGTAATGGTCCTGCGAAAATCGCTGGTGTTGTTACCGCCCCCACCGTGAAGTACGGCGCCATCCCAGAACAGCATTGATCCTGCCGGCATTTCGGCATGGATGATTTCGTCGTCCCGGGGAACGCGATCGGATGGCCAGCAACAACTGCCAGGGACAAGTTGGGTTCCACCATTGGCCCGGGTGAAGTCGTCCAGCGCAATCGCCGCCGTCACAATCACCGGTAAGTGTGGCCGGGGCATCAGTGTATGAAAACCATCATCCCGATGCAGGCTCTGGGAACTGCAACCCGGGTCCGGTGACATCGCAACGACACCGGCATTGAATATGAAATCACTTCCCAGCACGCCGCCAACGATTGCCCGAAGCAATGGCGTCACGGCGACTTCATCGGCGACGGTGGTCTTGGCCAGAATGTTCTGAATGTGCTGGGTCTGATTACCGCGCTCCTTGTTCTTCTCGTAGAGTCGCGCACTGCTTGCAAAAAAGGGGGCCAACCCTTCACGGAGCTTCAAGACCTGGGCCCGGCTCAACACATCTGCCACCACCGTGTAGCCCTTCTCGTGGACTTCCTGGACATGTGCCTTGACCAGCGACACATCGACCTTTTTGATCAGCGTCCTGAACGTCTCCGGCAGAGTCGTGCCTTCGGGCGCTTCCCCGTCCGATGCCGCAAGGTCCAGCAAGGCAATCCGGCGCTCGTATTCCTGCGCTCTTTCATACAGGCGACGTTCAAGGTTGTCCTGCGCCAACCGGGCACGAAGGATTTCCACTTCCTGCTGCAATGCCTTCATCGTTTCCACGTGCTGTCTCTCCCTACCTGGTTCGCGCTGTAACCCCGATTCATCAATAGTGTGGTGGCGGTGGTTCAGGTCCGTCCGGCAGTTCCCGCTCCAGTTCCTGGATCTGATCGAACGCCACGCCGAGGCGTCGCTGCATTTCCAGCAACTGGGTCTGTTGGCTCGCCAGCGCATCATCAAGCTTGCCCAGCAGATCTTCCTGAAAGGCGAGCCGTTCTTCCAGGGCCTGCAGGCGGTCTTCGACAGACATCAGTAGCGTAACCGAACCTTGACGCCACGCTCATGAAGATATTGCTTCAGGCCGCTGACGGTATATTCGTTAAAGTGCACCATCGATGCCACCAGAGCAGCGTCCGCCTTGCCCTCGGTCAGAACATCATAGAGGTGTTCCGGCTTGCCGGCGCCGCCCGAGGCAATCACTGGAATGGAAACCGCTTCGGAAATCATTCGGGTCAGATTGATTTCATAGCCACTACGGGTGCCGTCGGCGTCGATGGAATTGACCACGAGTTCGCCGGCTCCCAGTTCTTCGCCCTGCAATGCCCAGGTCAGGGCATCGATACCCATTGGCGTACGCCCGCCGTTGATAACGACCTCATATCCACTGGGGAACTCACGGCTCATTTCAACCTTCATGATGTCCATGGACAGAACCGTATTCTGACTGCCGATGGCGTGGGCACACTCTTTGATCAGCTCCGGGCGTTTTACCGCGGCAGAGTTGACGTTGATCTTCTCTGCACCGGCTCCCAGCAGACGGCTGGCATCCTCGACTGTTCTGATGCCGCCTCCTACAGAAAAGGGAATGAAGACCTGCTCTGCGACCTGCTCAACGACCTCAAGCATGATATTGCGCTGATCGCTCGAGGCGGTGATGTCATAGAACACCAGCTCGTCCAACCCGTCCTGATAATATTCCCGGGCCTTGGCGACCGGATCACCAATATCCCGGGTATCGACGAATTTGACGCTCTTCGCGAGCTGGCCATTACGCACGTCAAGACACGCAATGATGCGCTTACTGAGCATCCTGGTCGCCCTCCCATTGCATGAATCCCGCCAGCAGTTTCAGCCCCATTTCGCCACTCTTTTCCAGGTGAAACTGGGTCGCAAAAAAATTGTCCCGACCGATCACACTGCTGAAGGTCTGATCGCCATAGGTCGTGCGACCATATACGTGCTCGGACCGCTCGACATGAGCAAAGTAACTGTGCACAAAGTAGAACTCATCGCCGGAAGTCACGCTCCCGAGCACCGGGTGCGGCTTGATAATCTCCACCTCGTTCCAGCCGATATGGGGCACTTTCAGCGCCTTGTCCCGGAACGAGAATCGCTCGCAGGCCCCTGGGATAATCCCCAGGCAGTGCTGATTGCCCTCCTCGGTAAACTCAAGGGCAATCTGCAACCCGAGGCAGATACCAAGAATCGGCTTGCCGGAGCGAAAGAACTCAAGGATTGCTTCATCCAGGCCGCGTTCGGCCAGAGTACCCACTGCGCTCGCTGCCGAACCCACTCCCGGAAAGATCAGCCGGTCGGCACGCCGCACCTCGTCCGGGTCGGACGTGATCCCGGCCTTCATGCCCACATGCTGACAGGCTCTCTGAACGCTGCGCAAATTCCCAGCATCGTAGTCAACGATCGCTACCATGACACCTCCAAAGCGAGCGCACAGTATAGCGATTTCTCGGTCGGTTCGAGTGGGTACTTTGCAATTCCTTGCTTGCCATCAAGGATGGCATGGCGCCTTCATGGAGATTCCCGCTCCATGCTCTTGCCGTCCAGGGAACTTCCCGGCATGACTACGGCGTGCCTGACACGGGTGCGTCAGGGCCTGGACCGGTCCGCCAGTACCAACATGTCACTTTCCCGGACTAAAGCATGCAGGGTCACCGGTAAGCAGCGACTACAGATTGTCATACTGTATCATTCATATGATACAGGCTCGTGTTACAATGGCCACGATCATGACTGTCATGAATTTGGTCATGAATTTGAAAACAACGAACCGAATCAGGGACATCCATGGACATCAATGTCGATCACGACGCCTCTATTCCCGTATTTCAACAAATCATCGACCAGATACACTTCGCGATTAACACCGGCGAACTGGCCTCCGGCGAAAAGCTTCCCAGTATCAGAGCCGTCGCGAACGACAACGGTATCGCGGCCAATACGGTCGCCAAGGCGTTTCGTCAGCTCGAATTTCGCGGGTTGATAGAGGCGCGGCCACGGTCTGGCTTCAGGGTACGGGGGTCTGGTTCATCCCGCTATCAGGCTCGTGGAGTCTCCGCCGACAAGACCGAGGTACATGAGGCCGTGGACACGCTGGACCAGGGCGCAGTCCCGGGCGCCTTCTGCAAGGTCACGGAGGATTTCCTCGGCGGAGACCCGGACGCCTGCAACATCATTCACTCGGACGGTAGCGGCACCAAATCCATCATCGCCTATCTGCACTATCGTGAGACCGGCGACCCGTCGGTATTCCATGGAATCGCCCAGGACAGCATCGTGATGAATCTCGATGACCTGCTGTGCGTGGGTGTTGGCGGTCGAATCCTGTTCTCCAATACCATCAACCGAAACGCCCTGAACTGTCCCGGCGAGGTGGTCAATGCGCTGATTCACGGCAGTGAGGCGTTCCTTTCGACCATGCGTGACCATGGCGTCGACGTATTCTCCGGTGGTGGTGAGACCGCTGATGTCGGCGATCTGACCGGGACCGTCGTGGTGGACTCCTGTGCCGTCACGGTGATGAAGAAGGCGGGTGTGATCGCCAACCGTTTGAGTGCTGATCTCGCCATTGTCGGGCTCGCCTCCGATGGTCAATGCCATTACGAAACCAACACCAACAGTGGCATCGGTAGTAACGGATTGACCAGCGCCCGCCATGACATGCTGAGTTCGTATTACGCCGAACGCTACCCTGAGAGTTTCGACCCCAACATCGCCACTGATCTCGTGTATTGCGGGCCCTATCGTCTGGAAGACCCCTGCCCGGAATCAGCTCAAAGCGTGGGCCAGGCACTGCTGTCTCCTACCAGAACCTACGCCCCGGTGATCGCATCTATCATTAGGGAACTGGGCGCCGAGGTCCGGGGGCTGATTCATTGTTCCGGTGGTGCCCAGACCAAATGTCTCAAATTCGGCCAGGGCATTCACTTCATCAAGAATCACCTGTTTACGCCGCCGCCGGTGTTCCGGGCCATCCAGGGAGCATCCCGGACGCCCTGGGCGGAAATGTACAAGGTATTCAACATGGGACATCGCATGGAGGTCTATGTACCGGTGTCCAGAGTTCAGGCAGTGATCGACGCTGCCGCCTCATTCGGGATCATGGCCGCCCAGATCGGCCACACGGAGGCAGCCGAAAGCAACCGTCTGACCCTCACAGGATGGGATGGGTCGGTGCACCAGTATGCTGCCTGACGTCACGTGTCGACCGGCATGATCACGCTGCCGGTTGCGCCGCCGATCTCACGATTGGTCCTGCCACTGTTCGGCCGTTGGTCCGGGCATTGATCCCACCATCGATCGTGCAGTAGTCATCCACAAGGTCCCGTATTATGCTATGGCAATCGCGACGCGCAAGGACAGGACCATGGCTCAGACCGAATTCGAGGATTGCCTGCGGATACTTGTGGAGAAGGAAGGGTCGGACCTCTATTATTCGACCGGCGCCCCTCCCAGCGCCAAGTTCTACGGCACGCTGAATAGGCTGTCAGACGTCACCATGAAGCCCGGTGAGATCGAAGTCATCGCCAACAGCATTATGTCGGAAGATCAACGAGCCCAGTTCGCAGAGAACCCGGAAATGAACCTGGCCATTTCCAGACAAGGGCTGGGACGATACCGGGTCAATATCATGCGCCAGCGCAATGAGGTATCCATGGTGATTCGTCGCCTCGGCGATACCCTGCCAAACTACAAGGACCTCGGTCTGCCTGCTGTTCTGCCCAGGCTGATCATGTCAAAGCTGGGACTGGTGCTTTTCGTCGGTGGCACCGGTTCGGGCAAGTCCACCTCGATGGCGGCTTTGATCGACTTTCGAAATCAAAAGTCGCAAGGTCACATCATCACCATCGAAGATCCGGTCGAATTTACCCACCCGCACAAGGGCTGTATCGTCAATCAGTGTGAAGTCGGGACGGATACAAAGTCGTGGGAAGAGGCTCTGGCCAATACATTGCGTCAGGCACCGGATGTCATTCTGGTTGGAGAAATCCGACACCAGGAGACCATGGAGCACGCCCTGGCGTTCGCAGAAACGGGGCACCTGTGTCTCTCCACCCTGCATGCCAATAACGCCAACCAGGCGATGGATCGTATTATCAACTTCTTTCCGGAAGAGCGGCATTCCCAGCTGCTTCAGGATCTGTCGCTCAACATGCGCGGCATCATTTCCCAGCGTCTGATCCCAACAGTCGACGGCAAGCGTGCGGCGGCCATTGAGATTCTGCTGGGCACCCCGCGGGCCGCCGACCTGATTGCGAAAGGCAACGTACATGAGCTGAAGGAACTCATGGCGGCCTCCGCCGATCAGGGCATGCAGACGTTCGACATGGCGCTGTACAACCTCTACAAGGAAGGCAAGATCACGCTGGAAGAAGCGCTCAAAAATGCGGACTCGAGAAACAACCTGCGCCTGAAAATCACCCTGGACAACAATCCGGCAGCAAAAAAGAAGGCCGAGGAAAGTGCCGCCGCCCCCGCCCCGGCCCCCGAGAAGAAGAAGCCGGAACCAGCCAAGCCAGCAGAGCCCGCGAAAAAAGAAGGCGATGGAGGACTGCAGGGCTTGTCGCTGGTTTCTCTCGACGACGACGAGTGAAACGATCGAGGACCCCTTACCAAACACGCTCGGATGGCCCTCACGATCAGCCCTTGGCCAACGGTTCTCACGCTCCAAACGGTGGAAGTAAAGGACACGCAACTGTGTGCGCTCAAGCTGCGACCGGTTTTCAGCCGACAGGAAGAAGTAGAGAGGATCAATAGGGGCTGTATTGCATCCGGTGGCAGAATGAAAGACTCGGGCACCCAGGTGAGCTGCAGTATTCCGACCGTCAAACTTCTGCACCTCGTCGGAAAAACTGTTTCGGACCCGAAGCGAGCCTGTGAGCCCTCAGCGTGCCCCGCGTCGGGCACGCCGTTGTCGTGCCGGGAAGTTTTCCGGACGGCACCGCGTGCGGCCAGAACTTCCATGAAAGTCCGGCGGTGGGGTATGGGCCGGGGAAGCCGGCACGGGTTCCTGTACCGACCCACGCAAGAAGTAAGAGGATCAGAGGGCAGTTTACCTGTTCTTACAAGACGATGGGGGGAAGATGAAATGGGGGTGAGGTCCCGCCCGGTCAATGCGGGCAGGTCAGCCTTGATGCGTTGCGCTGCCCGAGGCCCGGGACTGGACATGTGTCATGATGGATGCCGTCTCCTTTGGCCGCTCGACCGACACTCCTCGCCACTTTCCAGACCCATCACGTGATGGCAAATTGAGACATCCTCACGTTCGTGAACCGGCACGTGACGACAGCTCACAATCCCATCACGTGATGGCGGTTCGCCAGATCACGCCATGGCCACATCGATATGGCTCGGCCCCTCGCGATCAGCCCTCGGCCAATTGCGTGACCAGAGCCGAATAGAAATTGGAAACGATGGGCAATGAATACGTCGACTTTCGCGCCACAAACCGGACGGGCCGCGACAGGCCCTTTTCTCCCAGGTTGATCAGAATTTCCTCCGGAACCTTCAAAGTGTCCGCCACACCGGACGGCACCATGCCATGACCAAACCCGGCGATCGCCATTTGGGCCACACTGAAAAAGGACTCCAGCGCCACGACCCGTCGAATGCGTAACCGCACTACCTCGTCCCGAAAGGACCGCCAGGCGCCGGAATAGTCCTCAATCGTAATGACCGGCAACTCACCGCGGCTGGGAAAGCGAATAGGTTCCAGTGAAGACGGGATGATGACCATCGGCTCTTCGGTCACGACCTCGGACTGAAGGTCCGTATCCAGCGCGTCCGACCCTGTGCATACCCCTACCATGAACTCACCGGAGCGAATCCGGTCCAGAACCACAGGGGTACGATGGGTGTGAAAGATGAATGTCACGTCGGGCATCTCATCCTTGATGGCGTGAAAGACCCTCGGCCCCCAGGACGACAGAATCGCGTCGGAGACACCGATGATCAGTTCGCCCTTACCCGCGCTGCCCTCGTCAATGAACATATCACGCAGTTCAGACAGGATTGGCGATATCTTGTCCACCAGGCGACGTCCATACTGGGTCAGTTCGACTCGTCGGCCCTTCTTCTGAATGAGCTGGCGATCATAGTACTTCTCGAGGGCCGCGATGCGCTTGCTGACGGCGGACTGGGAGATGCGCAGTTCCGTTGCGGCTTCGAGCATCGTACCCGTTCGGGACAGCGCCAGCAGTGTTTCCATATTTTCGATCAAGTCGAACCCCTTTCCTTAGGTATTCTCCACATCACTTGCATTTTCATATTCCCAATGCGCATTTATTGTATTCCATCAATTCTCTTTTTTCATGGTTTGTCGCGACTACAATTGCGCCATGACCACCATCATCCTCGTGCTCGCTACCCTCGCCACCGCGCTGGTATCTGGCGTGTTCAGCATGGCGGGCGGAATGATTCTGATGGGCGTGTTCGGTTTCATGCTCTCCGTTCCCGCTGCCATGGTGCTCCACGGCGTGGCCCAGTCGGCCTCCAACGGATCACGGGTCTGGCTGTACCGTCACGACATCCGCTGGTCCATCCTTGTTCCCTACAGCGCAGGGGCAGCACTCGTGCTGCTACTGTTCTCTCTGGTGATTCTGGTACCACCCATTGGGCTCGTATTTCTGCTGATCGGGCTGTTTCCGTTTGTCAGTCTGAAACTACCCGCCAGCCTCGATCTCAATATTGAACGCGGTCCGGTCGCATTCATCTGCGGGGTGATGGTCACCCTGGCCCAGATGCTGGCAGGCGCGTCAGGCCCTATCCTGGATGTGTTCTATGTCCGCAGTACGCTGAACCGCCGGCAGGTACTGGGAACGAAGGCCATCACTCAGACTCTCGGTCACCTGCTGAAGCTGGGTTACTACGGCGCGCTGCTTGGCGCCGGCGCCACCACGGGCGAACTGCCGGCCTGGATTCTGCCAGCGACGGTTGCCGCAGCCATCGCCGGCAACGTCATGGCAAGCTTCGTCGTCGCCCGCATCAGCGACCATCAGTTCACCAGCATCGGTCGTCGTCTGGTTCAGGTCATCGGGATGGTCTTTATCGGGAAGGGAATCTGGGAACTTTCCGGCTGGTGAGTGATGGCCCGGTACTGACCCGCCAGCCAGTGAATCAGGCGGCCTCGACCGGGCGAATCACAAACAGAAGATCGCCTTCGTTGACCTGCTGGCCCGAAGTCTCGTTGATTCGAGTGATTTCGTACCGCTGGGTCGACGGATAGAGTTCTCCCGCTTCGCCGGAAAAGCTGGACAGGTTCATGGGAGTGAACATCTTCATCGCTTCGAGTTGGCACAGAACATCGTCGGTGGACACGATATCACCCACGTTGACGTACTCCGGTTCCGACGGTGATGGTGTCCGGTAAAAGACGCCGGTCGATGGCGACAGGACCTTGATCTCCTCGCTGCCCTCAATCCTCAGCATATCCAGGTCCAGCACCACGGCGGCCTGACCACTGGCGTCCTCGATCTCCTGAATCAGTTTGGCCGCATCGACGCGACCCAGAAAGTCCGGCAAAAAGCCGGTGTCGTACTCGCCACCCAGCAACTGTTCATCCGCCAGAATCCACTTCAGCAGGCCGATGTTGGTACAGATTCCATGGATCGTGATGCCATCCAGAAAGGTTCGCATCTTGCTGATGGCATCATTACGATCTTTGCCATGACAGACCGCCTGAATGATCAGGCTGTCATAAAACGGTGGTATCACCTTACCCCTGCCCGCCATGGAAATGATCTGCATGTCTTCCATCTCTGGAATGACGCAGCGGGTAATCTCACCCGGCGTTGGCGCAAAAGTGACCCGGCCATTGGCACCCAGCACCGCTTTCTCGGCGTTGACCCGCACCTCAAGTGCATAGCCCTGTTCGCGGACCTCGAGGTCTGCGATGGACCCGCCCGCAGCAATCTCAAACTGTTTTTGTACGATATCAATACCGGTGACCATCTCGGTGACAGGATGTTCCACCTGCAGGCGAGTATTCATTTCCATGAAGTAGACGGCGTTGTTCGGCAGGTCGTAGATGAACTCAACGGTACCAGCCCCCACATAGTCCACTTTGTCCGCGATCTTTTCTGCAAAATTGAAAACGGAAGTTTTGAGATCGTCAGGGAGCATGGTAGAACCCGACTCCTCCATCAGCTTCTGATTGTTTCGCTGAACGCTGCAATCCCGAAGCCCAAGTACTTTGGTGTGGCCGTGGGAATCCCGAAGGATCTGCACCTCGATATGGCGCAAAGAGGTCACGAATTTCTCGATATAGACATCGCCATTGCCGAAGGCATTCTTTGCCTCGGACGTCACCTGATGGAAGAGGGCATGAACCTGGTCGGGGCGCTCCACGACCTGAATGCCTTTTCCACCCCCCCCGTGAACCGCTTTAAGCAGCACCGGATAGCCAATGTTCTCTGAAATCTCGGCGGCAAGTTCTGCCGAGTCAACAATTCCGTGACTGCCAGGCACAACAGGGACCTTGATCCCCATCGTCGTGTTAATGGCGTTGGACTTGTTCCCCATCGTCTCCATGCTGGAGACCATCGGACCGATGAAGTTGATTCCGCGCTGGCGGACAACCCTCGCGAAGTTGGGGTCTTCAGACAGAAAGCCAATGCCCGGGTGCAGGGAATCCACGCCTTCTGCCTCGCCAATACTGATCACACTCAAGGCATTCAGATAGCTCTCGTCCGAGGTATTGCCACCAATACAGACCAGAGCATGTTCAGGCTCGTCCCGGACCATGTCGGCTGCCACCGAATCCATGTCCGGGTCAGACTGAACCAACACCACCTGGCAGCCAAACTCCTTGGCCTTGCGAACCAGTTTCACTGCCGTGCAGCCCCTGGCGTGAATCAGCGTTCGATGGATTGGGCGAATGAGGTTGGCGTGCACCACACTATCGGATTCAACCCCTTCAACGATCACTGGCTCATCCGGCGTCAACACGCCGCTCATGATGCGGTCTACCACCTGCTCAACGGTCTCGGTTGGCAGTGGTATGGCAGGGTCGATCCGCCGCAGTTCATCGTCAAGTTCATCGGCGAACGGATGCTTGACGAGGCCCTGCATTGCTCCGTCATTCAACCACAGATAATTACTCAAGAGGCAAGTGAACGGCAGATTGGATTCGACCACCGCCTGGCCGGCAAACGGCATGCTCGTGCCACTGAAATAATAGGTCTGCACCAGAGGATGTGTCACGAAACTCGCCTGGGCACCGCCCGTACAGTCCCCGAAACCGAATGTGATGATCGGCAGATCGTTATCGCGAACAAACCTCGTGATGCGGTCATTCACCACCGCCATGGTAAACAGTGCCGCCGCGCCTTCCTTGGTCTGCATACCACCTGACGAGATGAAGCAGATCACCGGCAGGCGTTGAACGGCACACTCCACCAGCAGCTTGCAGAAGCGTGCGCAGTCCGATGAATCGATACAACCCACCTGGAAGGCGAGATTAGACACTACGATGCCAGCACGATATCGACCCGTAGTCGTCTTGAAGTCGCCAATCCCGGTAATGAGACCACAGGGCTGCACACCCTTGTTGAGCGCGGCCTCGATAGTCGGCCGGAACGTCGGGAAATTGACCGGATTTGCCGACATCAGCGTGCCGTTCAATTCCGAAAAATTGTCCACATATCGGCCGAGCAACGACTCCCTGGAGGTGCGTCCGGATTTCTTCTCCCCGGTCAGCGCTTCGTGAAACAGCAAATCCCGATAGGCAATGGTCAGGCGGTTCCAGAAGTCTTTACGACGCCCGATCCGCATGGGCTCAATTTTGCCCTCATAGCGCCGTCCGGATTCCCGGGACAGGTAATACTCCGGCAACAGCTTTTCAAAGAAAAAGCTGACCACCACAAACAGCGTGTCCGACTTGTCCTTGTGAACGACGCGAATCCATTCTTCGACAGACTTCAGGAAGCCCGCATGACGCGAATAGACCGCGAGCCGTGACATCCAATGGGAGAACGCCTCGGCAACCTGGCCGGAACTTTGATTCGCGAATACCGCGTGAGACCCCGCCTCGTCAATCGATCGCGCCAGCAGCTGTTCAATGAACGTATCCGGAAGTGAGCGGGATTCGTGGGCATGTCGCGCCACGGAGACCAGGTCGGCGATCAGATTATCGTAAACGACGGAGAACACGATCAGATTGCGGCACTCGGAGATGAAATCGGTACGCAGGTCTTTCTCCAGCAGGATGTCAAGGATCGTGACATCCTGCGTATTGCCTGCCACTGTGCCTTTGCCCTTCTCCGCGACAAAGTCCCCCAGCGTTTCCTCAAGCAACCCTCGGTTCACAACAATCGGCCGACCCGCCTCTTCTATCAGCGCCTGCGTCCTGCTCGATAATTGATGATCCGCCAGCAGAGCCTCATCAAAGAGCGACTCTCCCTCCATGATGAGATTCAGTTCAGATACCAGCTGGCTCGCCAGCAACTCCTCGCTCTTGCTGCTGATGTAACCCGGGTTGAAGAGTTTGGCCCCCTCAAAACTGAACAGCGATTTGACCTTCCGCAGAAAGGGGTCACGTGTCTTTGACAGCTTCCGGAGCAGGTCCCTGACGTTGCTGATGTCTTGCGTCGCCAGCAGATAGGAATTCGCTTCGGGGTCCTCAAGGTGGGCAATCAGCGCGGCCAGATTGTCGCGCGCACTGGCCTTCCAGCGATTGTAGAGATGCAGGCCGCTGACCGCACACATGTCACGCTTCGCGTCAGCGTAATTCTTGGAAGGTTCTCCAAAGATGAACTGGGCAATTCTCCCCCGCTCATCGCCCAGTGCCGCTTTCTTCTCCTGAAAGTTTTTCCACGAGCGATTCAGACTGTCCTCATACAGGATCTTGTCCGGGTCCTGAAACCAGCTAAGAAATGCAGAGCGTCGCTCTCGATGCCTGCGCTGGGCAAGTTCACCATCGGGAATCTCAAAATCCGTCAGTCTGCCGTACTGGGTGGTCGTCGTGCTGCGTATTCGCTTTCGCAGACCAAGGTAGCGCAGGTATCGAAACGCCACCCCGAAGATGTTCGGGTACTCCGTGGGGGAAGTGCGCAGCTTCAGCGTCGAACTGGCATGAAGCGCCGCCAGTGATTCGGACAGGTTGAGATAGCGGTTCAGATTGCGCTGATAGTGAACCAGTATCTCCGGATGGTCGGCAACAAACTGTTTGACGCCTGCCTCGATCGACTGAATCCCTGAAACAATAACGCTTCGCAGGTTCTCAATCTTGTCGTCTTCGCCGGGGTCATAGTCAATGATGCCGTGGATGTTGCCCTGCTTGTACAACTCGTAGGGAGAAACCCCGACAAACTGCGCACATTCCTGCCAGGAAAGGTTATAGCGGGTCACGAGGCTCGCGAGCCCCCTGGGATGGATGGTGTTGAAAACGCCGGTACGCAGCGAGAACAGAAGATTGCTGGCCGCCAGGGGAATGGCCCCCCCCGAGTATCCCTGGCCAATGATGATGCCGAGTGTCGGCACGTCAACGTTGCAAAGTTCGGCAATCAGCCTTGAAATCGACTGGGCCTGATTCCCGGCATTGGCCAGTTCGCCCGCATCGGCACCGGGCGTATCGATCATGGTGACGATAGGAATAGAGCGAATCGCAAATTCCGCGGCGGCTTTCGCAGCCGCATTATGATGCCTGGGACCCCAGACCCCGGAAGCGTGGCCCCGCTCCTGGGCAATGATCCCTATACGGCGGGGTTCGTCTCCAAAATCAATCAGACACTCCACAATATACAGGGGCCCGTCGGCTGTTTCCTGGAGCACAGGAACGTCCAGGGCACGAATGATGTCCGCGGCACCAGGGCGAGCTGCCTCTTCGCAGGGAGCCACCGTGGCAGCAATGTACTCGTCAACATCCATACGCTGCAGACGGTCGACCTGCATATCAATCTCGCGGTCGGTGAGCACACCCTGGATGACAGATGCCGGCTCACGCCGGGGGAACAAGGAGAAGTCCTGAGCCAGATTCTCGGCATTCAGGTACAACTGATCAACGGCAATCTGTTTGGCTGCTTTTTTTGTCATTGTCCTCAGAGCCCTCAGCGTGCCCGGGTCGGCCACACCGTTGTCGTGCCGGGAAGTTTTCCGGACGGCACAGCGTGCGGCCAGAACTTCCATGACAGTCCCATCCAGGCTTGACGCCCGATGTCGCACTAGTGCCGTCGTTTATACTCCCACTAGAGTACATTGCCTAACCGGCCGTTGCAATCATGATATCTACGAGAAATTGGTCCTAACCATATGATTTATATGGTTAATTAAATCCGAAAAGCCTCTCGACTAAAGGTTCTCAAGTGGAATCTTTCCGATCCGGGCCTGCCAGTACTGCGGACCGGTCTGATGCACCGATTCACCCCGGCTGTCTACGGCCACTGTTACCGGCATGTCTGCCACTTCAAACTCATGGATGGCCTCCATACCCAGGTCCTCGAAGGCGACCACACGGGAAGACCGAATCGCTTTGGAAACGAGGTAGGCTGCCCCACCTACCGCCATAAGATAGGCCGCCTTGTGAGCCTTGATTGCCTCGATCGCGACCGGCCCTCGCTCGGCCTTGCCGATCATCCCGAGCAGGCCGGTTTCATGCAGCATCATTTCGGTAAAGCCATCCATCCGGGTCGCGGTAGTGGGCCCTGCCGGACCAATCACCTCATCGCGAACCGGGTCAACGGGACCGACGTAATAGATGAAGCGGCCGTTCAGGTCCACACCCTCCGGCAGGCCCTCGCCCTTTTCGAACAGGTCCCGGATTCGTTTATGGGCCGCATCGCGGCCGGTCAACATCTTGCCTGTCAGGAGCAACCGGTCACCGGGCTGCCAGGTCGCCACGTCTTCGGCCGTCACGGTATCGAGGTCTACCCGGATCGCGTCCGGCCCTGCCTGCCAGGTCACCGCCGGCCAGGCGTCGGCCGCCGGCACTTCGAGTTCAGCCGGACCGGAGCCGTCCAGAACAAAGTGTGCGTGCCGGGTGGCAGCGCAATTTGGAATCATTGCAACAGGCAGATTGGCGGCGTGGGTTGGAAAGTCCAGAATTTTGACATCAAGTACTGTGGTCAGGCCGCCCAGGCCCTGGGCGCCAATGCCAAGCTCGTTCACCTTCTCGAAAATCTCGAGCCGAAGCTCCTCAATTCGATTCGCTGGCCCCCGGCCCCGCAACTCGTGGATATCAATCGGTTCCATCAGCGACCGCTTCGCCAGCAACATGGCCTTCTCCGACGTTCCGCCTATGCCGATTCCCAGCATCCCCGGCGGGCACCATCCTGCCCCCATTGTGGGCACCGTCTTCAGTACCCAGTCGACGATACTGTCTGCGGGGTTCAGCATGGCAAATTTCGACTTCGCCTCGGAGCCGCCACCCTTGGCGGCCACCCGCACCTCAAGCTTGTCGCCCGGTACGAGTTCGGTATGAATGACCGCAGGCGTGTTATCTCCAGTGTTCTTGCGTGCACCGGCAGGGTCGGACAGGACCGACGCCCGGAGCACGTTATCCGGATGCAGATAGGCGCGCCTGACCCCTTCGTTGACCATATCTTCAAGCGATTGATTCCCCTCGAACCGCACCCCCATGCCAACGGACAGAAAGACATTCACGATGCCGGTATCCTGACAGATCGGACGATGACCCTCGGCACACATTCGCGAGTTGAGCAGAATCTGCGCCAGCGCATCTCTCGCCGCAGCAGATTCCTCGCGCTCGTAGGCTTCTCCTACCGCACGAATGAAATCCGGTGGATGGTAATAAGAAATGTACTGGAGTGAATCCTGAATACTACAGATCAGGTCTTCCCGGGTAATCGTCGTCATGGATCGTCTCAAACTCGCGCCACGCGAGGATATCACAGGAGATTATACTTGTCGGTGAATATACGCAGCCGCTAGCATGACGCCACCCCCACACCAGCCCATTGTGATGTCTGAACAGGTCTTGAGGTTAATCATCATTGTTGCGGGTTGGTTGCTCATCCTGCTGGGCGTCTTTGAGTCCTTTCATCCGCCCCAGCCCAGCTTTGCAGCTCTGACCCATGGTGAGCCCAACGGTGACGGTGACCAAACCTCTGCAGTGCCAGTCTACCGTGAGGACTTTCTGCCAGCGGGTTCCCCCGACAATGCAGAGGTCCACGCTGCCACGGCCCATGGCACGTCCAGAGGTATCATGGCGTATTGGTATGGCGGCTCCCGGGAGGGCGCCGCGGACGTCGTGATCTATCAGGCCGAATATCAGGACGGGGCCTGGGGCACGCCTTCGCCCATCACCGACCGGGCCAGGGTGCAGCGCGACCTCTCGCGCTATGTACGTAAAGTCGGCAATCCTGTCAGCTGGCAGCTGAATGACGGGCGAATATGGGTCCTGTTCGTATCTGTTTCAGCCGGCGGCTGGGCAGGCAGCGCCATCAACCTGATCGAGTCGAGTGATGGCGGCAGGTCCTGGTCTGAAACCCGACGGCTGGTGACCTCTCCGTTCCTGAACCTCAGCACCCTTGTCCGAAACAGTCCGGTGCAATACGCGGATGGCACCATCGGGGTGCCTGTATATCATGAGTTCATCGGTAAGTTCTGTGAGCTGTTGCGGCTTGACCCAAATGGTCGCATTGTCGATAAAGTGCGGCTCTCCCACGGTGCACATTCACTCCAGCCTGCCCTCACTGCGATCAGCCCGGATGAGGCCGTCGCCCTGCTGCGTCATTCCGGAGCACCACCCATGCACGTGCTGGAGTCCTGGACCAATGACGGCGGACTCACCTTTAGCCCCCCGCGTGAACTCTCCATCGAGAATCCGGACTCGGCCATTGCGACCCTGGCGTTTGGGGACACCGTGCTGGCCGCACTCAACCCACTTTCCGATACAGAAAATGGTCGGCATACACTGTCCCTCGCCATTCGGGATGAGCACGGCTCATGGCGTCTGGTCCATACCATCGAGCGAGAACCGGACTGGGACGTCAACTATTACGAGTACTCCTATCCGTCGCTCGCCCGTGACCACCAGGGCTTGATCCATCTGGTCTATACGTGGAATCGACAACGGATCAAGCATGTCGTATTCAATGACGCCTGGCTCCTGGAGCGCCTGCAATGAGTTCGCTACCACTGGTTTTTGCTGCCCTGCTGCTCGCTTGTGTCACCCTGGCGCTTTGCGGTCGCCTGCCTCGCCGAGGACGGGCAATCGTTTTCGGCGCGACTCTCGCCGTTGCCCTGTTGCCCTTCAACGGCCTGACCATCTCGCACTTTCTGCGGATACTCTGCGGTGACCTCAGCCTGGTCACGGTCGCGCTGCTGCTCGTCCATGCTTACTACCAGTTCCGACCAGGTCGGGCAGCAGGATTGACTTACGATGTGCGCGTCCTGGTCATTCTGATCGCTGCTGCATCACTGCTGCTCTACCCCAGCGCCCTCGGTCTTGTTTCGTTCGACCTTTACTCAGAGGGCTATTATCCGGTCGTCATGACGCCCTTCCTGATGGGGCTGCTGGCACTGGCTGTGCTGCAGGGCTGGACTCTGGTGGCCGTGCTGATCCCCTCAGTACTCCTGTGCTACCACCTGGACATACTCGATTCAGACAATCTGTGGGACTATCTCACAGACCCGGTCCTGGCACTTTACTGCCTGGCGAGAGTCCCACGGGAACTGCGAAGTCTTCGACCAGACCCGAACCTGATCCAGCCCGCCCTACTGGCCCAGGGTCTGGCTTTTCTCGTTTTTGCCGTCCTGCTGTCACGGGTCAACCCAGATGGATTTCGCTATGCGTTCGTTCCTGAAGACGGTTTCGTCGAATGGAGCACTGCGATCATCCTGGGCGTGGGGGCCGTCGTCATGGGCGCCCGCCTCATACGGCTGCGGCGTTGCCGGGGCTGGCAATTCCTTGGCGTTACCGGATTCGTGACCCTGCTCTGCATATTCGGCATGGGCGAGGAGATTTCCTGGGGGCAGCGAATCTTCGATATCGAAACGCCGGAGTACTTCCTGACCTACAACAAGCAGGCCGAAACCGGGCTGCATAATCTGGTGTTCGAGTTGAATGGCCGCGAGATCAGCGTCAACAAGCTGATCTTTGGAACAGGGCTCGCGATCGGTCTGCTGTTCTATCTGGCAATCATGACCCCCGCCTATCGCCGCCGCCGCGGAGTCGCCCGTTTTCTGGACGCTGTGGGCGTCCCGATGCCACAAAACATCCACATTATCGGCTATCTGACGGTTGTGGCGATCGTCGAACTACTGGTGGATTCATCCAAACGAGGCGAAATCACGGAGTTTGCCGGCTCTATGGTCTTTCTCCTGAACATCTGGTTTCCATCGAACCGGCACATCTACGATTCATCGGTCACCTTATCCGGCGCCGACCCCGTCCCGCCGACAGATGTCCCACAGAGGCCAGATTGATTTAACGCGCCACCGCCTTTACGATGCGGCTTTAGCTCACGGAAACAGTCCATTATGTCGCAGGCCGCGCCCCGATTCCGCTGGGATGTGCTCTCTATCTTTGCCATCACGGGGGTTACAGGCCTTCTGGTCACACCCTGGTACGGCCTGACCCACGGATTCTCCGGATGGCTCTGGATGATGTTCGTGGTCATGTTGCTGTGGAACGGTCTGTCGATCACCGCGGGCTATCATCGTCTGTGGGCGCACCGCGCCTATGCTGCGCATCGTATCATCCGCTGGATCTTCGCCCTGGGTGGTGCGCTCGCTGTGCAGAATTCTGCCTGGGTGTGGTGTTCCAATCATCGTCGCCACCACCGATTTGTCGATGACGACGCACAGGATCCTTATTCGGCCGGCAAGGGCCTGGTTTTCTCACATATTGGCTGGATGCTGAGGGATCATCCGGCTTCGAAACTTGACGAGGGAAACATTCCCGATCTGATGGCAGACCCGATTCTGGCCTGGCAGCATCAGCACTACTGGGCAGCCTCCTTTTCCCTGAACGTCATCCTCACGCTGGCGCTGGGTGCCCTGGCCGGGGACGCCATCGGCGGGTTGCTGCTGCTCGGCTTCACACGACTGGCCCTGTGTCACCATACAACCTTCTTCATCAACTCACTGGCACATTTCTGGGGCACCCAGCCTTATTCCGACCGAAACAGTGCCCGCGACAATGGTATCGTGGCATTGCTGACCTATGGCGAAGGATTCCACAATTTCCATCACACCTTCGCGTGGGATTATCGAAACGGATTGAAGTGGTATCAATTCGATCCAACCAAGTGGCTCATCCAGAGTCTGGCTCTGGCCGGGCTCGCCAGCCGGCTCAAAACCGCTGCGCCGGAAAAGATCGAGCTGTGTCGTCTCGCCATGCAGCGTAAGCACCTGGTCCGGTCCGTCAGCCTGCTGCCCAGAATTGATGCCGAGGTCTGGCGCAGCCGGATCGAAGAGGAATACGCGCAACTCAATGCCTGTCTGCACGAATGGGCACGCCTGAGACAGCAATGGCTTGCGCTCAGAAAGGGACAACTGCAGCAAAGATGGGAAGAAACCGAGCTGAGAGCAAGAATGCGTGAACTTGAGGAACACCTGGCCTTTCACAAGCACCAGTGGCGCTTCTTTACGGCCCAGTTCGCCTGACACAGCGCACCGAACCCTTATTTTCCCTGCAACCGCGACCCCTGACACGATTCAAGACATCACCCACACAACTCAAAGATAACTTTAAGACAACTCAAAGACAGACAGGATCACCACTATGACCGACCTCAATCACGAATCCGTTTACATCGCCTCTGGTGCACGTACCCCCATGGGTGGCCTGCAGGGGGCCCTTGCCGAGGTTTCGGCGGTGGAACTTGGCGCCGCAGCGGTCAAGGAGGCCGTCGCCCGGGCCGGACTGAGCGGTGAAGATATCGACGAGACCATCATGGGCTGCGTCCTGGCAAGCGGCCTTGGCCAGGGACCGGCGAGGCAGGCCTCCATGGGCGCTGGCATCCCGGTTTCGACCGGTGCCACCACGATCAACAAACTGTGTGGCTCAGGCATGAAATCCGCCATGCTGGCTCATGACCTGATCAGGGCGGGCAGCAACGAGATCATGGTGGCTGGTGGAATGGAATCCATGACCAATTCGCCGTACCTGCTTCCGAAGGCTCGCAGTGGCATGCGCATGGGCCACGGCGAAGTCAAGGATGCGATGTTCCTCGATGGCCTTGAGGATGCGAAATCCGGACGCCTGATGGGCTCGTTTGCCCAGGACGTCGCGGATCAGTATCAGCTGACACGGGAGGACATGGATGCCTTCGCCATCGAATCGCTGACGCGGGCCCAGAATGCGATCAAGAGCGGGGCTCTGAAAGCCGAGAGCGTCCCTATTACCATCAAGACCCGTAAGGGGGAGGTCACCGTGGTGGACGACGAACAACCCATGACCGCCAACCTGGACAAAATCCCGACACTAAGGCCCGCCTTCAAAGCGGACGGAACGGTGACCGCTGCGAACTCCAGCTCCATCTCCGATGGGGCATCGGCTCTGGTCCTGGCCAGCGGCAAAGCACTCGACGCACGTGGACTGACACCTATGGCACGGCTTGTTGCACACACAACCCACTCCCGCGATCCCGCGGAATTTACCATCGCGCCCATCGGTGCCATCGAAAAACTGCTGGCCAAAACCGGCTGGAACCGGGACGAGGTTGACTTGTTTGAGGTAAACGAGGCTTTCGCCATGGTCACGATGCTGGCAACGCGGGAACTGGGGCTGGACCCGGCAAAGGTCAATATTCACGGAGGCGCCTGCGCCCAGGGCCACCCCATCGGATCAACCGGTTCGCGGATCATCGTGAGCCTGATGTATGCCCTGCGGGAAGCGGGCAAGTCACGGGGCATTGCTGCGTTATGTATCGGTGGCGGCGAAGCGACCGCTGTCGCCATCGAAATGGTATGACGATCAGTGGATTTTGCTCACCGCAAACACGTACAATAAAAATACAATAATAACGACCTCTTAAAGGAGCCAGTGCATTGTCACGCCTGCCCGTTATCGTCGGCTTTGGCGGTATCAACCCTGCCGGTCGCAGTTCGGCCCACCATGGCTACCGGCGGTTGGTCATTGATGCACTGGACACCGACAAGGCCGACCGGACCTTTTTGTCCCTCTCCGCGTTGATGCGGCGCAACCCTGGTGACGCCGCTTCGGCGGCTGAACGGCAGTTCATGCTGGATCACACGCTGATTCGCAAGCTCGAAACCAACCTGTTCAATGCCGCCTCCATTCACCTGCACAAGTCGGCAAAGTTGTCACTACCACCCGGTGGTACGCCGATCTCGTTTACGGTGCGGCGCAACCAATTGCCCGACAACATCCCCGCCAGCTGGCAGGTCACTGAGCTCGAGGGGCCTGACGTCATGGTCAGTATTGGTCAAGACCTCGACATCATGTTTCACGATACACGTAGCTCGAAGGTGAACTCCGCCGGTCAGTTGCCCACGGGTTTTGATCCGGAGGTTCTCTATCAGAGCCGCAGCCATCCTCGAGGGCTCCAGCTGACCGTGTACGGTGCCTCGGATGCGGTCAACTCACTGGGGATCGACTGGCGCGATGTACAGGACCTGGTGCCCGCTGACCAGATCTCCGTCTATGCCAGCAGTGCCATGGGTCAATTGGATACCAACGGCAGCGGCGGCTTGCTCCAGTCCGGGCTGATTGGCAAACGCATCAGTTCAAAGCATGTTGCGCTGGGCCTTGCGGAAATGACCGCAGATTTTGTCAATGCCTACATTCTGGGCAACGTTGGCACGACCGGTGCCAATATTGGCGCCTGCGCCACATTCCTTTATAACCTGCGCCAGGGAGTGCAGGACATTCGCTCCGGCAGATATCGGGTGTCGGTCGTCGGGTCCAGCGAGGCCCCGCTGACCCCGGATGTCATCGAAGGCTACCGCACGATGGGCGCCCTGGCCGAAGACGAAGCCCTCAACAGGATCGATAGCAGAACCGAAGGTGAACCTGACTATCGTCGCGCCTGTCGTCCGTTCGCCGAGAACTGCGGGTTCACGCTGGCCGAAGGGTCTCAGTTCATCATTCTGTTTGATGATGAACTCGCCATGGAACTCGGCGCCACGATCCACGGTGCCATCGCCGATGTGTTCATCAATGCCGACGGGTTCAAGAAGTCCATTCCCGGTCCAGGCATCGGCAACTACGTTACCGTTGGCAAGTCCATGGGGGTGGTTCGTTCCATCCTGGGAGAAAAGGCACTGCGTGAGCGTTCCTATATGATGGCTCACGGTACCGGCACACCCCAGAACAGAACCACTGAATCCCACATCTTCAGCGAGATGGCACGGTCCTTTGGCATCGAGAAGTGGCCCATCGCTGCCATCAAGGCTCACATCGGGCATTCCCTTGCATGTGCCTCGGGCGATCAGATTATCGCGGCCCTCGGAGCCTGGGAAGACGGAATCATACCGGGCATCACATCAGTCGATAAAATTGCTTCTGACGTATTTACGGATCATCTGGACTTTCTGCTGGGCCATCGCCAGTTCGGCCCTGACGACATCGATGCGGTGTTCGTCAATTCCAAAGGCTTTGGCGGCAACAACGCCACCGCTTCGGTGCTCTCGCCTCAGGTGACAAAACGGATGCTGACCACCAAGCATGGTCAGGCAGCGGCAGTACGCCAGGCCAAGCGCAACGAGGCCGTGAGGGAAAAGGCACTGCGTTACGATGAGGAAATGCTGAAGGGGACGAACTCGGTGATCTACCGGTTCGGAGAAGGCGTTATCGAAGGCAACGAACTGAAGCTGTCCCGGGACCGAATCGGGATTCCCGGACAGAAGCAGGAGATCAGCCTCGACGTACCCAACCCGTACGATGATATGACCTGAACTGCGGCAATCCGGCAGTAGCACCGGATGCCGGCAGGGTCTTCAGGTCACCTCACGTGTAGCCCGGAACCTGATGTCAGGCCATCTCTCCTGGGTGAGGTTCAGGTTCACCATCGTCGGGGCAAGATAGGTAAGGTGTCCACCACCATCGATGGCCAGATGCTGCTCTGCCCTGGAGCGAAATTCCCGCAGCTTCCTGTCGTCCGAACATTCCAACCACCGGGCGGTCGACACGCTGATCGCTTCATAGCGACACTCCACCTTGTACTCATCTGCCAGCCGGAAGGCGACGACATCGAACTGCAGCACCCCGACTGCGCCGACGATCAGGTCATTATTGGCGAGCGGCATGAATACCTGCATTGCGCCCTCTTCCGATAGCTGGGTCAGGCCAGCCCGAAGCTGCTTGCTCTTCAATGGGTCTGCCAGCCGAACTCGCCGGAACAACTCCGGCGCGAAGTGAGGGATACCCATGAAACGGTAATCCTTCCCCTCCGTGAACGTGTCCCCGATCTGAATCGTGCCGTGATTGTGCAGACCAATGATATCTCCGGAATAGGCCATCTCGGCCTGCGAGCGCTCCCCGGCAAGAAACGTCACCGCGTCGCTGATCCGCACGTCCTTACCGAGGCGAACGTGCTTCATCTTCATACCCTGTTCATACGTTCCGGAACATACCCGCATGAAGGCAATTCGGTCCCGATGCTTGGGGTCCATATTCGCCTGAATCTTGAACACGAAGCCCGAAAACTCGTTCTGACGAGGGTCCACAGGCGCAACATCTGTTTCCCTCGGCAGGGGCGCCGGTGCATATTCAACGAACCCGTCGAGCATCTCCATCACCCCGAAATTTCGAAGTGCAGTCCCGAAATAGACTGGCGTCAACCGTCCCTCACGGTACGCCTGCAGGTCAAAATCGTGACTGGCCCCGCGAACAAGCTCAATCTCACCCACCAATTCTTCGTGGAATTCGCCCAGCGCGTTTCTTGCCGCTTCGCTGTCCAGACCGGAAATGGACTTCACCTCGGATATTCTCTCGCCCCGATTGGGCGTAAACAGGTGAATCTCATCAGCATGCAGGTGGTATATGCCCTTGAACCTTGCGCCCATGCCGATCGGCCAGGTCATGGGAGCACAATCGATGCCCAGAACATCCTCGACCTCATCAAGCAGTTCAATCGGGTCCCGCGCCTCACGGTCCAGCTTGTTGATGAACGTCAGGATGGGGGTATCCCGCAGGCGGCAGACCTCCATCAGCTTGATGGTTCTGTCCTCAACCCCCTTGGCCCCATCGATGACCATCAGCACCGAGTCCACTGCTGTCAGCGTACGATAGGTATCCTCGGAGAAGTCCTCATGGCCCGGCGTGTCGAGCAGGTTCACGATCCGGCCACGATAGGGGAACTGCATCACCGAGGTGGTGACCGAAATGCCACGCTGCTTCTCCATCTCCATCCAGTCGGAGGTGGCATGTCGATCGGACTTTCTGGCCTTGACGGTCCCGGCGAGCGTAATGGCCTTGCCGTAAAGCAACAGCTTCTCGGTAATGGTCGTCTTGCCAGCATCCGGGTGAGATATGATAGCGAAGGTTCTTCTCTTATTGATTTCATTGGATAAATTACTAGACGACAAACTCAACCTCGCTATATGTACACAGCTATGTACAGAACTTTAAATCTACTCTCGACCCAGCCCCGGGCCAGAAAAAGCCGGCCATTCTACCGTTTTTTTGCCCGCTACTGCCTTCAATTCCTTCCTACCGGAATAGTACCAATTCCAACTGGGCCAACTGCTCCTGATACGCACCAGGATTTTTCTGCCTGAATCGTTCGAGATTCAGAAGTTTCCAGCGGACTGAAGGAAAATCCTGAAAATCGTAAATCGACCAGTCCGGCTCAAGACGATTTACACCCAACAGGAAGCTGATATCGCTTTCATCCAGGCTGGCGCCTGTAGCCTCAGTGAGCCAGTTTCTGGCGGCCTCGAAAATCAGCGTAGCTGAATTCAGTGGTACTCATACCTTCAAACTGGTTCTCGAAGGCCGCCTGCTGATCCAGAAGGTTTGGTGCAAGCAGTTCATGGGTTGGCCGGTTACTACTCACCAGGCCATAGATAATCCCGCGCTTGATATCACCGGTAATACCCTCTCCCTCCTGCAACAGTTTTACATCGAACAAGTCTCTGGGGTGCTGCCTGTCCAGGGCAGCACATATTTTGCCGCCGTAGAGATGCGCTAACGGCACGAGCGGCATTACACAAAAGGCATCAAACCCGGTTTGCGCCGCTACGCACAGCTCAACCTGCTTTACCTCGCCGATCAGGCCGCGCACCACCATATTTACTTCAATCTTGATATTGATACCCTGATCCTCAATTTGAAGCTTGCAGGCATCAGCTTTGTGCTGAACGCGGGTCGCCGTACCACCATGCAAGGCAAAGCACGTTTCCCTGGCAACTTCGGGTAACACATCCAGAAGAAGCCTTACCTGTTGCCGGTAAGCTTCATTCATATCGCTGCCTCCAGTTCTTTAGGCACGGTTATTTGATATTTAGACACGTAGTGGCCGTTTGGCACTATGACGCGCTTGCCCGATCCCAGATCAAGTTTGTCGCTTTCAAGGAATCCGAGCCATTGATGCCCAGCCTTATCCGCCATGTACAGAAAGAGACGCTTTACTTTTACCGAGGTACAGGCGACCAACAATTCCTGTACGGCGTTGGGTCGCAGGTTATTCAGGCTCTCCATCAGTTCATAAGCTTCGACTAACGACTGCGCCTTAGGCGCTAGATAGAGGCATTCCATCAGCGCACGGGCCGGACTGGATATTCTGACCTTGAAACGTTTATGTTCGAACTCCACCAGTCCTGTTTCAGCCGGAAGGAAGCTGGTTGTTTTGCAGTCGACTCTTAGGCCCCAGTCATGCTTTTTGAACCAAAGCGGCGGGGTTTCGCCCTTTCCGGCAAATAGCTGCGCTTTTCTGGCGGAAAACTCCAGATAGTGGGCTTTGCCCAGCATGGAAAGCGCCGTTTTCCCACCAGGGTGAACGGAAAGTCCTAGCTGGGCTTGCAGGGCGTAAACCCCGCCAAGGTAGTCGACCTCGTCACCATGGCGCACCAATGCGCCCGTGCCGAAGGCATCAAACCATTGGCTCTTCTTGTAGCGCTTCTGCAATTCAAGGCTATAGCCCTGTTTTGCAAGCCAAGAGGAGGTAAGCACGACGCCTCCAGGCTGATTGCGAAGCAATGCGTTTAATTTTGACTCTTTTTCGGTACTCATGGTACCAAAATACTACTTTTTCTAAACTCAGGAAAGAAAAAAGGTTTATTTCACATGACACTCAGGTACTTAAAGTACCTTGATGACTGAAAAAATAAACCTACCTGATTGAGAAAGACACCATGTCAAGCGGTTGGAAGTCAAGATGAAAATAGACCCAATCAAGGTCCTTTGAGTCAGACGACTGACACCAGGTCACGATAGCTGCGTTAAGCCCTATCCTTTGGAAAAGTCCGCCTGGTCAGAGCCTTCCTGGCTGGATCAGTTCCATGGCCAGCACCCTCGCATCCTCACGGCCAAGATAGGAAGGGTAATAGTTCGGTCGAATGCCGATCTCGTTGAATCCCATCGACTCATACAGCCCGTAGGCGACGCCATTGGAAGAACGCACTTCAAGAAAGATGCTTCGGGCATGGCCGGCCCGCGCCAGGTCAACCATGTGCTCAACGAGGCGCCGGCCGAGGCCGTTGCCCTGATAATCCGGATGGACACAGACATTCAGTAGATGGGACTCGCCTGCCGCCATGGAGAGAATGCCGTGACCCACGAGATGTCCGGCGTAATGGAGCAACCAGCACTCGTAGCCAGACTTAATACAGTCCCGGAAGATCCCTGCTGTCCAGGGATGGGTATAGCCTCGACGTTCATTCACGAGGACCTGCTCGACGTCAGCCAGATTCATTCGGCGAAATTCGTGGTCCAGTGCCACCGTTGCCATATCTATCCTCTGTAAAGATTCGCCTCGCGAATCCTGCCCCAAAGTTCCCGCTTGCGAGCCGGATTGTTCAGGTGAGCGCCAACATCTGCAGGTACCACAATGGTTCCCACCGGCAGTTCGCCCGACTCAACAGATTCTGTATCTTCCACGCCATGCGCGATTCGCGCAAATTCATCTCCAAGGATCAATCTGCGCGGCGGCAGGCGGGCGAGACTGGCTGTTACCAGTTCACGGGCGTCCTCGATAGACTGGGAGATGGCACTGGATTCCACGAGGGGCCAGCGCACTTCCAGCAACGTCGCCTTGCCGGGTACTTTGCCGAGGATGGATTGGGCAACGTCGTCGCAAAACCGTCTCATTGGCTGATCAAAGGAACCATCGACCGTCAGAGCGCCACAGATACCTAGCTCGCCATAATCCAGAAAGAACAGGCAGAACCTTGGCGGTTTCCGGGGCCCGCTGGTTGTCGCCGCCGGTGCAGACGGTGTGGAGGATTCTGGCGCTGGGGTTTTCGCTGGTTGTTGTCGCGACCGCAATGCAGCGAGGTCTGTTTCCCCTGCGCTGGCCGCTTCAGCCACGGAGTGGTCGTTGGTTTCAGCCAGGGCGTTTTTGGCGGCATCCGCAGCATCCCTGGGCAACCAGACCTCGATACCCATCCTCTGAAGATAGTCCAGTTTGGTAATCACAGATTAGATATCACAAGATCGGCCACCACGGTATTGCTCGACACTGTGAACCCTTTGAAATCAGACATCGACCATATTCGCAAAAGCGGCGGGATTTTTCACCCACTGAGACCATTGGCGGAACTGACCGGTGGCGGCGGTGGTGTGGCAGCAAAAAATGCGAATGAACCGAGGAAGGCACCTACCGCAAGTATCGAGAAACCCAGTTCATAATTGCCCTGCAGATCCGCCAGATAGCCGGCAAGAATTGGCCCGGAAGACATGCCCAGCATCGCCACCAGTGAGGAAAAACCGATGATCGTGCCAAATGCTCTCGCGCCGAAATAGTCGGCACGCAGCGCGACCATCATCGGCCCCCGGCTTCCCCAGGCCAACCCGTGGAGCACCGCGAAGGCGACCACCATTGCGACCGATGTCGCATAGGCCACCAGCAACAGTGCCGCTGCATGACCAATCATACAGACGACGCAAATCAGTCGTTTGCTGAACCGGTCCCCGAGATAGCCTCCACTCAGTTGTCCGAGCATCTGGCTGCCGGTCATCAATGCGACCACGAGACCGGCTTGCCCAAGGGAATAGGACAGACCCTCCGTGAGATGAGGAATCAGATGTACCATGACGGCAGAAACGGTCAGGAGCGAACAGGCATGGCCGACGGATATCAGCCAGAACGCTTTGGTCCTCATTGCCTGCCGGGCGGTGAAATCCACCTGGCTGACGGCCGGGCGAGCGACGCCTTCGCTGGCCACTGACGCCGCCACACCATCGCGGGTTTCGCCATGCCCTTCCGGTCGATGCCGAACGATCTGAGCCAGTGGCAAACCGACGCACAGGACAATCAGACCGGATATGATTGCTGTCGTCCGCCAGCCGAAGGCCTCCAGACACAGAATGATGATCGGCACCGACAGTCCGCCCAGGGAATAACCCATCAACGATACTGCGACCGCCTTTGATCGGTGGCGATCGAACCAGTTCACAATGGACACCATGACGGTGGCAAACCCACCGATGCTCGCCCCAACGGCAATCAGCGCGAACGTCACATAGAACATCAAGAGGCTCTGGATCTGACTGAACAGCAGGAAACCGATGCCAAAGATAACAATCCCCACGGTGAGCAGTGCACGTGGGCCATACCGATCAACCAGCCACCCTTGTAGTGGCCCGAGGATGCCGCTCTCTACCCGTGTCAGCGCAAATGCACCGGCAACCCAGGCCTTACTCCAGCCGAATTCGGTCTGAAGCAGTACGACATAGGCACCAAAGCACTGCATCCAGAGCAGTCCGGACAGAAACTGCAGCCCGGCACCTGCACCGACAATGTACCATCCGTAGAACAAATGGCCTTGAGGGCGAAGGACGGCGTTGATCCGTTCCCGGTGACCCATGGTTCTCACTCGGATTTGAAGAGCGCGGATTATAGGCGATTACGGCCGACCCATCCGAAAGTCTGGCACGTGATCCCTCAATCAGAGCCGGTTCGCTTTCCGGAGCCAGCGGTGGATGGACATCTGCATTCGCCAGACTCTCGCCTCCAGATACAGCGTCTCACCCATGTACGACCGCGGTTCAATCAGGTTGCGCAACCGCAGACTGCAATCAAGATCCTTGCACAGCACCTGACCAAGACGATGACGTCCGCGAGTTCCCTTGACTGAAACGGAGAACATGGCCGTACCATTGCGATTGTGGACATGCCGACACCAGGAACACATTTCCAGGCGTGGCCTGGTTGAACGCATGCCGGACCGATTCAGCACGCTGCCGGTCAGGGCACCCGTTTCCGGTGAGACCAGCGCGAGATAGCCAAGGCGGCCGGAAGGATGGACCCAGCCGAGATAATCCATTTCCGGCCAGGGCAGTCCGTTCAGATCCGGCAAGACGACGTGCTCTGCTTCCTCGCAGAAGGCCCGAATCAGTTCAGCCTCAGTCACCGGTTCCATGACTGAACGATAACATATTCGCCGGGCCGAACGTGTGTGCTGGCAGTGGCTCAATGCCCCGCTCACCCACAGTACCGATTGATGTCCCGGGCCCACCTGGCGCGTACTTTGAGCTTGTCTGCAAGCCCCCCGGGGGAATTGTTGTATCGGGAATCAGCCAGGCGATCCAGTTTTCTGCGGGCCAAGTCACACTTCGCTTTGTCGCGAGGCAGCCCGATCATCACACGGGACCCGGAACGGCGAACTGATTCAGGCGGGTTTGCGTTATCGAAGCCGTTCAGGGGGAAATCAGCATCTTCAGCTCGATCAGGTCCTTGAACCCTTTCAACACCTTCAGCACGTTCAATGCGTTCAACGCCTTGAACAGCTGCCCCGGATCGTGCCGGGTCACAGGGCCACTGCTGAAACTCAATCTCACCGTCCCCGGACACACATCTGAAAATATCTGCCGGGCAATCCAGTGCCAGACCAAGGAGGACAACCAGACTGACGCACCAATAGGGCAGTAGCATGGCCCCAGAATAGCGCCGGCAACGGCAGGACCCCTTGAGAGATAGCCCATGATCGCCAGGGACTAACGCCCCGCGCCTTACCGGTCATTGCACAGCATCATGCAGCCCGAGCCGACCAGAACGATCCGGCCGGAACGGGTACAGCAGCTGCCGGAAAAAATGATCGGAGGATCCGCTCACCCACGCCGAAATGCTGAAGTTGGTCGTTAGGCTGTACAGCGTACCGAACATCGTATTTGACTGCAGCTCATCGCCGCTCGATCAGCCCGAACACGACTGACAGGACAATGAAGCCGATCAGCAGACTGATGGGCTGCGGCATGACGACGCCTCGATTGGCACACGAGTTGACCGTGATGGCTTCACGGCTTGCCCATAGGGGCGACGATCGCCCCTTCCGGCGCTACGAAGGCAAGGCCATGGGCCTCTGCCACGTACCGATTGGTGACATGGCCCCGGTATACGTTCAACCCATTCAAGAGATGACGATTGGATTTCAGCGCGACCTCGATTCCACGATTGGCAAGATCCAGCACGAACGGTAATGTCGCATGATTGAGCGCGGCCGCGGAGGTTCTGGCCACCGCACCCGGCATGTTCGTGACACAGTAATGAACGACATCATCGACCAGATAGGTTGGATCATCATGGGTAGTGGGCCGGGAAGTTTGAAAGCAGCCGCCCTGGTCAATCGCCACATCCACGAGGACGGTTCCAGTCCGCATCTGACTGACCATGTCTGCAGTCACCAGCTTGGGGGCAGACGCACCGGGTATCAGCACCGCGCCAATGACCAGGTCCGCTTCCAGAACGGCATTCTCTATCGCATCGCGAGTCGAATACAGCGTCTGAATACGATTGCCAAACAAGTCGTCCATGGCACGAAGCACATCGAGGTTGCGGTCTACCACGGTCACCTGAGCCCCCAGGCCAACCGCCATCTGGGCGGCATTCTGGCCCACGACCCCGCCGCCAATGATCACGACCCTGCCCTGCATCACCCCTGGCACGCCCCCCAGCAGAACCCCCCTGCCACCATGTGACTTCTCGAGGCAGGTGGCACCAGCCTGGATCGCCATTCTTCCGGCGACCTCCGACATGGGTGCCAGCAGCGGCAATCGGCCGTTGCCATCAGTCACTGTCTCGTAGGCAATACAAATCGCGCCGCTTTCGATCAGGTCCAGAGTCTGGGGCCGGTCAGGCGCCAGATGCAGGTAGGTAAACAAGGTCTGACCATCCTGCAACAGCACCCGTTCCGATGGCTGCGGCTCCTTGACCTTCACGATCAGTTCGGCGCTGGCGAAGATGCCCTCGGTCGAATCCGTAAGGGTCGCACCGACGTTGCGGTATTCTCCGTCGTCGTGCCCGGAGCCCACCCCGGCGCCCTTCTGAACCATGACATCATGCCCCGCGTCAGTCAGCTCGCGAACGCCCGCCGGGGTTAGCCCAACCCGGTATTCATGGTTCTTGATTTCCTTGGGTACGCCAATCTTCATTTGCCACTCCGCGGCTTCTGGCCCGTACCCGGGCCCGGAATTCACCTCATTTTCGCATGTTGGTTCACGGATCGACATCCCCAGCGGCTTGTCCTGACTCATCGCGCCGGTAGACCGGTATTTCAACCACTAAGGGATGGCGCCTTGCATGGCGCAATGAGAGGTTCCCTAGCCACTGGGGCCTGACCGCGACACTTCAAGCAGTCGGCGCGCCAGCTGAACCACCAACCAGATGAAACACAGTGGGAACAGGATGCTTCGGATCAGCATGATCACGATCAACTCGACAATCGCACTGGCCGCGAGGTCAGCCGTTCCCCGCTGGTTCGCGTCGCCAATGATGGACCCGGCAGCATCCCACAGGCCACCGAAAACGCCTGATTCCGAGACGCTACCCATATAACGTTCCCGGAGCGTGCTGATCTGCTCCCTGGCCAGTTCCAGCGTCGAATGGGCCTGGGACTTCTGATGATCGAAATAGGCTTTGTCCATGAGGGCGATACCGCCCACCTCCAATACGACACAGAATCGCACCAGAACGATCAGGGCCACCACTCGCAGGACCCCATTGGGCCGCATTGGCGTGAAATACCAGATGAGAGGAACCATCAGCAGGAGCAGGCTGGTCAGCACCTTGGCCAGCAGGCTGGAGGTGGCAATGAGGACAACCTTTTGCAGCCCCAGTCCGGCCAGGGCGTACAGGACAAACGCTGAAAAGCGCTCGACGAGGTCGTTCAGAGGGTCAAGGGCCTCACCCAGTTGAACGGCAACCCCGGCGCCCATGGAGAAACTGAGCTGGACCGACTGGATAACAGAGATCAGACCGTTGAGGGCCCGGGCGGTGGCGTAGATGAGCAGATTATCTGCGATGGCACCGTCAAGATATCGTAGTGCAAGGTCATCGAGCGCGGGTAGCCAGTTGAGCACCAGAGCCAGAAAAACCGACATCAACAACAGACTTGCGCCGGCTCTGGTTGTTGGCCATTCGCCCGACCTGCCTGGAACGGTACTATTCAATTTCAGCCCACCTTTCATGGAAGTTCACTGATACCAGGTGCCAGAATGAGCACTCTTTCATGGAAGTTCTGGCCGCACGCTGTGCCGTCCGGAAAACTTCCCGGCACGACAACGGCGTGC
>JAQBUI010000038.1 GCA_027624035.1 Pseudomonadota bacterium | reverse complement strand
TTCGGGGCTCGAGGTGTTGGATTGTGGCTTGGTAGACGGGCGGGGGGTTGTTTTGATTTCGTCGCACGGAGATGGGCGTTCTCGCGATTTCTTTGAAATCGCTGCCGCTACTGGGGGGGCGGGAAGGGGTTGTGAAAGTTGCTGCGCAACTTTCACGGGCTCTCGCGATTTCTTTGAAATCGCTGCCGCTGCTTGGGGGCTGGGAGGGGTTGCGAAAGGTTGCTGCGCAACTTTCGCGGGCTCTCGCGATTTCTTCGAAATCGCTGCCGCTGCTTGGGGGCTGGAAGGGGTGCGAAAGATTGCTTCGCAACTTTCGTTGCTTTGATGGCTGTTAGCTGTATATAATTCCAGTTACTGTATAAAAGAACAGGGCTGATATGAACAAGCTGACGGCGCGCCAGACCCAGGTGCTGGAATTCATCAAGAGTCATATAGACGACACGGGGTATCCGCCCACGAGAGCGGATATCGCCAACGAACTCGGTTTTCGGAGTGCCAACGCGTCCGAGGAGCATTTGAAGGCTCTGGCTCGCAAGGGTGCCATTGAGATGATTCCGGGGACGTCTCGCGGAATCAAATTGCCAGAGTCTTTCGGTCTGCCGATTGTCGGTCGTGTGGCAGCGGGTAATCCGATCCTGGCCGAAGAACATATCGAAGACTATTGCGAGATCCCGGCGAACTTTTTCAAGCCTGCGGCGGACTATCTGCTGACCGTGCGCGGTGACAGTATGATTGAAGGCGGTATTCTGGATGGTGACCTGCTTGCGGTGCATCGTACTACTGATCTGAACAATGGAGATCTTGTGGTCGCCCGGATTGAGGATGAAGTGACTGTGAAGCGTCTCAAACGGGGGCGCAGCAAGAACCTGGTGATTCTGATGCCTGAGAACAAGGATTACTCTCCCATTGAAGTAGACCTTCGTGACAAGGCGTTCGCCCTGGAAGGGCTTGGCGTTGGCATATTGCGTCACTGAGTTCGCCGTCCGGTGACTTGATCAAGCACCCGGACAACTCACCGCGTGGCTTGGCTGGGTAATGGCGGCAGTAGGCTGAACGGTATGGCCCCACGGTGGCTTTTTGGTTACTCTCGCGCCCATGGAAAATTTGATCGATTGGTTCCGGGACCCCACTGTCGTACTTGTGTTCGCCATTGTATTTGCGACGCTCGTTGTCAATTATCTTGCCCGCCGCCTGTTTCTGCGCCTTGAAAAGAGTGTCCAGGGTACCGAGAACGTCTGGGATGATGCGCTGTATCGGGCCATACACAGGCCCCTCGGCTGGCTGATCTTCATTACCGGCATATCCTGGGCCGCAGAGATCGTCGCCCACGAAACGGATACGGGGCTCGCCCAACTCATTGAGCCCGTACGCTATATCTGTGTGGTTGGGCTGTTGGCAATGTTCCTGACGAGATTTATCAGGGAACTCGAGCTCGCCTTCATCGCCAGGGGTGCCGATGTCACAACGTCGAATGCCGTGGCAAAACTGATGCGTGTGTCGGTGATCATTACCGCGTTGCTGACTGTGCTGCAGACCCTCGGTGTCAGTATCTCCGGGATTCTGGCATTTGGTGGTATCGGCGGCATTGCGGTCGGTTTTGCGGCGCGTGACCTGCTCGCGAATTTTTTTGGTGGGCTGATCCTGTATCTGGATCAACCCTTCAGAGTAGGTGACTGGATACGCAGCCCCGACCGTAATATCGAGGGGACCGTTGTCAAGATTGGCTGGCGCCTGACCGAGATTCGCACTTTCGATCAGCGGCCGCTCTATATCCCCAATAACATCTTTGCCAATATCGCCCTTGAAAACCCGTCGCGAATGCTCAATCGCAGGATCTACGAGAATATCGGCATTCGGTACGCGGATGTCGGCAAGATGAAAACCATCACCGACGAAGTCCGCGAGATGCTGCGACACCATCCGGACATTGCCCAGGACAAGACGCTGATCGTCAATTTCAACGAGTTTGCGGCGTCCAGTATCAACTTCATGGTCTATACCTTTACCAGAACCACAGTCTGGGTGGAATTTCACGAGATCAAGGAACGGGTCCTGCTGCAGATCGTCGAGATCATCGAGCGTCATGGTGCTGAAATCGCCTTCCCGACCACCACGGTGCATCTGGCGAGTCCGGAGCCGCCTGCCCAGGTCCTGGATGGACCGAATTGACCCGGGTACCGCCCTCCAGGGTCACGTTTGATCACCAGCAGATCATGGTTGCGGTCAAACGTCTGGCCAATGAACTTGAAGGCCGCTGCGCCGATCAGGATGAGTGGCTGGTAGTATGTGTGATGAACGGGGGCATGATGTTCGCTGCGGCGCTGCTGCAGGAATTGCCGATCAAAGCGAAACAGGACTTTGTCCGTGTTTCCCGGTACCGCGATCAGGTTCGCGGCGGTTCGCTTGAGTGGATCGTTCCTCTGGCGTCAGACGTTGCAGGGCGCAACGTCCTCGTGATTGATGACATCTTTGATGAGGGCGACACGCTGGCGGCGATCGTGGAGGACTTTCGACGCCGGGGTGCGGTCCGCGTTCTCTCGGTGGTGCTGGTCGAGAAGGATCACGATCGCAAAGTCGATAGTTTTCGGCCGGATCTGGTGGGCCTGGTCTGCCCTGATCGATATGTATTTGGCTTTGGGATGGATGTGGGGGGCTATTGGCGAAACCTGCCGGAGATTCGCGAATTGCTCGGTGGGAATGCCTGTTGACTCCGGGGCGATGGCCGGTATCTCCCTCGGTGCAGACGGTCCTGCAGGTCGTGCCTGACGAGGTTGAATAGGATAGACTTAGCACCCTAAATCGCTTGATCAGGATCTGATAACACGCCATGGCCAATCTTCTTTTTTATAAGAAACCCGTTGCACTCAACAAGCAGACGCACAAGGGCATGCATCTGAAGTCTATGGAGAATAACTTCAGCTTTGCCAGAGATACCAACTCGGTCATCCTGGCGGGCGTTGAGTTTTCCGAGGCCGCCAAGGACTATCCGATCGTCTTTGCCAAATCGGGAGACAGCATTGTCCCCGTCGCCCTGTTGGGGCTGCGCAACTCAGAGAACCTGTTTATCCAGGATGATGGAAGTTGGGATGCCCGCTATATCCCCGCGTTTGTCAGACGCTATCCATTTGTCCTGGCCGCGGCGGGCGAGAACTCGCAGCAGCGGGTGGTGTGCATTGATGAGAGCTATCCGGGAATCAGCGAGCAGGAAGGCCAGGCGCTGTTCGAGGGTGACGAGCCCATGGCCCTTCTGAAACAGGCAATTGGTTTTCTGGAGGAGTATCAGAAGCAGTATGTGCGGACCGAGACATTTCTGCGTCGTCTCCAGGCACTGGATCTGCTGGTGTCCCTGAATGCCAAGGTTGATCTTGTGGACGGCCAGCAGTTTTCAATGTCGGGTCTGCTGGTCGTTGATGAAAAGAAGCTCCTGAATCTTGATGATGCGAAGGCGATTGAATTCTTCAGGAGTGGCGAGCTGAGTTGGGTCTATTGTCACCTGATGTCCCTTGGTTGCCTGGGGGGTATGGTCAACCGGGTGGCAGCCAGAGTCAGCAAGGATGGGGGAGTCAAGCAAGATGCAGGGAACGCAGAACAAGCGTCTGCTGGCGGCGCCACTGACGATGCCAGTAAGTCCCGGAAGGCCGTTGCCAAGAAGAGCTGACCAACGGATTAGCAACCCCGTATCGGCACGGCAATCTGGCTTGGGAAAGTATCCCGGTTCGGACGCTGTGGGCCCGGAACTTCGATGACCGCCGTGAAAGACAGGGGTCGACCCCCATGATGGCCGTAATTGGCGGAACCGGTTTTGCCGAATTCCTCGGAATGTCGATGATCACTGGTGAGATCGCTACCACACCCTGGGGAGACACCTATCTCGAAACAGGTGAGTTGGTTGGTGTTTCGGTCATGTTCCTGCCACGCCATGGTCACCCTCCTGCCCATCCACCGCATCGCATCAATTATCGGGCCAACATCGATGCCCTGGCGGCCCGGAACATCGATACGATCATCGCCGTGCACGCTGTCGGCGGTGTAGACCCCGCATTGCCAGTGCCTTCATTGGTCGTCCCGGATCAGATCATCGACTATACGTGGGGCAGGGCACAAACCTTTTTTGACTCGGAAATTCACCACATTGATCTGTCCTACCCGTATGACGCAGCCCTGCGAGAGTCGCTCATTGCCGCCAGCGATGGATTTCCGTTGTCTACCTCGGGTGTGTATGGCTGTACCCAGGGCCCGCGGCTTGAAACTGCCGCAGAAGTCCGCCGGCTGCGGCAGGACGGCTGTGACATCGTCGGGATGACGGCCATGCCGGAGGCCGCGCTGGCGCGAGAGCGTGGTATTTCTTATGGGGCCCTTTGTGTTGTGGTGAACCCTGGGGCCGGCATTGACAATGAACCCGTTGCGATGGAGCAGATTGAGGCAGTACTCGGCCAGGGCATGAGTTGGGTTCGAGACGCTCTTTGCCGATTCGTGAGCCACCTTCCGGAGGCCAACACCTGATGGTGAAACCCGGCTATGGTTCGCTGCTCGACTGTTCGCTGCTCGACAATTCCTGTAATGCCGACTGGTACTCAAACGGCGTGATCTGGACCAGAATGCCGAAGAAGGGGTGGTCGATATAGTGCAGTTCGCCACTTCTCATCCGGCGTGACTGTAGCAGATGATAGCGGTGGACCGGCATATAGGTCTCTCCAAGCCGGTTCGCCTCCACCAGTTCAGGATAGCGCTGTGCCAGATCCCGCGCTGCGGAAGGTTCGTTTTGCTGGGGCAGTGGTTGTTGCTCAAACCGTGCGGTGAACTGGGTATACCAGAGATCTGCCGCGATATGGAGGAATCGGGTTCGTGAAAAGGAGAGGATGCCGTCAATTTCATGATCGTCGCCATAGTGCTGCCCCAGTTGGACCAGGATGGGCGTCGCCTCGGCTCCGACCGGCTGGCGCCAGGCAAGGTGGGACAGCAGCTCGAACTTTGAGGAGCGCCCCAGGCTTCTGGCGATGCTGCCAAGTTGCTGGTCTGATGCATCGAGCGCCCGGTAGGCATCGGGCCGTGGACCATAGAGGAGGCTGTCCAGGATGGCCTCGTCCAGTGTCTCTTCCTCCTGAGTCTCCGCGACTTCCATCTCGCCCGACGGTTGATTGAGTAGCGCGTGCTGCAGCTTCTGGCGGCTCAGATCCTCGAACAGGAAGGTGGGCGGGGTCCCGGTTGTCCCGTCACCCATCGTTTCGGAGCCATCGGTATTGCCGTTGCTGCCGCTACCCTGCGCGGAAGGCAAGTCACTTTGGAGCAATTGAAGCGCCTGAGACAGGCGGTCCGGAGTGATTTCGCCGTCGTCTCCTGGTCCCACCGCCAGCATCCCGGAAGGGTACGTTCGTGGCGCCAGAGGCCAGCTCTCATCGGAAAACACTTCGTCTCGCTGGCGGAACACCAGTATTTCGATCTGATACCAGTTCTCGAAGTCGGGCTGATTCGAGGCGCCCAGTGGCCAGGATAAACTGATGATCAGACAGGTCAGCGCGACCCGAAGTGCCAGCGCCGGGCGCGGTTTCCAGGGAGCACTAGCTGGCGATTGCAACGCGTTTGTTCTCCAGTCGTTCAAGCAGGCGTTCGACCTTTTTGAATCGGGTCTCCGGTGGCTCCATGGCTTCAGTAAAATTCAGTTGATTGGCGCTGCTTAGTTTATACCGGTGCGGTTCCGACTGAACCAGTTCAACGATCGAGCCGGGATCGATGACGGTATCCTGATCAAACTCCAGGCGACCGCCACTGGGGCCGGCATCAATCTTCTTGATGCCCAGGTGCTCGGCAGTCAATTTCATCATCGTGGTGCGAAACAGGGTTTTGGTCGGCTCCGGAAGCAGGCCGAACCGGTCAATCATCTCGACCTGCAGCTCGCGAAGCTGATCCTCCGTCTCCGCGTTCGCGATTCGCTTGTAGAGCACGAGCCGGGTATGAACATCCGGCAGATAGTCGCTGGGGATCAGCGCTGGCAGTCGTAAGTTGACCTCGATTCCCTCTTTGAGCGGCCGGTCCAGGTTAGGGGTCTTGCCGTCCTGAATGGCCTTGACTGCACAATCGAGCATTTCCATATAGAGCGAGTAGCCGATCGTCTGCATGTTGCCGGTCTGTTCGTCGCCCAATAGCTCGCCGGCACCTCTGATTTCCAGATCATGTGTGGCCAGGATGAATCCCGCACCCAGATCTTCGGCTTCGGATATGGCATCCAGACGCTTTTTGGCGTCTGCGGTCATGGACTGCGGATGGGGCGTCAGCAGGTAGGCGTAGGCCTGATGGTGCGATCGACCAACCCGGCCGCGAAGCTGGTGTATCTGTGCAAGGCCAAATTTGTCGGCACGGTCCATGATGATCGTATTGGCGTTGGGGATATCAATGCCGGTTTCGATAATGGTGGTGCAAACCAGCACGTTGGATTTCTTGTGATAGAAATCGGACATCACCTGTTCAAGCTCCCGTTCGCGCATCTGGCCATGGCCGATGGCGACCCTCGCCTCCGGTACCAGTGCCTGAATCTTGTCGGCCGTCTGCTCGATATCCTTGACCTCATTATGCAGATAGTAGACCTGCCCCCCACGCAGCAGTTCCCGCTGGATGGCCTCCTTGATGAGGCCCTCGTCTCGCAGTCGTACAAAGGTCTTGATGGAGAGGCGTCTGGCTGGTGGCGTCGCAATAATGGTCAGGTCCCGCATGTTGGAGATCGCCATATTAAGGGTTCTCGGAATGGGGGTGGCGGTCATCGTCAGAATATCCACCTCGGCCCTGAGTGACTTGAGCTTTTCTTTCTGCCTGACGCCGAATCGATGCTCCTCGTCGATGATCAAGAGTCCAAGGTCGGCAAAGTCGAGGCCGTCCTGGATCAGGGCGTGAGTACCGATCACAATATCCAGACGGCCCGAGCGCAGTTGCTCGATGATGGTCCGGGCCTCCTTCTTGGTCTTGAATCGTGACATCGAGTCAATGTTCACGGGCCAGTCCGCAAAGCGGTCCTTGAAGGTTTCGTGATGCTGCCGCGCGAGCAGCGTTGTTGGGACCAGAACGGCTACCTGTTTGCCGGACTGCACGGCCAGAAAGGCCGCCCGCATGGCAACCTCGGTCTTGCCGAATCCCACATCGCCGCAGATCAGCCTATCCATTGATCGCTCCGCGACCATGTCCGCGATGACGTTTTCGATGGCCGTTTGCTGGTCCGGCGTCTCCTCAAACGGGAACGTCGCGGCGAACTGCTCATAGGCCTCGTCGGGGGCAGGATAGGCAAAACCCTTGCGGGCCTCACGCCGCGCATAAATTGACAGCAATTCCGCGGCGACATCACGAATCTGTTCAGCCGCTTTGCGCTTGGCTTTGGCCCAGGTATCACCGCCCAGCCTGTGCAGCGGCGCGAGCCCTTCTTCTGAGCCCGTATATCTGGAAATCAGATGCAGGCTGGATACGGGCACATAGAGCCTGGCATCATCCTGGTAGGCCAGGGTCAGAAACTCGGTTTCCTCAGAATCGATGGTCAGGGTTTCAAGCCCGAGATATCTTCCCACGCCGTGCTCGTTATGGACGACGGGAGAGCCTGTTCGCAGTTCCGTCAGGCTCTTGATCACCAGTTCTGCGGCATTGTCCCGCTCTTTCTCGCGACGGCGCTGTTGTAATACTCGTTCACCGAACAACTGTTGCTCGGAGATGAGCATGATTCCCGCATCCGGGTCGTAAAACCCCCTGTCGATGGCGCCGACGGTGAGGCAGAGACGCAAGCTGGATTCCAGAAACCCGCGCCAGTTCGGAACCATCGCCGCCTGAATGTGGTGGCGGGTGAGCAGATCATCGATGATTTCGCGGCGTCCGTTGGACTCGGCTGCGATCAACAGACGTGCCTTGGTACCCGAGAGAATACCGGACAGTCTCTCAAGCGGATGCTGGCCGCGTTCGTTCACGGATACGTCGGGCAGTGATCGAAACGGCGGGTATGGCACCTTCCTGGCTGGATTATTGGCTGGATTATTGGCTGGCTTGTCAGCGACGTCGTGACGGAGTTCGATTCGTGGATATCGCTTGATGATCGCGAACAGATCGTCAGGGGAAACCAGCAGGTCACCGGGCGGCAGGATCGGTCGCTCGATGTCGTGGCGCAGATTCTCATAGCGGAGCTGCGCTTCCTCCCAGCCATGACGAAGTGCGGGTTCGATATCACAGGTGAACACCAGCGTGTCTGGGGGCAGGTAGTCAAACAGTGTCTCCATTTCGCTGAAAAATAACGGCAGGTAGTACTCGATTCCAGCCGGCGACAGCCCGGTGCTGACATCCTGGTATATGTGACAGTCCCGGTTACTGGAGAGGCGCTCGTGCCACCGGTCCTGGAATCCGCTGATGGCGTCTGCCGTGAGGGGAAACTCCCGTCCCGGCAAGAGATTGATCTCGTCAACGGCATCGACTGACCGCTGGGTATCGGGGTCGAAGGTGCGCAGGGTGTCGACCTCATCGTCGAACAGGTCCACCCGGTAAGGCACTTCACTGCCCATGGGAAATATGTCCATGATGGCACCGCGTACGGCAAACTCGCCATGCTCATAGACATTGTCGACACAGCGGTAGGCGGCTGCCTCAAGCTGGCGGCGCATACTGCTCATGTCGAATGTCTGGCCGGTACTGAGTACGAGGCTGCTTCCCAGAATGAATTTCCTGGGCGCAAGTCGCTGCATGATGGTGTTAGCCGGGACGATCACGACGGCTGTTTCAAGGTGCGGTAGTTCGTTCAATAGCGTGAGGCGTTCGGAGATAATATCCTGATGGGGCGAGAACCCGTCATAGACCAGGGTTTCCCAGTCCGGGAAAGTCGCGATTCGCATCGAGGGCAGGAAAAACTGCAGCTCGGCGCGGAGCTGTTCCGCGGAAGAGTTGTCGCTGGCGATGACCAGACGAATGCCGGGCCCGGTCTCGACAACCGAAGCAATTGCGATGGCCATAGAGGCGCCGGGAAGCCCGCGCCAGTCGCGACGGTCTGCCGCCTGGCGGGGTATCATAGTGTCATCGATAGGCAGAATGTTCATGGCCAGGAGGTTGTGACAGGAGGTACCGGATGGGCAAGGTTACTCTCCTGCACGCATATCTCAAGGGGAAGCGATGCGAATCCTGATCGCGGTTCTGATCACGGCGATGATCGGTGTACTGGCAGGCTGGTGGTTGCGGGACCGGCTTGTCCCGATACCCGCCGGCCAGGGTCCAGTGTCTGGCGCTGCGCCGCACGTGGCGCCACAGAATGGCGTCTATGGAGCCGGATTCGATGTGGTCCGGCAGAGCCACGGCGACCCTGCGTACCTGGTCGAATTCCTGGATGACACGCCGGAATCCATCCTCATTCTTGAGGACTACTTCGATCGATATGGCGGTGACTTCGGGCTGTATATGACCGGTGTCGGTACGCTGCGTCAGTTGAATGAGTGGTCGCTCGCGGTTGAATGGTTGAAGGCGGCTGATCTGCTGTCCGATACGCTTGAACAGTGGCGGCAGGTTGGTGAGCTGTTGGCTGCGGTCACAGATGATCTCGCGCGGGAGCTGACCGAACGCCACCAATACGATGATCTCATCAGGCTCTATGAAGACATCTCACTTACGATGCCCGAGCGTGTCGAGTTTTTCCTGAAGCTGGCAGAGGCGCGCATCATGTCGGGTGACCCCGAAGGAGCATTGATGCCGCTGGCACAGATTCAGAATCACTCCAGCCCCCTGGGCGAGCAGGCGCGCCAACTGATTCGCTCCATTGAAGGTGACGCCGTCCCCCCCGATGCGGGCAGTGTCCATCCACTGCGTCGATCGGGTAACCAGTTTGTGGTGCGGGCAGAAGTGGATGGTCGCCACGCCGTCAGCCTGCTGATTGACACCGGCGCGGCACTGACTATCGTCGATCGGACCGTTCTCACCAGGATGGGCTACTCGCTGGATGATCAGCCAGTACACTGGTTTGCGACCGCCGGTGGCAGGGTCGAGGCCCCGACGTTGCGGCTCGGCAGCCTGACCGTCGGGCAGAATCAGGCGACATCGCTGTTGGTGGGGGCGCTTGCAATGTCACTGCCGTCGGGAGTCGATGGTCTGCTGGGTATGAATTTTCTGCGACAATTTGATTTTCGAATTGATCAGGACCGGTCACTGTTGCTGCTTGAGAATCGGGCAAGACGCCCTGACAGTCACTGACCGGGTATCACCGGGCGCCGCTTTTTGCGATAATCCACGTAGTCTCGTCTGGCTTGGGCTGCGGCTGACCGTGGCAACCGAAGACGATTAATTCATAACCAATTTTTACATTAAGCGGGGGTGCCGGTGGCAAAACCTGGACTTGACAGTGCATTTGCAGACTGGAAAGAGCGAGAAGCTCGTGCAGAAGCAATGATTCCGATGATCGGCGGGCTGTATCGCCGCAACGTTGCCATCTATATCCATGGCATGCCGTTGTACAACACCTCCGTCATTGATCTCATGAAGGCCCACCGGGCAGTGCGTCAGATCGAGAACAACGAAATGTCCGAGTTTGAGACGCACCCGATACTCGAGATCCTGAGCTCCCTTGATCTGGGGCCAGCCCATGTCGACATCGGCAAGCTGACATCCGCCTTCATGAAGGCCTATCCGGACAAGGCCGCAGAGAACTATGCCGAAGACATGCTTGACTATGTCCGGGATCAGTGCCGGCACATCATCGGCCGGTATGACACCGTCACTCACAAGCCAAGAGATGTCGTAGTCTATGGGTTCGGACGCATCGGTCGCCTGGCGATGCGGCTGCTGGTCGAAAAGACCGGTGGTGGGCATAATCTCGTACCCAAGGCCGTTGTCCTGCGTCCGCCCAGGGACGAAGTATTGGATCTGAACCGAAGGGCGAGCCTGCTGCGTCGTGACTCGATCCACGGTGGTTTCCAGGGCACGATCCGGGTTGATGAGGAAAATCGGGTGCTGATCTGTAATGGTAATGTGATTCATTTCATCTATGCCAACGACCCCGGCGCCATCGACTACACCCAGTTTGGTATTCGCGATGCCCTCGTCATCGACAGCACTGGTGTGTGGCGGGATCAGGAAGGGCTGGGCCAACACCTCAAATCAAAGGGCGTCGCCAAGGTGTTGCTGACGACATCGGGCAAGGGGGTGATCAAGAATATCGTATCAGGTGTCAATTCGGACCAGATTGACGCGGATGATCAACTGATTGCTGCTGCCTCCTGCACCACGAATGCGATCGTGCCCGTGCTCAAGTGTATGAATGACCGCTTTGGCATCGTCCACGGTCACATGGAGACGGTGCACGCCTATACTGACGACCAGAATCTACATGACAATACCCATGAAAAGGAGCGTCGCGGCCGAAGCGCACCGCTCAATCTGGTACTGACAGAGTCCAATGCCACGAGTTCTGTCGGCAAGTTGTTGCCGGAACTCGCCGGCAAACTGACTGGCAACTCCATTCGCGTTCCCGTGCCCAACGTGTCCATGGCGATTCTGAACCTCACCTTGCAGGGCGACACGACCGTTGCCGAGGTCAACGACTATCTGCGGGACGTCTCATTGAACTCGTCCATGCAGCGACAGATTGACTACACGGTATCGCCGGAGGTGGTGTCCACGGACTTCATTGGTAGCCGGGCAGCCGGGATCATCGATTCTCACGCGACCATCGTTCAGGGCAACCGGGCCGTGCTGTACGTCTGGTATGACAATGAGTTTGGTTACACCTGTCAGGTGGTTCGAGTCGCCCAGAAGATGGCGGGGATTCAATACCCGGTGGTTCCGCCGCAACCGGCCACGATGGCGAACTAAAAACCGTGACATCGCGGTAGATAATTCATCGTCACACCACTATAATTAGCCGCGATTTTTCCGGGCAGCTATCGACAGCCCGATTCGGCTTTTCGCACTCTCACTCACTTGGGGCGTATTTCGTAAAAAGGGCATGATTAGGACGAAACGCGGGCTCGATTTGCCCATTTCCGGTAGCCCAGAACAATCGATTGAAGATGCGCCGAAGGCTTCCTCAGTTGCACTGGTGGGGTATGACTACCCAGGGCTGAAACCCACGATGGAGGTGGCCGAGGGCGATCACGTTCGCGCAGGTCAACTGGTCTTTACCGACAAGAAGACACCAGGCATCAAGTTCACGGCGCCGGCCACGGGGACCGTCAAGGCGATCAATCGGGGTGCCCGGCGGGTCTTCGAGTCTCTGGTCATAGAGATTGACCAGGACGAGTCTGACGTTCAAACCTTCCAGCAGTTCGAGTCAGCCCAGCTTGCGACTCTGCCACGGGACCAGGTCGTCGCGAACCTGGTGGATTCCGGGCAGTGGACGGCCATCCGGACGCGACCGTACAGCAAAGTACCAACACCGGATTCAATACCGCATTCCATTTTTGTCACGGCCATGGACACCCGGCCGCTGACAGCGGACCCTGCCTTGTTCATCAACGAGCAGGCCGAAGCATTCATCGCAGGCCTGGATGTTCTGTCCACTCTGACCGAGGGTCCTGTGTTCGTTTGCAGCGCGGCAGGTGCCACGCTGCCGGACTTCGGCGGCCACGACAGAGTCAGGCGTGAGGACTTCCAGGGGCCCCATCCCGCGGGGCTGGCGGGGACCCATATCCATTTCCTGGACCCTGTGTCACTCAACAAGACCGTGTGGTACGTCGGCTATCAGGATGTCATTGCAATCGGTCATTTGTTTACCACGGGTAAACTCTACTTTGAAAGGGTGGTCGCACTGGCGGGCCCCAGCGTAAAAAAGCCGCGCCTGTTGCGGTCCCGTATGGGCGCCAGTCTTGATCAAATCACCGAGAACGAACTGACCGAACATGATGAGGTTGAGAACCGGGTGATCTCTGGCAGTGTGCTTGATGGACGTCGGTCCCGGGCCGGTACCGCGTACCTTGGACGTTTTCACAATCAGATATCGGTGCTGCTTGAGGGAACGCAGCGGGAGTTGCTCGGATTCGTCATGCCCGGTATGACGAAATTTTCGTTGACAAGGCTCTATGCGTCGGCCTTCCTGCCAAAAAGAAAACTGGATCTGACGACCAGTACCGGTGGCAGCGAACGCGCGATGGTTCCAATGGGGACGTTCGAGGAAGTCATGCCCCTGGATATTCTGCCAACGCAACTCCTGCGCGCCTTGCTGGTGAGTGACCTTGACACCAGCATGAGCCTTGGCTGCCTGGAACTGGACGAGGAAGACCTTGCTCTGTGCACGTTTGCGTGCCCCGGGAAATACGAATATGGCCCGTTTCTGCGCCAGATGCTCTCGACAATCGAAGTGGAGATCTGAGCAAGGTTGGTCCGAGGTAGAGGGGTTCAGAGAAAGGTCCGGGAAAGGTCCGGGAAAGGCCCCGGGATCATCTGCAGATTGATGATTGATGGTCCGGGTCGCGGCCAACTGTTGGTGTGTTTGACCAGACGGTCCGGTTGGACGATCGAGTAATCGAGTTGGAATGGTTAAGTCAGTCACGTACGTAAACGAGAAGACAGACTCAAGATGGCATTAAGACAGTTTTTGGATGGTATCGAGCCGGAGTTCGAGAAGGGCGGACGTTTTGAGCGCTGGTACGCGGTCTATGAAGCCGTTGATACGATTTTCTATACGCCGGGAAAGGTGACCACGACCTCATCCCACGTGCGTGATGCAGTTGACCTCAAGCGGATCATGGCGACCGTGTGGCTATGCGCTTTCCTGCCCATGTTTGCAGGCATGTATTACACCGGTTTGCAGGCGAACCTGGCGATGGATCAGATGGGGGTCGAGAGCCTCGAAGGCTGGCGCGGTTTCCTGGTGGAGTTGTTCGCCGGCTATGACGCCGGAAACTGGTGGCATTGCCTTGTCTATGGCGCTGTCTTCTTCGTGCCCATTTACCTGGTGACTTTTGTGGTCGGTGGGTTCTGGGAGGTCCTGTTCGCGATGAAACGGGGCCACGAGATCAACGAAGGCTTTTTTGTCACCAGCATTCTGTTTGCGCTGATCGTGCCGGCCAGTATCCCGCTATGGCAGGTGGCGCTGGGGATATCATTCGGGGTGGTGATCGGCAAGGAGATATTTGGCGGGACCGGAAAGAACTTCCTGAATCCGGCGCTCACCGGCAGGGCGTTCCTGTATTTTGCCTATCCCGTACAGCTTTCCGGTGATGCGGTATGGACGGCTGTTGATGGCTTCAGCGGCGCCACACCGCTCGGTGTCGCTGCGCTCGAAGGGCTCGCCGGGGTCGATGTCACCTGGATGGATGCGTTCATTGGTAACATTCAGGGCTCGATTGGGGAGACGTCAACCCTCGCGATCTTCCTGGGTGGCATCATTTTGATTGCCACCAAGGCCGCCTCCTGGCGAATCATGGTCGCTGTTTTTCTCGGTATGTTCGCCATGTCGACCCTGCTCAATCTTATTGGTTCAGACACCAATCCAATGTTCGCCATGCCATGGTACTGGCATCTGGTTCTGGGTGGCTTTGCCTTTGGTATGGTTTACATGGCTACCGACCCGGTGTCGGCGTCGATGACGAACACCGGCAAGTGGGTGTTCGGGGCACTGATTGGTGTCATGACCGTTCTGATTCGGGTGATCAATCCGGCATTTCCGGAAGGCATCATGTTGGCCATATTGTTTGCCAATCTGTGTGCGCCGCTGATCGACTGGTGTGTGGTCCAGGCAAACGTCAAGAGGAGGCTGGCCCGTGGCTAGCAACAGCAATAACAACAAGGATTCCATCAAGAATATCGTCATTGTCACTTTGGCCGTCTGTTTCGTCTGTTCGGTGATTGTGTCCTCTGCTGCCGTGTTGCTGAAGCCAGCCCGTGAAGCGAACGTCATTCTCGACCGGAACAAGAATATCCTGGCTGCGGCTGGCCTGTTTGAGCCTGGTGTCACCCCTGAAGGCAGTGTCCAGGAGTTGTTCCAGTCGTTTGAAGTGAGAGTCGTTGACCTTAAGAACCAGCGCCTGATGACCGAGGAAGAGGCGCGCCAGGCAGGCATCGACGTTGCCGAATACGATCAACGGAAGGCATCCAAGGATTCAACGATGTCGGTGGCCCTTTCCTCGTCTGAGGATATCGCGTCCATCTCCCGTCGCGCCAACTATGCCCTGGTTTATCTGTTGCGTCGCGAAGGTGAACTGGACCGTATCGTTCTGCCGGTACACGGTTACGGACTCTGGTCCACCCTTTACGGATTCATCGCACTCGAGGCGGACCTTAATACGGTTGCTGGCATCACCTTCTATGAGCACAAAGAAACCCCGGGCCTTGGTGGCGAAGTGGACAACCCTCGCTGGAAATCCCTGTGGGATGGCAAGCAGATTTACGGCCCAAACGGCGAACTTCGAATGAGAGTCGACAAGACCCAGGTAGACCCCCAGAGTGAAATGGCGAAATACCATGTCGATGGCTTGTCCGGAGCCACGCTGACGACCCGTGGCGTCAGCAATCTGGTCAGCTACTGGCTTGGTCCGGATGCCTTCGGCCCGGTTCTGAAGCGCCTCGACGGCTGACCACGCTCGGTCACGGTAAAAATAGGAGAGACGATGTCCCAGGTAAAGGAAGTACTCTACAACCCGGTTTTCGAGAACAACCCGATCGGGTTACAGATTCTGGGGATCTGTTCTGCACTAGCGGTCACAACGCAGATGAGCGTGGCGCTCGTGATGTGCATTGCGCTGACGCTGGTGACGGCATTTTCAAACCTCTTTATCTCCATGATTCGCAACATCATCCCCAGTAGTGTCAGGATTATCGTTCAGATGGCGATCATTGCGTCGCTGGTCATCATTGTGGATCAGGTGCTGGGAGCGGTGGCCTATGAGACCAGTAAAAAACTGACTGTGTTCGTGGGGCTCATCATTACCAACTGTATCGTCATGGGGCGGGCTGAGGCTTTTGCGATGCAGAACCCACCTGGTCTCAGTTTCATCGATGGCATCGGCAATGGCCTTGGCTACAGTCTGGTGCTGATGCTGGTGGCTACCATCCGGGAGCTGGTTGGCTCGGGCAGCCTGTTTGGTGTCGAGGTCATGCCGCTGGTCTCGAACGGTGGCTGGTATAACCCGATGGGGATCATGCTGCTCGCACCCAGCGCTTTCTTCATTATCGGGCTGCTGATCTGGGCACTGCGGGCCTGGAAGACGGAACAGGTCGAGGAAGCCGATTTTGTGATTGGCGACCACACCGCTCTGTCGAGAGCGTAGGGAGTTCGTGATGTTTGAATACTATCTGAGTCTCTTTCTGAAGGCGGTGTTCGTTGAGAACATGGCGCTCGCCTTCTTCCTGGGGATGTGTACCTTCATTGCCATCTCGAAGAAGATCGAAACGGCCTTTGGTCTGGGCGTTGCTGTCATTGTGGTGCTGGCGATCACGGTTCCGGTCAACAACCTGATCTTCCATTACCTGCTGGCTGATGGCGCCCTGGCCTGGGCGGGGCTGCCGGATGTTGATCTCAGTTTTCTGGGTTATCTCTCCTACATCGGCGTGATCGCTGCACTGGTTCAGATTCTGGAGATGTTCCTCGATAAATATGTCCCGGCTCTGTACAACGCGCTGGGGGTGTTCCTGCCGTTGATCACTGTGAACTGCGCGATTTTGGGTGCCAGCCTGTTCATGGTCGGCAGGGACTATGACTTTGGAGAGAGCGTTGTCTATGGTCTGGGTGCCGGCGTGGGATGGGCGCTTGCCATCGTGGTACTGGCGGGGGTTCGGGAAAAGCTCAAATACAGCGACATTCCGGAAGGGCTGCGGGGGCTTGGCATTACGTTTATCACCGTGGGTCTGATGTCGTTGGGATTCATGTCGTTCAGCGGCATTGCACTGTAGAAAGCCATTGAGAGCCGGCTGGTAAGAAGCCACTAGAGGTAGTTCCGTCATATGGGCAATGAAATTGTATTAGGTGTGATCATGTTCACCGGCACGATCATGGCGATGGTGTTTGTGATCCTGTTTGCGCGCAAACAGATGGTCAGTACTGGCGAGGTCAACATTGAAATCAATGGTGATCCAGAGAAGTCTATTCGTGCTCCTGCGGGTGGCAAACTGCTCTCTACTCTTGCCGATGCGGGGATTTTTCTTTCTTCGGCCTGTGGGGGTGGCGGCACCTGTGCACAGTGCCGATGTAAGGTGCTCGAAGGTGGCGGATCAATGTTGTCTACCGAGGAAGGGCATTTTACTCGTGGTGAAGCGAAAGAAGGCTGGCGGCTGTCCTGCCAGACACCGGTCAAGCAGGACCTGAAGATTGAGGTCCCGGCGGAGTTCTTTGAAGTCAAGCGCTGGGAATGTGAGGTGATCTCAAACCACAACGTTGCCACCTTCATCAAGGAACTGGTGCTGAAACTACCGGAGGGCGAGGAAGTGGACTTTCGGGCTGGAGGCTATGTTCAGTTTGAGATCCCGCCCTACCATATTCACTACAAGGACATGGACGTCGAGGAAGAATACCGGCCCGACTGGGAGAAATTCGGGGTATTTGACAACGAATCAAAGGTGGACGACATCACGATTCGAGCCTACTCGATGGCCAACTATCCGGAAGAAAAAGGCATCATGAAGTTCAATATCCGGGTCGCGTCACCACCCCCGGGGACCAGCTACCCACCGGGCAAGATGTCTTCATATTTGTTTACGCTCAAGCCGGGCGACAAGGTCACGATCTTCGGGCCATTTGGCGAGTTCTTTGCCAAGGAGACCGACGCCGAGATGGTGTTTATCGGTGGCGGCGCAGGGATGGCACCGATGCGTGCACACATCTTTGATCAACTGCTCCGGCTCAATACAGATCGCAAAATTACCTTCTGGTATGGCGGCCGAAACCAGCGGGAACTGTTCTACGTCGACGAGTTCGACAAACTGGCCGAAGAGCACGACAATTTTGAGTGGCACATTGCGCTGTCGGACCGTGATCTCAAGGATTGGAATGGCTACACCGGTTTCATCCACAATGTCCTGTTTGAAGAGTACCTTAAAGGCCATCCGGCACCGGAAGACTGCGAGTATTATATGTGCGGGCCACCCATGATGAACTCGGCCTGCATTCAGATGCTGGAAGACCTCGGCGTTGAACGCGAAAACATCTTCCTGGATGATTTCGGTGGCTAACTAGCCCTGAGCGTGCCTGTCTCAGGCACGCCTTAGTAGACTGGTCAGTCTCCCGGGCCGCACGCCATAGACAGTACCCGGGGCGCGATGCGGGCGAATCGGTACGGGAAAGGCTAGCGTGGCTAGCGGGTATCGGCCATCAGTTCTTCCGACACATTGTATCCAGCTTCTTTCGGGATGCAGATGTAGCGGCCATCTTCCCGTGATTCAGTCCAGGGCGTGACGCAGACGATGGGCCGGTTGCGGGCATCCGCGATCGCATCGTTGACGGACGCGCTGGTGGCCAGCATTTCAACGTTCAGGCGGGTTGGAAAAATGACGGTATACTGGCCCTGACGTGCGCCCTCAAGGGCCGCGGCTGGTGTAATCCAGACGGAATCCACTGATTCGTGACCATCGTGGACGGCAATATGGTCCTTCGGCGCAACAGCCAGGTAGAAACGGGTGTCGAACCGCTTGGGCATCATCTCCGGGGTGACCCAGTGTGCAAAGGGCTGTAGCAGATCACAGGCGAGGCGGAGGTTCTCGGCCCTGAGGAAGTCGTCAATACTCACCGTGCCGCCATGCAACTGGTCGCGATACGGTTCGAGTGCCGCGACTCGCTGGCCACTCACCAGGGCGCCGGTGTCCGAATCCCGCGCCAACAGGATGCCGCATTCCTCAAAGGCCTCCCGGATTGCGCCGACCTGAAGCCCCAATTCCAGGTCGTCGATTTCACCGATGCCGTCGCAATAGTCACGCGCATTCACGTCGCCATCCTCGACCTTGCCCCCGGGGAATACGAGTGCCCCGGTGGCGAAGTCAATCTGATGATGCCGGACCACCATAAAGACTTCGATGCCATCATCGCCTTCTCGCAACATCAGGATGGTGGCTGCGGGCACAGGTACGGTAGGTTGACTGATTGCCATGGTGGATCCCTTCGGGCTTGTGGACAAGGTCTTCCTGCTGGTGTGTCAGAGACTCTTCTCCTGAATGATTTTCCAGCCCCCCGGTTCGTTCTGCAGCCGTAGTCGCTTGCGGGTGACATCACTGTATAGATCAGAGCGATAGGTCTGGTGAAAATAGATGTCGGCAACGTCTGGTCTGACAACACTGAAGCTGTCGTATTCGATGCTCAGACTGATGCGGTTCGGACGAGTCAAACGACTTCGCCTGAGCGCCTCCCAGCCACGTCTGCTAAGGTTCCCGGGGACTTCAAACTCGCTGGAATAACTGGCCAGGTAGGCAGGGACGTTCTGGTCGGACCAGGCGCGGCCCCATTGATCGATCGCACTCTTGATTTGGCGCTCGACATCGCCGCTGATGTCGCCGACGACGCTACCGGTTGTATCGACGGCCGTCTCGCTGGCCAAATCTGCCGGACTGTCCTGCGCGACACCCCGGCGTTCACCACGATCGTCGACACCACGATCGTCGACACCACGACTGGCGGTAACCGGTGGCATCACGATCGTCGCTTCGGGTTCGGATGTGGCTGCGGATGACTTTGCCGCAGAAGTCATCTGGCCGCTTTCGCCTGCTTGCTGCGGGGGCAGCGTCACGACGGTTTCCGCAGCGGCAGCCTTGTCCCTGGCACCGCCGGTGCGTGCGGCTGCCGGGATGACATCGTCCGGGCCCGTCGTATCGGCGACGTTTGCGGGAGCCTGTGTTGCCCGCACGAGTCGGTCATCCTCAAATACACCGTTATAGGCGGTGCCATCGGGCATGGTCATGGTTCCCGGTCCATTGCGCATGTCGTTCTTGAACTCGCCGACGAAGGTCGTGCCATCCTTCCAGAAAATGGTGCCCTTGCCGCTTCGCTGGTCGTTGACAACGCCTCCCCCGTAGCGAGTTCCGTCTGGCCAGACGAGGGTCTTCGTTGTAGGCGTGGTGTCAGTTTGTTCAGCCGCGAAAAGGACGTGCGGCGCGGCCAGCAGCAACAAGGCAGGAATCAAATGTCTCATGGCAATCATCTGTGTCGGCTCGGTCCAAGGATACTAGGAATTGGTCTTGTACACGAGTGACTCAGGCGGATGTGACCATGAGACCCTCAGCTGCAGCAATGTTCAGGGTTTTCAGGCCATCGATGACCCAGGGGCCGTCGCGGCGCACCTGCAGGCTAACAGGCTCGCCTTTAGCCACGGACTTGATTCGGTCGCCATCGAAAGCCAGGACCCCGGGGCCGGTCAATGTGAGCTTCTGACCCAGAGCAATTCGGCTGAAGTCCACGATGTCGACGGACTCGTGAAGGCCGGGCGACAGAGGTACCCGGACCGTGTGCATCGCCGGTGCACCACACCTTAGTGAGACCGCGAAATCATCCTCGTGATGGCAGGGCATCAGGCATCCTCCGATGGGCGACACCCCGATGGAGGCGGGTTCTGCCCGGGTCAACACGACGTCGCGCAGCTGTTCTGCACGGAATGGCAGCAGGCTACCGATATCATCGCCCGCCAGCATGACCGCATCAATGAGGGCGATATCCTGGTGTCCTTGCGCATCCGTCCCATGAATTTGTTTGGCTCGCACGCAAATGTCTGCTGGATTCAGCTTGCCAGTCGCGATGAGCCCTGCCGCCAGTCCCGCGGTGGTCGCGTCAATCTGGTAGGGAAATACGTTGTTTGTACCCGTTGAAACCGGCAGGAGCGTTGCGTCACGGAGTGTTCGAGAGACAATTCTGGAGGTGCCATCGCCACCCAGAACGATGAAGATACGACAACCGGCATCCCACATCGCCGTTGCGACCGCCTCGGTGTCCCGATCAGTATGGCTGATGGGGACGTCGACCATGTTGATTCGGCCGCGCTCAGGCAGTGTTTCTACGGCCCGGCTGCTGATCCGAAAGGGTTCATTGGCAAGATGGATCATTGATACGCCCTGGTCCAATGCACCCAGTACCAGCCGCGTCACGATATTCTGCTTTTCCATATGGGCACTGGTACCGGCTCGTGCCGCGACACGCCGGACGTCGCGTCCCGACATGGGGTTGACGATGATGCCGAGTTGACCGCCTGCGTCGATGTGGGTTGGTGCAAGTGGCAAAGGGAGCTGGCTCAGCTAGCTGGCGCGGCGGGTAAACACCCACTGTTGGTCACAGGACAGATCCTGATTGAAGCCGTAGCCATCCATGTCGAAACCCTTGAGGTCCTCAGGCTTATTGATGCGATTGTAGACAATGTAACTTGCCATCTGCCCGCGAGCCTTCTTTGCGTAGAAGCTGATGACCTTATAGGTGCCTTTGCTGTAATCCTTGAACACAGGCGTGATCAGTCGGGCTGGAAGCAGGTCAGGATCAACTGATTTGAAATACTCGTTGGAGGCAAGATTGACAAGTGTCTTATTGCGGTGGCTCGCCAATTCATCGGTCAGTTGCCGGGTGATGCGATCACCCCAGAAGGCATAGAGATCGGGTCCGCGCTTGTTGCTGATGCGGGTCCCCATTTCCAAACGGTAGGGCTGGATGAGGTCCAGGGGTCGAAGCACACCGTACAAGCCCGATAGAATTCGCAGGTTCTTTTGAGCGAAAGTGAAATCCCGCTCGGTATAGTCCTCTGCCCTCAGCCCCAGATAGACATCTCCCCGAAAGGCCAGCAGTGCCTGCTTTGCATTGGCGGGGTTAAATGGTGGCTTCCAGTCCTTGAACCGGTCAGCGTTGAGTTGTGCCAGTTTCGAGCTGATCCCCATGAGCTTTCCAAGGTCCTGTGGGGGCTGCTTGCGCATGATCGTCACCAACTGCCTGGATTGGTCCAGCAGTGCTGGTGTACTCCGTTTGTGGGTCGCTGGTGGCGTCTCGAAGTCCAGTGTTTTGGCGGGTGAAATGACGGTGAGCATGGCTGGTTTTTTGGGGGCTGATCGAGTGGATCAAAGAGCATACAAGATTTGGGATGGTGGCGGAATAGACATGCATGGGCCTGATGACGCAAAATCGGGTGAAACCACCTGGTCGCGTTCGGCCATATCGCGCAATGGCGTGCGGCACTTGGAAGGACCTCACATGAAAAATCCACTAAAGCGCTGGGATGTTGCGATTGCTCTGGTGTTCTTCCTGCTGACGATTCCTGCAGAGCGGTACGAGCTCTTTTCGTTGCTTGAAGATCAGACGATCTCGTTTCGCCAGATTTTCCGCTCGGTGATGGGCGACGAGCAACTGACCCGTCTTCGTGATGAAGTCATCATCGTGGCGCTGGATGAGGCGCTGTATGAAGAATATGGCAGTTTCCCGTTTCGACGCACGGACCTTGGCCGCATTGCCGATCCTTGCCGGCTTCGGAGCCCGGGTAGTTGCCCTTGACTTCCTGATGGACTTCAAGAGTTCCTATGGTGAGGATGAACCGACTGCGGAGATGTTCAGCCGCGCCGGGAATGTCCTGCTGGTCTCCTATGCGAACTTTGAAGACGGCAAGTTCAAGGGCCTGACTTACCCCACTGCAGTACTTCGTGAGCATGCCATCACCGGTTATTCCAATCTCGATCCAACCAGCGCGGTCGTCGATAACCTGTCCCGGCTCCGCGTACATCGAAACATCACCACCAATACCGACGGCTGGCCGTTCGCCATCCAGGCCCTGTCGATGTACTGGGATGTCGTGCCTGTACTTGATGGCGACAATCTGTTGATGGGTGATCTGACGATTCCTCTGGATCAATTTGGCGACATTTACATCGATTTCCCGGCGATAGACCCGGGGACCAAGTACCTGAGCGAGGGCCAGTCCGGTTTCTCGGCGCTCGAACTGCTGGACCTTGAGAATGTGTCGGAGGAGGAAGCTGCCGAGTGGCGCTACGTGTTTGAGGACAAGATAGTCCTCGTAGGCGATACCTGGGAGGTGACCCATGACCGATTCAATACCCCGATGGGGCAGGTATATGGTGTCGAGATCATTGCAGACACGATCTCAACGCTCTTGAATGGGGCACCGCTACGCCCTGGCAGCGTGATGGCCGAGGCTGGATTCACCCTGGCTTTCCTGGTGATGCTGCTCGTGACTGGCGTCATTCGTTCACTGGGCGCGCGAGCGCTGGCAACTTTGGCCGCATTTCTGGTTTATATCGTGGCGATCAGCGCCCTTTACATCTACGCCGGGCTCGTCATCTCCATGTCCTATGCGCTGATTGCCGGCTTTTTGACCGTATTCGTCATGAGTCTGCGGTTCTATGTCATTTCGGAGCAGCGTCAGGCGGTATCGGCTGCGGATTCTGCAGAGAGTAACAGAATGCTTGGGCTGGCTTACCAGGGGCAGGGGCAGCTCGATTCTGCCTTTGAGAAATTCAGACGATGTCCCCGCGAAGCCGAGACGTTTGAGCTTGTCTACAACCTTGGCCTCGATTACGAACGTCGCCGGCAATTCAACAAGGCGCAGTCTGCCTATGAATTCATTGCGGAGACCGACCAGGATTTCCGAGATATCGAAAAGCGGATCAAGCGCTGTGAGAGCATGGAGGATGCGGTACTCATGGGTGGTGGCCAGTCGACACTGGGCGCGACCATCATCAATGAGGATGGCAGTGTCGAAAAGCCGATGCTGGGCCGGTATCAGGTCGAAAGTGAACTCGGCAAAGGTGCGATGGGCATCGTGTATCTGGGCAAGGACCCCAAGATCAATCGCCAGGTGGCGATCAAGACCATGGCACTGTCGCGGGAGTTTGGCGATGATGAACTGGTCGAGGTCAAGGAACGCTTCTTCCGTGAAGCCGAATCAGCCGGGCGCCTCAATCATGCCAACATCGTCGCCATCTATGATGCAGGGGAGGAACATGATCTGGCGTATATCGCCATGGAACTGCTCAAGGGCTACGATCTGGATCGACACATCAAGGCAGACTCCCTGCTGCCGCTTGCAAGCGTCATTGAAATCGGAATCAGGGCGGCAGAGGCGCTCGATTACGCCCATACCCAGAACGTGGTACACCGGGACATCAAACCGTCGAATATCATGTATGATCCCGATTCCGGGACCATCAAGATCACAGACTTCGGCATCGCAAGAATCACCGATTCCAGTAAGACCCGCACGGGAACCGTGCTCGGAACCCCCAATTACATGTCTCCGGAGCAATGCATGGGCAAGAAGGTCGACGGACGGGCTGACCTCTTTTCGCTGGGCGTGGTGCTGTACCAGCTGGTCAGTGGTGATTTGCCGTTCAAGGGCGACTCAATGGCAACGCTGATGTACAACATTGTCAATCAGCCGCCGATAGACATCAAAAAAGTCAAACCGGATATCCCTGGGACGCTCCGCAAGGTGATCCACAATGCCATCGGCAAGAAGCCCGAGAAGCGATACCAGACCGGTAAGAGAATGGCCGCTCACCTCCAGGTATGCCTGGAGCGACTCAATGAAGAGTCCGCGGCGAGCCCGGGGCAGGATACAGCCGAATCTGACGTGGAGGCCGGATGAACTTAAAGGGAAAACTGCAGATTGTCAGCAGGACGGATGTCGGCCAGGTCCGGGATCACAACGAAGACTACATCAGTGAAAACGATCGGTTCGGTGTCGTTGTCCTGGCCGACGGGATGGGTGGGCTCAACGCAGGAGAGGTCGCGAGTTCGATGTCCGTTCACCTGCTCATGGATGAACTGGTAGCGTATTGTGCGGGCGATTCACTGCTGGAGGCTGAAGCCCAGGGGGCTGGTGACGACCTGCCGCTTGCCGCCAAAGTGGTCCGGCTTGCAGTTGAAAAGGCCAACGATGCTGTTTTTCATGTGTCGCAGACTCAGCCCCAGTGTCGTGGCATGGGTACGACCATCGTGGCGAGTCTGTTCTACAACAATCGGGTCAGTGTTGCTCACATCGGTGACTCCAGGATGTACCGATATCGGAATGAAACCCTCGAACAGATGACCAAGGACCATAGCTTTGTACAGGAACTGATAGACAAGGGGCTCTTCACCAAAGAGGAAGCGAGGGATTCATCACGCAAGAATGTGGTGACACGCGCCCTCGGCGTGGCGCCTTATGTCGAGGTTGAGGTGCATGAGTATCCGGTGGAGGTGAACGACATCTACCTCATTTGTTCAGATGGTCTGACAGATCTTGTAACCGACCGGGACATCGAACGATCATTCCATGAACTCCATGCTGATCTTGAACAACTGGCCAGCCATCTCATTAACCTTGCCAATGCGAGCGGTGGCAAGGACAACATTTCGGTCATGCTGGTTAGTGTGCTGAGGCCGTTTCCATCCGAGGGCGGTCTGCTCGACAGAATCGCAAATTGGTTCGAATAACCGGCAGGAACGCTTTCCAGTCATGTTTCTGAATATCCTTCTGAGAACTCTGTTGAACACTGTCTTGAAATCTCTAATGAAGATTTTAGTAAAGTCTCCAAACAAGAGCTCCAATAAAGGCTCCAATGCTCCAATGAAAGCTCAAACAAAAACACGGACGTCACAATCATGGTTCTGAAGATCATCATTCTCAAGGCAGAGAAACCGGTTGATCAATTTGTGGTCAACGGTGAAAAGACGCTGATTGGCCGACGTTCGGAGTGTGACATTTCGCTCAAGGACCCTGCGGTCAGTGGCAATCACGCTGAGATTTCCAGAGTGAAGGGCAGATTCATCATCACCGATCTTGGGAGCACCAATGGTCTGCACATCGGTGGCAGGAAGATCACCCAGCATGTCTTGAAGGACGGAGACCTGCTGTCCGTGGGGGAGCATCAGCTAAAGGTCATGCTGAGCCCGGGGGAGGTCGGTGACCGGGCTCGTGAACAAATGGTCGCCCGAGAGAAGGCCGCGGGCAAGGCGCCCGGGGTGAGCCCTGATGGACCGGACAGCACCGAAGTACGTGCGCGTCCTCAAACCGGCCCGGCGGGAGAACTTCAGGGTTTTCTGCGGGTGTTGAATGGTGCCAATGCCGGTCAGAGAATTGAACTGCAGCAAGCGCTGACCACGATCGGCGAACCCGGCGTTCAGGTCGCTGCCATCTCCAAACGGCCCCAGGGTCATTTCATCATTCATGTGGATGGCGGCAAGGACAAGGATCGGGTGCCGCTGGTGAATGGGGAACCCACTGGCTTCAAGTCTCGCAAGCTGGAAGTTGGAGACAAGATCGAGGTAGCAGGCGTCAATATGGAATACCGGGGGTCTGATTAGGGGTTCCCGCGATGGACCCTCTGAGAAAGAGTCCACGGAACCTCTGATAGAAGTCTTTCTTCCGCGATAGCTGCGTTCGAGTCGACCTCGAAACATCGCGAAATTGAAGCGTTTTCGCGATTTTTTGCGGGCGCCTCTGCCTTGCTCTCACTAAAAAATCCAATCAATCAGAGCTTCCCTGGAGCCTATGTAGCCCGGTCTTCGTCCTGCTCTGACCGGAAAAGTGCAATTGCCTGGGGATTTGCGCGCTTTAGTCTTCAAAATGTGAATTACCACTCAAAAATCCCACGTACGATTCGCTACAATGTCGTCAATGGTCGAAGCGCTTGGACAAGGGGTCTCAGGCTGCCGACAGGCGGTCGGACTGGCCATCTTTTCCGTACTATGATAGCCAATACAACTGGTGACGCTGGCTTCGGCGAATACCGGGCCAAGATGAAGGAGAATGGGAAGATGAGACTGAGAACTGCAGGTATCGTGATGTTACTGTCAGGGCTGCTGTTTGGCCATGGCGCATGGGCAAAGGAACCACCGGTCGCCAAACTGGTGCAGGTGGAAGGAGCGGTTGAGTATTCTCGAAACGGAACACGATGGATCGAGGTTCGAGGGACCAAATATCTGTTCGAGGGTTACAAGATCCGAACCGGGCGGGATGGTTCAGGAAAACTGATTAACCAGACATCGGGGAAATCACAGGAACTGGGTAGCAACACCGAGATAGAGGTTCGTCCGGAGTCCATATTCCTTGTTTCCGGCAATCTGTCGCCGCCTGAAGAAGAGGAAACAAGCCTGTTTCAGAGCCTGTTGAACAAGTTTGCCAAGGCTCAGCGGTATACCACGGTTCGCAGAAAGGCGACGACCAGCGAGGAGCCTGGTTGCGACAACAAGGTCCGTACGATTCGGGAAGTCACAGTGTCTCCCGGCTATCCTGATCTCGTCTGGCGCAACGCTTGCCCGGAATATTCCTACCGTCTGGTGATCGACGGTCAGGTGGTTGATGTGCCGGCTCAGTCGACCTCGGAAATGATCCGCTATTCGGTCAACGACCTGAAGCCTGGTGATCACAGCTACCGGGTCGAGGTACTGGACAAGGACGGGACCGTGTATATCCCCAGAAATGACAGCGAGTTTGTCCTTCTGACTGATAAGGAAGAGAAGCCAATCCTCGAGACCGCGAAAATGCTGCAGGATGACATCTTCATGTTGACCAACTACCTGGAGGAACAGGGTCTGCACATTGCTGCCATGGATGCCTATCGTGAGTATTTCCTGCAAAACCCGGAGGACAACGACATGCGTCCGCTGCTCATCAGGTCCTACAATGACCTGAAGCTGAGTAACCTCCAGGAAAGTGAAGCGCGCCTGTACAATGCGGCTCTGGCAGAAGACTACTAGGCGCGATGGGTCAGGTAAGGTCTTTCATGGAAGTTCTCCTACACTGTACTAGTCGGGGATACTTCCCGGCACGACTACGGGGTGCCCCTAGGGGCGCGTTCAAGGTTGCTGAAGACGTGCTTGTGAGCACTTCTTCAGCGCCTTCGCGCGTAATGGATCAACGACCTGGTCGCTGACGTGTCGCCGCGACATCTGCTACGCCGCTCGCGACTGGTGGTCTCACCTGATTGCTGTTAAAGCCTGTACGTATCCGATAACATGCGTGCGGGTTTTTCTTTTGGTCGTCGCTGGGTAGAGATGCCAGATGATGGCCGGTGAACGAAGAAACGAAGAGTAGCTGCATGGGTGAGCCCCGAAAGCGTTACGACCTGATCACGGTCGTGTTTGTTTTCCTGCTGGCGACCGTTCTCGAGTATCGAGAGGCGTTTTCCTTGCTGGAAGATGAAACGCTGTCCTATCGTCAGATCCTCAGAACGCACTTTGCGAGCGAAGAGCTGACCGCGCCGTCTGACGATGTGGTGATCGTTTACACTGACGAGGAGTTCTACGCGGAATACGACAAGTATCCGCTGCGTCGAATTGATCTTTCCACGATCATCCTCCGGCTTGAGAATATGGGTGCTGCGGTCATCGGCGTGGACATGCTGCTTGATTTCAAGAGCGCCTATGGCGAGGACCCTACCCTGACGGATGCATTGACCCAGGTCGAAAATGTCCTGCTGGTATCCCAGGCGGAGATTCGCGGTGACCAGTTCCTCAGGGTCAACAAGGCGATTGATGAATTCGACCAGCTGACGGACAACGGATATTCCAACATCAGTGCAAACAGCGCGATTTCCGAGAGCATTGTTCGACTTCGTGTCCACCCCGCACTGGTGGAAAAGTTTGATGCCTGGCCCTTTGCAGTCAAGGCAGTCTCGATGTATCTCGGCGATGCGCCGATCTCTCTTGAAGATCAAATGCTGCGAATTGGAGATGAGATTGCGATTCGGCTGGATCAGTTCCATGACCTGTATATTGACTATCCACTGCTACCACCAGGGTCTGCCGAGTCGACCCTGGGGCTACATGAGGTCGTTGGCCTGTCTGCCTCTGAATTGCTGTTCGCGGTAGACGATGAAGAACTGATGGATCTGTCGTTCCTGGTAGATGGCAAGATCGTTCTGATCGGTGAGGTCGCTGAGGTCGCCCATGATGAATTCGAGACGCCGGTCGGGAATGTCTACGGTGTTGAGATTATTGCCAATACCATCGCGACGATCCTGAGAAGTGGTCCCCTGGAAGCAGCACCCCTGTGGGCAGAGATGCTGGTTGCATTGTTGCTGATGTCGATATTTCTGGGCACGCGGCGGCTGCCGGACCCGCTCATTCGAAATGGCGTCAGTTTTGGCGTGCTGGCGCTGTACGTGGTGATCGTCAGCTACCTCTACATTCGTTTCGGGCTGATTCTCTCATTGAGCTACGCCCTGATGGCGTCGCTGGCGGCGATCATAGTCATCAACGCACGCTTTTATGTCAACGAACTGGGACAGAAGGCCCAGATTCGTGATGCCTTTGGCCAGTATCTCTCTCCGAAGGTGGTCGCAGACCTGGTTAAGGATCCGGGTAAACTCACCCTCGGAGGGGATGAGCGTGATATGACGGCCTTTTTCTCGGACATCGCAGGGTTCTCTTCATTTTCCGAGGCCATGTCGCCCCAGGAACTGGTGCTGGTGTTAAACGAATATCTGACGCGGATGTGCAACATCATCATCAAGACCGACGGTACCGTGGACAAGTTCGAGGGCGACCTGATCATGGCGTTCTGGGGGGCTCCGACCGCCCAGCCGGACCACGCCGCGCGAGCCTGTTTCGCCGCAATCGACCAGATGAAGGCCCTGGCGCAACTGCGTGAGGAATGGATTGGACAGGGCAGACCGGCGATCAGGGTTCGGATGGGGATCAATTCGGGCTCGATGGTCGTTGGGAACATGGGTTCGGCCCAGCGGATGGACTACACCATCATGGGAGACGCGGTCAATCTGGCGTCCCGACTCGAGGGGGCCAACAAGCAGTACGGTACTTGCCTGATGATTTCACAGGCGACCTACGAGCGCTGTGCTGCCGATGTGGATGTCAGGGAACTGGATACGATCAGGGTGGTCGGCAAGAGCGATCCGGTGACTGTCTATGAGTTGCTGGAACGCAAGAATCAGACCGAATCCGGTATGGCGGCCCTGGTAGAGCAGTTTTCAGTTGCCCTCGGGAGATACCAGCAAGGGGACTATCGCGAGGCTCTGGCCGGGTTCAGGCGTTGCGCGGAAGCCTATCCAGAGGACGGACCTACCCAGACCTACATCGCTAGATGTGAGCTGTACATCGAAAACCCGCCGCCGGCTGACTGGGATGGCATCTTCAATCTCCTGGCAAAGGGGTAGTGATGGGTACTCAGGGAGAGAGCATGTCCGGGTCCGTTCAGGACAGGATCGTCGAAAAGCTGACAAGCGCCCTCGGACCGAGACATCTGGAAGTCCTGAACGAAAGTGGTCACCACAACGTTCCGGCGGGATCAGAGTCTCATTTCAAGGTGGTTCTGGTTGCCTCGGCCTTCGAAGGACTGCGCCTGGTGGCGAGACACCGTATGGTCAATCGGGCGCTTTCGGAAGAACTGGACGGTCAGATTCATGCACTGGCACTGCATACCTACACGGAGCAGGATTGGCGCGAGCGCCACGGTGATGCTCCCATGTCACCGCCTTGCCTTGGGGGCGAGCGGGTTGATGAGCGATGAGCAGGCGCGAACCAAAGCCAGCGAGTGAAGGGTGACCGATGAAAGGTGGCGAGTGAAGGCTGGCCAATGAGCCTGCTGGCAGAACGGCAGTTTGTCCGGTTGCGCCGGATTCCCCGGCCCTCAGGAGACATCCACCTGGTGGTCAAACGACAGCGGCGCAAGACCATTGCGATTCATGTCCTCTCGGCAACGGAAGTGGAGGTCCGCTCACCGCTCCGGTGCAGCCAGGCGTCAATCAACGAATTTGTCGCAGAGAAGCTTGCCTGGATTGACGAGGCCGTCGCCAGGCTGCATCACCAGCGGGTCCGCTCGTTTGGCAATGGTGACATGCAGCCCTATCTGGGCAGGGAACATCGCCTTGTTCTGCTTCGTGGCCAGCCTTCGTGGGTGGCGGCGGACGCGCATTCAATTGTGATTCGATGTGTTGACCCGACCCGGCCTGACCGGGTTCGGGCACATCTGGCGCGCTGGTATGCCCGTGAGGCTGACCGCCATCTTCCAGCCAGGCTCAGTGCGCTTAACGAGTTGTTCGATGATGAACTCCAGCCACAAGGGCTGCGTATCAGGAAGATGCGTGCCCGTTGGGGTAGCTGTGATGTCACGGGCGAGATCTGCATCAATTCGATGCTGATGCAGAAGCCGGAGTCCGCGATCGACCTTGTGTTGGCTCATGAGCTGTGCCATCTGCGCCATTTTTCTCATGGTCGGGCATTTTACGGACTGCTTTCCAGAGTCATGCCGGATTGGTGCGAACGGGAACAACTACTGGACTCATCCAGCATTGATTCAACATAGGGCCAGATGTCATCAAGAATCCGGGGCTGTGCCTCGGGGCGGGGATGGATGCCGTCGAGCTGTAAGAGAGAGGGGTCCGTTGCGGCGCCATCAAGCAGGTGGGCAACCAGTGGCACACCCGTCTGTACAGCGACCTCGGCAAATTGACGTTCAAAGGCAAGGGTGTAGCGGCGGCCGTAATTCGGAGGCAGGATCATGCCAATGAGAAGCGTCTGGGCCCTCTGGTCAAGAATCATCGTTACCATGTCAGTGAGGTTCTCCTGAATCTTGTCGATAGGATAGCCGCGCAGGCCGTCGTTACCGCCGAGTTCCAGTATCACAAGTTCCGGTTGGTGAAATTCCAGCGTTTTGGGTAATCTAACCACGCCGCCGCCGGTGGTTTCGCCGGATACACTGGCATTGATGACCTGACAGTCCAGCCCCAGTTCGGCGACGCGTCCGGCCAGAAGGTTTACCCATCCCTGTTCGGCATCCATGCCATAGGCCGCGCTGATGCTGTCACCGAAGACAAGGATGGTCCCTTTTGCCTGCCCCGACGTACATACGAAGGACAGCGTCATCAGGACGAGTAATGGCAATGCATAGGTACGAAACTTGGAATACATGATAAAGACGATCGATTTAGGGAAGACTGTTAGTACGTCGGAGGGCCAATTAACGATCTTGAAAGGGATCAATCTGGAAATCAAGGCATCCGAGACTGTAGCCATCGTTGGCGCGTCAGGGTCAGGCAAGACCACGCTGCTCAGTTTGTTGGCTGGCCTGGACACGCCGACCCGTGGTCAGGTGTTTCTCGGGCCCTATGAACTGACTGCAATGGATGAGGAGCAACGGGCGCGGGTTAGAGCCGAGATGGTCGGTTTCGTCTTTCAGACGTTCCAGCTTCTGGGCAGTCTTACAGCGCTCGAGAATGTGATGCTGCCCGCAGAACTAAAAGGAGAGCGTTCCGCGGCAGACAGCGCCCGTGAACTACTGAGCAGGGTGGGCCTGGGCCATCGGCTCAATCACTATCCGAACCAGCTCTCCGGTGGAGAGCAACAGCGAGTGGCCATTGCCAGGGCGTTTGCATCGTCAGCCAGGATCCTCTTTGCTGATGAACCTACCGGAAATCTTGATACCACGACCGGGTTACATGTCATTGACCTGATCTTTGACCTTAACTCCGAGTTCGGTACAACGCTGGTGCTTGTGACTCACGATCACCGCCTTGCTGAACGCTGCATGTCCTCTGTCCAGATTGCATCGGGAGAGCTTGTCACGGACGTATCCAGTGCACTTTGAACTTGCTCTGAAGCTACTGTGGCGCGACTGGCGCGCAGGCGAGTTGACATTGCTGCTTGCGTCTCTGGTGATCGCCGTGGGTACCGTGACGACCATCACGCTGTTTGTCGATCGGTTACAGCATGCGCTGCTCAATGAGTCAGCGACCTTTCTTGCCGCCGACCGGGTGATCAGTGCATCGGACCCCATTGATCCAGCCTGGCTTGAGAAGGCGGATCAGCTGGGCCTGGTGCGCTCTGAGACGCTCAGTTTTCTGTCAATGGTGTTTTCGGAGGATCGGGCCCAGTTCACCTCAGTCAAGGCGGTAGATGATCACTATCCGTTGCGAGGTCAGCTCATCGTATCGGAATCACCGTTCGTGGGTGGTCGTCCCATTGATCGGGGCCCCGCAGCCGGCGAGGTCTGGATGGAGAGCAGGTTGTTTCCCTCACTTGGGGTGGCCCCTGGCGACGTCCTGGACATTGGCGTGGCGAGCTTTCCTGCCTCTTCCGTTCTGCTCAAGGAACCAGACCGGGGCGGGGGTTTCTCCAATGCGGGTCCTCGGGTCATGATGCATCTGGGCGACGTGCCGGCAACGGAAGTGGTGCGTCCGGGCAGCCGTCTCACCTATCGTTATCTGTTTGCCGGGGCCGAACCCGCACTTGAAGAATTTGAACAGTGGGTCAGGCCCCGGCTGGGGCAGAATGAGCGTTGGCTCGGTGTCAGAGAGGGTGCAGAGAGTATTGGCAATGCGCTTGATCGGGCGGAGCGTTTTCTGCTTCTTGGGGGGCTGCTTGGCGTCGTTCTGGCGGGGGTCGCAATCGCTCTCGCGGCCCAGCGGTATGCTCTGCGTCACTATGATCATGTTGCAATACTCAAGACCATCGGCGCAACGCCAAATGGCATAGACAGCATATTTGTGATCATTCTCGTCGTGCTGGGTCTGATGGCGACACTTCTGGGCAGTGCCATCGGCTATGGGACACAACTCGGCATCGTTTCGATACTCGATCCCTATATCCCCATAGAGTTGCCTGCCCCGGGGTTTCGCGGCATCTGGCTTGGCCTTGTGACGGGCTTCATCTGTCTGCTGTCATTTGCATTGCCACCCCTGCTCAAGCTTCGGGCGACGGACCCTGTCCGTGTCATCCGGCGTGACCTGGCATCCGCCAGTGTTTCAGATCGAATGACCTATTCATTCGCGCTGGCAGGTACCATCGGGCTGATGTGGTGGTACAGCGCGGACCTCTTTCTTACCCTGCTCATCTTCTCCGGTGCCGTGGTAGTGGTTGCCGTGCTATCGGTAGTGGCCTGGCTGATGCTGCGCTCCGGACGGGTCCTGGGGATGCAGGCGGGTAGCGCATGGCGTCTTGCCCTTGCGGGAATGCAGCGCCGCGGTGGTGAGAACACTTTGCAGATCCTGGTATTTGGACTTGCCATCATGCTGCTGCTGATCCTGTACCTGGTTCGAACCGCGCTGATCGCCGAGTGGCAGGCGACGATCCCTGTGGATGCACCGAATCACTTTGCAATCAATATCGCACCGGAAGATGTCGCTCCGATACGGGAACTGTTTGAGACACGTGGTGTGCGTGCCCAACCACTCTATCCGATGATCCGGGGACGTATTTCCGAGGTCAATGGCGAATCCGCCCGGGAACGAGACAGACGCCGCTGGCGATCCGGAGAACGGGACGGCGATGGGGGCCCCGGCGCGTCGTCAGACCGAAATCTGACCTTTGCAGTAGACCTCCCTGATGACAACAAAGTTGTGAGTGGGACGTGGTGGCCGAACTCCTACGACGGGCCGGCCCAGGTTTCTATTGAGCGGTCGATGGCAGACAGCGCCGGACTTACCGTGGGGGATCAACTGGTGTTCAGTATCCAGGGGCGCGAGTTTCCGGCCGAGGTTACCAGCATTCGTGCAGTGGCCTGGGACAACATGCAGCCGAATTTCTACATCATATTCTCCCCAGGCGCGCTGGATGATTTTCCGTCAACCTACATGACGAGTTTTTATCTGGAAAAGGATCAGAAGCTGTTTCTGAACACGCTCCTTGGCCAACATCCGACGATGACGGTTATTGAGATTGATGCCGTTATCGAACAGATTCAGACAATCATCTCTCAGGTGACGCTGGCGATTGAACTCGTCCTGGTGCTGATTCTTATCTCGGGTGCTCTGGTGCTACTCGCCAGCATCCAAGCCAGCATGGACGAGCGGTTTCGCCAGCATGCCATCATCCGGACCCTGGGGGCTGGCCAGCGGCTGGTGCTGGGGAGTCTGGCGATAGAATTCTGCGTGCTCGGATGCTTTGCCGGGCTGCTGGCGACGCTGGGGGCGGAGATTACGGTGTTTGCATTGGAGACCCGGATCTTTGAACTGGACTATGAAATGAACCCTGAACTGTGGTTGATTGGTCCGTTGACCGGCACGGTCCTGATCGGGGTTGTCGGCATTGCTGCAACACTCAAGGTGGTCAAGACGCCGCCCTCGACTGTGCTGCGTCAACTTGCCTGACCCCGTGTCAACCACGGCGAGGAGGGTAGGCATTTTGTGCACGGCTATCTTGCTCGACTATATGCAACGACATGCAACGACTGCACGGCGGTGGCGCTTCGGAGTCCTGCGCTCAGGGCTCTGGATACCAGCTACCGTCCGGATTCCGGCGAATCCACATCTGTGAGAACCAGTAGAATCGTCCGTCGCCAGCAGGCATCGTACAGTTGTATCTGGATCTTCCGACGGGGACCGGGGACTGCGGCTTGACGAGGTAGAAATGGGGGGCGTGAATCTCGATGTCGAGCAGGTCGCCATTGGGTCCGTAACAGGTGGGTGTACTGTAAGGTGTTTCCGCCATCTGGAATGTGAGAGTCAGGATGGGCAGGGGATCTGTGTCTGACTCCAGCGGACTGATAGTGTTTCGAACCAGTGGCATTGGCTTTGTGGCAACCTTGACCTTAAAGTCCTCAAGGCCAGAATAGCGTCCGGCGAACGGGAATCTCGGGAGCAAGCGCAGGTCTGATGAAGGGCCAGCGGCACCACTTTGTTGTCCAAAGCCGATATAGCCCAGCCTCTCGACAATCTCAATGATACGGCCGTCGTATTCACCATAGGGGTAGGCGAAGAACCGGGGTGCGGGCGCAAGTTGGCTGTCGATTGCTTCAGCTGCCCGGGTGATCTCGGAAGCAACCCGCGCCAGCCAGGAGGCCTCGTCTTCCGATTCATCCTGCCGAAGCAGATGGGGGTGGCTGGCGGTGTGATTTGCGATGGTGGCACCGCCTTGCTGCATGTGGCGAAGCTGGTCCCAGGTCAGAAACGCCGAGCTGGAGCCCACCTGATCAGTCGCAACGAATACGGCATATGGGAACCCGTGGCGCACCAGAACAGGTACCGCATTGATAAGGATGTTCTGGTAGGCGTCGTCAAATGTAATGGCGACCGTCTTGTCAGGGAGCACCCGGTCAGATTGCAGGGCATCCACCAGCTCAGGCAGGCCGATCACATTGAATGAAGCCGACTGGAGGTAGTCCATGTGAGCGGCGAAGTCTGTCGGCGTGATGCTGGTGATGGGGGGCGTGTCTTCAGCGACGTGGTGGTACTGAAGGATTACAGCGCCAAGACTGTCGAGACTGATCAGCAACAACAAAGCGATTCGAAACATGGCGACTCTTTGGTGACGTGGACTGGTGAGTGTAGAATGGCCAACTCTCGATGACCATAGTTGAAGTAAGTAGGGCACGGCAATGGACTTTTCTAATGGGCTTTTTTGATGGGCTCTTCTAATGGACGCTTCTAATGGACTCTTCTAATGGGTAAGGACAGGTACGAGAAGAACAAGCTGCACAAGAGGTTGCGTAGGGAGATTGGCCGTGCCATCGATGACTTCTCCATGATTGAGCCAGGTGATCGGGTGATGGTGTGTATTTCTGGCGGTAAGGATTCGCTCACGATGCTGGAGCTACTGATGCATCTGAGGGTGCATGCACCCATTGATTTCGAGCTTCTTGCGGTCAATCTGGATCAGAAGCAGCCAGGCTTCCCCGCTGAGGTGCTGCCAGCTTTTTTCGAGTCGCTGAACGTTCCCTATCGGATTCTTGAGGAAGATACCTACTCGCTCGTGACCGACATGGTGCCCGAAGGAAAGACCTATTGTGGCTGGTGTTCGCGCTTCCGACGAGGCATTCTGTACAAGTTCGCAAGGCAAAATGGCTACAACAAGATCGCATTGGGTCATCATCGGGATGACATGGTCGAGACGTTGTTCTTAAACCTGTTTCATGGTGGCAAGCTAAAGACCATGCCCCCGAAGCTGCTCAGTGATGATGGTACGAATGTCGTGATTCGACCCCTGGCGTATTGTCGAGAAAAGGACATTGAGCGCTATGCCGGCCTTGCAAGATTTCCCATCGTTCCCTGTAATCTCTGTGGGTCTCAGGATAATCTTCAAAGGCAGGTGATCAAATCAATGCTGACCCAGTGGGACCGTGATCATCCGGGGCGAATCGAATCCATTTTTCGAGCAATGGGCGATGTCGTACCGTCACATCTGCTGGATGCCAGACTGCACGATTTCAAGTCACTCAAGGCAGATCAGGCCAGGGTCCTCGAACTCCTGGATGTCAGGCAGTCATAGGATCAGCGGTCGCGTGACGATATCATTGTTATTTCATGCGTCATGTCACACGTCATGTCATTGATCTGACGCAACCGGTCTGGCTGGTATCGGGGTGTCTGGACGATACCGTTCCAGGAAGGTATGGATCGCCCCGGTGAATGTTTTCAGCTCTGTGTTGAAAGCTGTAGCATCGGCATCCAATGGCTCACTGATGTTCAGCTCCTGTTCCAGTTGCCGGGCCTGCGTCATCAGGTTGATGCCGCCGAAGTTGCCGGCCACGCCAGCAATGTTGTGCAGCAGCCGCTCGGCACTTTCAGTCTGGCCCTGCTTCAGAAATTCACCCAGTTCATGGTCCGCGTGGCCATACAGGGAGACGAAATCGGCGAGCAGACGTGATACCAGTTCGAAGTCATACCCGTTGTTATCGAGAGGTCTGTCAAAGTCCACTCCATCAATCAGGCCGACCTTTTCAGGGGTTGTTTGATTGCTTGTCTCGCCACCAAGGCGCTGCAGCAGTTCGTCAAAATCAACCGGTTTCCCCAGGTAGTCGTCGAAGCCGGCCTCAATGGCCGCTTGCTTTTCTGCTCCGGCCGACAACGCGATGACGGTGTTGTCACACAGAGAAGGGTCTTCACGAATGATCTTGATGGTTTCCAGGCCGTCCAGCACAGGCATGCGGATGTCCATGAGCACAGCACTGTAGACATTCTGCCGCAGTTCCTTCAGCGCCTCGGCACCATGATTGGCGACCGTCACAGTAAAGCCTGCACGCTGCAGCATGGCACATGCAAGATCCTGATTGATGGGGTTATCCTCGACCAGAAGTATCTCGCCACCAGTGGTTTTGGTCCCGGGGACGCTGGTATGTTCCAGAAATACGGGCATCTCGGCCCAGGGACCGACCAGAATGTCAAACTCGAACCGGCTGCCAGCTCCCGGAGTACTGATGACTCGGATGCTGCCGTCCATCATTTCCGTCAGACGTCTGCAGATGGCGAGGCCCAGCCCGGTGCCACCTTCTCGTTTGGACTGGGTTCCCTGGGTGAATGATTCGAAGATCAGGTCCTGCTGGGATGGTTCAATGCCAATGCCTGTATCTTCCACAGTGAACAGGAGTCTCACCCTGTTATCTTTGGCTTCGGCCCACGAAACCGAGACTTCAACCGACCCCGTCTCCGTAAATTTGATCGCGTTGGCAACCAGGTTGTTCAGGATCTGGCCAAGTCTAACGGCGTCTCCCAGAAACATCACATCACCGATATTGTCTGGAAAGATCAGTGTCAGTTGCTTCTCCTGGGCGGGAAGCGTAAACAGATTGCGCACTTCACTCAGTACCTTCTGAAGCGAGAAGGGGTTTTGTTCCAGATCCAGTTTTCCAGATTCAACCTTGGAGAGATCCAGGATGTCATTGACGACCCGAAGCAAGTGGTTGGTGGAGTCCCGGATAGTCGTTAGATACCGCAATTGTTCGTCATTCAGGTCTGTTGCAAGCGCGAGCCTCGTGTAGCCGACGATCGCGTTCATAGGGGTTCTGATCTCATGGCTCATACTGGCCAGGAAATGGCTCTTCGCGTCGGTTGCGGCTTCTGCCATCAGCCTTGCCTGATCTGCCTCCTGGCGCAGCTTTCGTTCGGAGATGTCGATCATCGACCCTTCGAGGTGGTATCCGTTGTCGTCATCGATGCGCTGGACCGACAGCGATACCCATGCCGGGGTACCGTCCTTGCGTATGATCTCGGTGTCGAAACCGATCATTCGACCGTAGTCCGCCAGGGTCTTGCGCAGGATCTGGTAGTCTGCCTTGCTTGAGAACAGGTCACCAAGATCGGGGCTCTGACCGAGGGTGAGATCTTCAGGCTCTTCATAGCCGAGCAAAGCGGCCGCCGCGGGGTTAATGCCCGTGATTTCCTCGGCCTCGTTGATTTCAAAGATTCCTTCAAGGGAGGTAACTACTCACCCCTTTGCCCCTTCAATTGCTTGACAACGTAGTACTTTAGGCCTACGCTGCTACTG
>JAQBUI010000141.1 GCA_027624035.1 Pseudomonadota bacterium | reverse complement strand
GTTTGACTTCGACATCTTCGACAACCTGCCTTCTTCCTCAGCACTTAGTGTTATTGTTGGTGCGACTCGCATCGTGTTGATCCCCGTTGAATGCCTCGACATGAGACAACACGTGGTAATATAAGTTCCTATAAATGTGGCGCACTACACTACGTTTTCCACTTTTTGACATCGATGGGAATCCGACGACGGTGCGTACGGCACTCGATGTCGTAGAAAGCTACTACGCGAAGGAGAACATGAAGCGCAGTGTGCCGGTAGTATCCCCCTGGCTCTTTCATACGAGGAAGGGAGCTGGTTACTATGATATGGAGAAACGCCAGGCGAGTGGGTTTAAATCTGTATGGCAGCGATCAATGACTAAGGCACTTGAGGAGACTGGTTTAGTGGAGCGGTTCACTGAACACGATCTCAGGGCTAAGGTGGGTAGTGATGTTGATTCTGACATTGATGCCCAGAAACTCCTGGCACATGCCAATGCAGCAACGACGGCCAAACACTATCGGCGACGAGGAGCCACAGTAAAGCCAGCGCGAGGCTTTTCCCTAATGGAGTGAATCAGCAATGACGATTGAGAGCTGAGAAAACATTGAAGAGTGGGTCAGCAATGCGTTGGCTGTGATTCTGGCTTTGCCGTGCGTATATGTATTCTTCGTCTATGGCTTCCTGTGGTTTGTCGGAGCCTCTTTTACTGGACTATTGGTATTTGGGCTTTGGATACTGATTGCGGAAGGAATCAAATGGCTTCTCAATAAAAGGCAGCAAGACTCAGAATAATGGATAGAGGAGTACTAATTTTGTGGGGAAACCCGCAGGTTGTGGGGAAGAATGCGGCTCAGTTAGCTAGTTAGAGTCTTTAGAAATGGCCCGCCCAGAGAGATTCGAACTCCCGACACCCAGGTTCGAAGCCTGGTGCTCTATCCAGCTGAGCTATGAGCGGGTGGGGCGCGTATCTTAGCAGCTTGCCCGCTTGCCCGTCACCCGTTTGTGGCCTGGCGGTGTGATGTGGACCCGACGGAGGTAGTGGGGCGGCTCAACATTGGTGCCATGGAATTGTTCCCGCGGAAACAATTTAGTATTCCTCCATTTTTGAACGGCAGCTAACGCCGCGATATCCGTCTTGTGGTCCCGGCGGGGCCCGGGCACACTGGGTCAGGTTCAGAGTTGGATCGTAATGAGTGCAGAGCAGCGAGCGGAGTCCCTATGAGTCAATCGTCAGACAGCCCATCAGCCACCCACATCATTGACTGCCAGGTCCACGCCTACGAACGCGATCATCCCGGTCGTCTCTGGGCGGGGACGCTGGCGGGGCCGGATGAGGTCACCGGGGACGACATGGTCGCGGCGATGGATGCGGTGGGGGTGGATGGGGCGCTGCTGGTCTCGCCGTTCAGCATGTACCGGTTTGATCCCGGTTATGCATTGGAAGTGCACGCGAAGCATCCCGGCCGGTTTGGGTTGATCAAACCCTTTGATGCCCGGGCGCCGGACATTGATGAGCAACTGGCGGACTGGGCTCGCCGGCCCGGCGTGGTCGGTGCGCGGATCATGATGGACCGGGTGGAGTCTGATGACGCCGGTCTGGACCGGATGCTGGCGGCAGCAAGGCGCCAGGGACTGCCAGTCAATGTGCTGTGCTGGGGACAACTGCCGCGCTTTGCTGCCATGGCGGCGCGCCACCCTGAGGTTCAACTGGTGGTGGATCATGTGGGCCTGATGCAACCGTTCAAGCCACCGGCACCGCCAGAGCCCTTCAGGGACCTGGCTTTCGTGCTCGCCCTGGCGCAATTGCCGAATGTCGCGATCAAGATTTCGGGCGCCTGTACGCTGTCCCATCAGCCGTTCCCGTTTGATGATATCTGGGGGCCGCTGGGGCAGATCTTCGATGCCTTCGGGTTCGGGCGATGCCTGTGGGGTACGGACTGGACCCGGGCGGTCAATCTGCTGACCTATGAGCAAGGGGTGGCCGCGTTTCGGGTCGCGGGCAGGCTGTCAGAGTCTGATCGCGCCCGGTTGATGGGAGGTAGTCTGACCACCCTTTACGGATGGGCTCCTGGTCGTTGAGTCATCCGTCAGATCACACCTGATGTTTCTGGTCATGAAAGGTTTGCCAAACCCTGAAGGATCCCGGTCAACCTTCACAGACGCACGCGCTGTGAAGTTGTACACTCTCCGCCTTTGTCCTCGCCAGCCATGCAATGACCGATTCCCTTGCCAAACCGGACGAGATCACCATTGAATCTTCCGATGCCAGGCAGCGCGATCTGACCCAGGGGTCCATCGCCGGCCACATGGCGCGTCTGAGCGGGTTCATGATGCTGGGGCTGGTGTCGTTCACGGTGGCCTCGGTGATCGAGACGATTTATATCGGGCAGCTCGGTACCTATGAACTGGCCGCCGTCAGCTTTACCTTCCCGGTGGTGTTCTCGCTCCAGGGTGTGTCCATGGGTCTCGGGATCGGCGCTTCGTCCGTGGTGGCCCGCATGATTGGCCTTGGTGACATGGGTAAGGTCAGGCGGCTGATGACCCACTGCCTGGTGCTGATCACGGTGCTGAGCCTGGCCTTTGGCTTCTGTGGCTGGCTGGTGCTGGAACAAGTGTTCGTTCTGCTGGGCGCCGATGACGTTATTCTGCCGCTGGTGCTGTCCTACATGTCGGTCTGGCTGCTGGCCCTGCCGGTGTTCACCATGGCCTTTGTCGGCACGACGCTGATGCGCGCCACCGGCGATGCCAAGACGCCCGGGTATCTCTCCACCATTGGTTCGGTGATGCAGGTCGTCATTGCCCCGTTTTTCATATTCGGCATCGGTCCGTTTCCCGATATGGGGCTGGACGGTGCGGCGGTCGGGTTTGTGATCGCCCGGTATCTGAACTTCTTCATGTTCGCCTACTGTTTTGTCGTCCGTGACAAGATGCTGGAGTTCAACATGACGGGGTTCGTGGATTCCTGTCGGCAGATCACCCATGTTGGTCTGCCGGCGGTCGCGTCCAATATGATCATGCCCGTGTCCATGAGTGTGGTGACGCGGCTGCTTGCCAGCCACGGACCGGTGGTGGTCGCTGGCTACGGTGTGGCGTCCCGCATCGAGACCTCAATGGCAATGCTGGTGTGGGCGGTGTCCATGAGTGTGGCGCCCTTGGTTGGACAGAACTGGGGGGCCGGCGAGATTCGCCGGGTTCGCAGGGCGCTGCGAATGACGGCCGTGTTCATTCTGCTGTGGGGCCTGTTTTCATATGGCGTTTTCTTCGTGTTCGGGGAACTGCTGGTTTCCCTGATCAACGATGACCCGGAAGTGATCACAGCGGCCTACCATTATCTGCTGATCGCGCCCGCGGCGCTGGGCTTTATGGGTGTCATGTCCATTGCCACCTCCAGCTTTAATGCGCTGGGCAAGCCGATGCCGCCACTGCTGATGTCCATACTGCAGATGATCGTTCTGGGGATTCCGGCGGCGCTGCTGGGAAATTACCTGTTTGGCTACATGGGTATCTTTGGCGGCCAGGTGCTGGTCACGGTGGTGCTCGCGGTGGTTGCCTGGGTGTGGCTGAGGCGTACGGTTGCGGCGGGGATTCCCTCGTTTCGTCGCGGTTGACTCCCGGGGCACAAAACGGTTTGATGGGTGCCACGCTATCAAGGTGGACCGGGATGTCTCTGCGGTCTACGTGAAGTATGAGAGGGGAGCGCGGTTGCTCATATGAGCATCTATATCATCAAACGCCTGCTGCTGATCTTGCCGACGTTGTTCGGCATCATCCTGATCAATTTTGTCATTGTCCAGTTTGCGCCCGGGGGGCCGGTCGAGCAGATCATCGCCCAGGTGACCATGGGCAACATCTCCACCACTGCCAGCGTGAGCGGCGGAGGTGACAGCGGTACCTCGGCGGTCGCAGACACCGGTTCATCGGACGCCAATACCGACCTTGGCAGCTATGGCCTGGACCCGGAACTGATCGCGGACCTGGAAAAGCAGTTCGGCTTTGACAAGCCCGCCCATGTGCGGTTCTTCAACATGATGATCAACTACCTGCAACTGGATTTCGGGACCAGTTATTTCCAGGACCGGCCAGTCATTGAACTCGTGGTGGAACGAATGCCCGTGTCCATTTCGCTTGGCCTCTGGTCTCTGCTGATCATCTACAGCATCTCAATCCCCATGGGGATTGCCAAGGCGGTGCGCGATGGCAGCCGCTTCGATCTCTGGACCTCGTCGCTGATCTTCGTCGGCTACGCGATACCGGGTTTTCTGTTTGCGGTGGTGCTCATCGTAGTGTTCGCCGGGGGCAACTATTTCGATCTGTTTCCACTCCGGGGGCTGGTGTCGGAAAACTGGGATGAACTGTCATGGCCCGGCAAGATACTGGACTACTTCTGGCATCTGGCGCTGCCGATTACCGCCCTGACCATCGGTGGCTTTGCGACCCTGACCATGCTTACCAAGAACTCGTTCCTGGAAGAGATCAGTAAACAGTTCGTGCTCACCGCACGTGCCAAGGGGCTGACGGAAAACCGTGTGCTGTATGGCCATGTCTTCCGCAACGCCATGTTGATCGTGATTGCGGGTTTTCCCGCGGCGTTCATCGGGATCTTCTTCACCGGGTCGCTGCTGATCGAGGTCATCTTTTCGCTGGACGGCATGGGGCTGCTCAGCTATGAGGCAGTGATCAAGCGGGACTATCCGATCCTGTTCGGGACCATGTTCTGCCTGACGCTGATCGCCCTCGTGATGCATCTGATCGGGGATCTGGTGTACGTCCTCGTGGACCCACGGATCGACTTCGAGACGCGGGATTAACGACATGACGCCAATCAATCAACGTCGGCTGGAGCAGTTCAAGGCGAATCGTCGTGGCTACTACTCCCTGTACATTTTCATGTGCCTGTTTCTGATTTCGCTGCTGGCGGAATTCATTGCCAACGATAAGCCGATTCTGTTGTGGCACGACGGCAAGCTCTACGTACCTGTGCTGTTCACCTATTCAGAGCAGGAATTTGGTGGTGAACTGCCGATCGAGGCGATGTACAAGGAGCCCTATATGCAGGAGCTGGTGCGTGACAGCGGTGGCTGGATGCTGATGCCGATTGTCCCGTTCAGCTATCGCACCTCAGATCGCTACATCGAAACGGCGGCACCGGCACCGCCATCGGCCCGGCACTGGCTCGGAACGGATGATTCCGGCAAGGACACCCTGGCGCGGCTGATCTATGGTTTCCGGTTGTCGGTGCTGTTTGGCATTTCGCTGACCATCATGAGTTCCATCATCGGGGTGACCGTAGGCGCGATTCAGGGCTATTTCGGTGGCCGAATCGATCTGGTGGGCCAGCGCCTGGTGGAGATCTGGAATGGCTTGCCGATCCTGCTGCTGCTGATCATCCTTGCCAGCATCGTCCAGCCCAATGTGTTCTGGCTGCTGGGTATTCTGACGCTGTTCAGCTGGATGCCCCTCGTCAGTGTGGTGCGTGCCGAGGTGCTGCGGACGCGGAATTTTGAGTATGTTCGGGCGGCCCGGTCCCTCGGCATCATGGACCGGGAAATCGTGATCCGGCATGTTCTGCCTAACGCGATGGTGGCGACCCTGACGTTCCTGCCGTTTATCCTGAGCGGCGCGGTGACCATGCTCACGGCATTGGATTTTTTAGGGTTCGGTCTGCCGGCGGGGTCCCCCTCACTGGGTGAACTGCTGGCTCAAGGCAAGGCGAACATTCATTCGCCCTGGCTCGGCCTGACCGGGTTCTGCACCCTGGGCTTGATGCTCACACTGCTCATCTTCATCGGTGAGGCCGTCCGTGATGCCCTTGATCCCCGCAGAATCCTGACCGCAAGCACAGCCTCCGGCACACCGCCCTGATTCGTCAGGCGAGAGGGACACCATGCGACTGGCAGTGACCGGCATGTTGATCAAGAGTGCGCTCTTTTTCCTGCGTCGGCTGGACCGGTTGCGAGGGACCGATACCGGAATGAGCGCCGAGGAGTTCCGGGACAACCCCTACGAGAGTTTTCGCCGAATGCGCTGCCGTTCGCCGGTGGTCCGATCACTGACCAATCAGGGCTGGATGGTGACGGGCTACCGTGAGGCCCAGGACATCCTGCGGGATTCCGGGTTCAGCAACGACCTTCATTACAACCGCTTTTTCATCAATGTGCTGCGGGTCGGGATGGCCGGCAAGCCGATTCCCTTCATCGACAATCCCACGATGCTGAACCTGGACCCGCCCGATCATACCCGCCTTAGAAAGCTGGTACGGACGGGCTTTGTGAATGACTACATCCAGTCTCTCGCGCCCCGTATCCATCAGCTGGTGGATGAGTTGCTGGCCGGGGCGGGCCCGGAATTCGACCTGATCGAAACCCTCGCCAAGCCGCTGCCTGCGATGGTGATCGCAGAGATGCTGGGTGTACCGGAAGATGAGAACCGTTTTCAGCAGTGGTCAGACGAACTGACCGGGGCAACCCTCATCGGGCGGCCTGACCTGATGCAACGCGCGTCTGATGCAGAACAGTCCATGCAGGCCTACATCGAGACGCTGATCGAACACAAGCGCGCGCGGCCGGGCCAGGACTTCGTCTCGACGCTGATTGAGGCGGAGGAGGGCGGAGACCGGCTTACCAGGGCCGAACTGGTGGCGACCTGTGTGCTGCTGCTCTCTGCCGGGCATGAAACCACCGCGCGGCTGATCAGCAACGGCATGTTCACGCTGCTGCAGCACCCGGCGCAACTTCAGATGCTGCGGGACGATCCGGGCCTGATGCCGGGAGCGATCGAAGAGATGCTGCGCTACGAGCCTCCTATCCAGATGACGATTCGCTTTGTCAGCCGCCGCAAGGACCTCCATGGGTTTGCATTTCGGCGGGGCCAGATGGTGCTGGTCTGTGTGGCGGGTGCCAATCGGGACCCTCGCCAGTTCCCGGAACCCGACCGGTTCGATATCACCCGAAAGGA
>JAQBUI010000003.1 GCA_027624035.1 Pseudomonadota bacterium | reverse complement strand
ATTGATCGAAGACGGCTACGGCCAGTTTGCCCGAAGTATCATGTCGGAGAGACGCGACAACCATCTCCCTCCCTTCGCCTATCATGCCCTTGTTCGTGCCCAAAGCCCGCAGCGCAACGAACCTCTCGAATTCCTGAACACGCTGGCAGACCAAGCCCTGTCCAATGACCCTCCTGACATCCGGTCCCAGGTGGAACTGCTGGGCCCTGTACCGTCGGCCATGGAACGCCGGGCAGGACGTTATCGGGCGTTGCTGCTCATCTCCGCATCTTCCAGGCGCATGCTCCACGATACTGCCCAGGCGGTTGTGAACTGTGCCGAGCAAAACGCTCGGAGCAACCGTTCGGGCCTGCGCTGGTCACTGGATGTGGACCCCACTGATCTGCTCTAGGAAAGCTCTGATGACTGGACTTTTTCGAGAGAGCAAGGCAGGCGCCCACAGAAGATCTGCGATTTCGAGGACGACTCCAACCCCTCTATCGAGGGAAAGACATTAGTCAGAGGTTCTCTGGCAGGTGATACAATTCGACATCATGTATCAGGTGCCGGACGCACAATGGCCCAGGATTTTGCAAAGCGAGCACGGCCCAGAAAGGGCACCGGGGATCGTTCGGGCAGCCGCCCTTTCGTACCCGCGGGCCCCGGCCCTCGCCTGACGCTGTTCGGGTCTGGATTTATCGCGGGCGTCTTCGTGTCAGCTCTGGTCTATCTGTCATTCGGGATGCCGGTTGACTCCGAAAGCACCGTCCCGGTAAAGCCAACTCCTTCGAGTGCCGCATCGCCGGAAATCGAGGAAATGCAGTGGGACTTCTACGAGATATTCCCCCGCTCCGAAGTGCCGATTATCGAGCAGCCTGGCGGCAATGGCAGCGGGCCCCGCGCTCCCGAAAAGACCTTCGCGTATATCCTGCAGGCAGGCTCGTTCAGGTCTGCAAAGGATGCCGACCAACTGCGAGCGGAGTTGATCCTGATGGGGCTTGACGCATTCACACGAAAAGTAAAAGTCAATGGTGAAGACTGGCACCGGGTCATCGTGGGGCCGCTTGACGCCAAGCTGGATTTAAACCGGGCACAGGACAAACTGGCCCAGGCGCAAATCGCAGCGATACCCTACCGTGTGAACCGCTGAAAGCCATTGGCCTGCCTGTGTCACCTTGAAATCGAACGATCGGCCCCCATCTCAAGCCATTGATTGCACGATGAACTCACAAGGACGCTGATTTTGGAGCGGTACAATTTTGGAACAGTATAAGGGCACAACAATTGTCTCAGTAAGACGCGGGTCCCATGTGGTCATCGGTGGCGACGGCCAGGTCAGTATGGGCGACACCGTCATGAAAGGAAACGCCCGCAAGGTTCGCCGCCTGTACAAGGATCAGGTGATCGCGGGGTTCGCCGGCGGTACGGCAGATGCCTTCACGCTGTTCGAACGATTCGAGGGCCAGCTCGACAAGCATCAGGGCAATCTCGTGCGATCAGCAGTGGAACTCGCCAAACAATGGCGTACCGACCGGGCCCTGCGCAGGCTCGAGGCATTGCTGATCGTCGCTGACCAGGATTCATCGCTGCTGGTGACCGGCAACGGCGATGTGATAGAACCCAGCGATGGCATCCTCTGCATCGGTTCTGGTGGCCAGTACGCGAAGGCGGCCGCCATGGCGCTGGTGGCCAACACCGAATTCAACGCCCGGGAGATCGTGGAAGCCAGCCTCAATATCGCCGCGGAGATCTGTATCTACACCAACCACCAGACCACCATCGAAGAGATCGGCGGCGACCAATAGGCGCGGGCCTGTCCGAGTCACACCGAACCAGGATACCAGGATATGTCGAATATGACGCCACGGGAGATCGTTCACGATCTTGACAAGCACATCATCGGCCAGACGGATGCCAAGCGCGCCGTTGCCATCGCGATGCGCAATCGCTGGCGACGTCTGCAACTCGACGAACACATGAGAGCAGAGATTTCGCCCAAGAACATTCTCATGATCGGGCCGACCGGAGTCGGCAAGACGGAAATCGCCCGACGCCTTGCACGCCTCGCGGGTGCGCCGTTTATCAAGGTTGAGGCCACCAAGTTCACCGAGGTCGGCTACGTTGGCCGGGACGTGGAGTCCATCGTCAGAGATCTGATGGAAGCCGCCATCAAGCTGCTGCGGGACGAAGCGATCGCAAAATCACGACCACGGGCAGCCGATGCAGCCGAAGAGCGAGTCCTGGATGCCATCCTGCCTGCCGCCAGGGACACCGGGGAGACTCGCAGTTCCAACACCCGCCAGGTGTTCCGTAAGAAGCTTCGTGAGGGCGAGCTTGACGATCAGGAGATCGAGATTGAAGTTCAGGCGCCGTCCGTTGGGGTCGAGATCATGGCGCCACCAGGCATGGAAGAAATGACCAGCCAGCTCCAGAACATGTTCTCTTCCCTCTCGCCCGGCAAGGCCAAGCGAAAGAAGCTGTCGGTCAAGGATGCACTGCGTCAACTCACCGATGAGGAAGCCGCCCGCCTCGTCAACGAGGACGAGCTGCGCAGCCAGGCGGTGGACGCGGTCGAACAGACAGGGATCGTATTCATCGACGAGATGGACAAGATCGCGCGGGCTGGCGAGCATGGCGGCGCCGACGTTTCCCGTGAAGGCGTGCAGCGCGATCTGTTGCCCTTGATCGAGGGGAGCAATGTCTCGACCAAGTACGGCATGGTTCGCACCGACCACATTCTGTTTATTGCCTCGGGTGCTTTCCATCTGTCCAAGCCGTCAGACCTTATCCCGGAACTGCAGGGGCGCCTGCCGATCAGAGTCGAACTCGCGGCGCTCACGGTGGAGGACTTCAAACGAATTCTGACCGAGCCCGACGCCTCCCTGACAGAACAGTACCAGGCGTTGCTGAAGACGGAAGGCATCGATCTGACCTTTACCGCTGACGGCATCAACCGAATCGCCCAGATCGCCTGGCAGGTCAACGAGTCGACTGAAAATATCGGTGCCCGTCGCCTGCATACCGTCATGGAACGGCTGCTCGAAGAGATTTCCTTCGACGCAGGCAACCAGAGTGGTTCCATGGCGCAGGAGATCGACGGCGCGTACGTGGACAGCCACCTGTCGAATCTCGCAGATGACCAGGATCTGAGCCGATATATCCTGTAACTTCTGGTATGGGCATTTCACAGGCATCAAGTTCAATGGACGTCAGTCACCGACTGCAAGGAGCCACCGAATGATTCCGGCCGGGATTAACCTGCACACCAAGTCTGCCACGCTGGAACTCGTCTATGACGAGGGCAAAGCCTACACGCTGACCGCGGAATATCTGCGGGTATTCTCTCCTTCTGCTGAAGTACGCGGCCATGGTCCCGGCCAGTCAGTCCTGCAGTACGGCAAGCGCGACGTTCGTATACGGGACGTCGAGCCCCAGGGAAACTATGCGCTCAAGCTGACCTTCTCAGACGGCCACGACTCGGGCATTTACAGCTGGGACTATCTGTACCAACTCGCTACCGGCCAGGACCGGAACTGGCAGGACTATCTTGGCCAGCTTGAGGCCGCCGGCAAGACCCGCACGCCGCAGTTCATTGCGGTGGACCGACTGTAGGATTCCTGGACGAAGCCATCCTCGCCAGGTTTTCAACTGTCCTGGCCATGTCCTGACAGGTACGGCCTGGCCAGGTAGATTGCGCGCTCGCCACGGGAGGTCCCGAAAGCACTCACTCGCTGGCAGGAGGCGCTGCGCGTATACTAGTCTCGACCCCTTGGCATGGACCAGACATGTCCAAAGATGACGAAACACATTTCGGCTTCCGCAGCATACCCGTCGCCGAGAAGGCGGGCCGGGTCGCTGAGGTCTTTCGATCTGTGGCGAGCCGATACGATGTGATGAATGACCTCATGTCGCTCGGCACCCACCGATTGATGAAGCAGATTGCCGTGGAATACACGGTGGCCCGCCGCGGCCACACCATTCTGGATCTGGCGGGTGGTACTGGCGACCTCGCGGCCAGGCTGGCCAGAATTGTTGGCGATGAAGGCAGCGTCGTGCTGTGTGACATCAATGACGCCATGCTGGCCGAAGGCAGGGACAGGCTCATCAACCAGGGGGTCGGCCGGAACGTGACCTATCTGCAGGCTGATGCCGAGCGGCTGCCCTTCCCCGACGAGACTTTCAATGCGGTCACCATCGGTTTCGGGCTGCGTAACTTTACCGATAAAGACGCGGCCCTTGCCGAGGTCTGGCGCATTCTTCGTCCCCATGGACGTTTAGTGGTACTCGAATTCTCTACACCTGAGAATGCAACGGTACGGAACCTGTATGGCTCGTTTACGAGCATCTGGCCCACCGTGGGCAAACTGGTCACCGGCGACCGGGACAGCTATCAATATCTGGTTGAGTCCATCCGGGTTCACCCGACCCAGGAAGTCCTGCGTCAAATGATGCTGGATGCGGGTTTCAGCCGGGTGGACTATCACAACCTGATCAACGGCGTGGTGGCAGTCCATGTGGGCAGAAAGCGACATGCCTCCGACTGACGTACCCTCCCGGCGAGGGACCTGACAGTGGCTTCAATTCGCAAGCTGGCGCGGCTGCTGACCATCGCGGCGGTGCTGGTGCGATTTCGCCTCGATCGCCTGCATCCGGCCAGCGCCCCGACCTCCACCCCCGTCAGAATCCTGTTACGACTGATCCGGTTGTTTCCCGCACCAGCCGACTCACCCGAGGTTTCACTGCGCCTCGCACTGGAGTCTCTGGGCCCGATCTTCATCAAGTTCGGCCAGTTGCTGTCTACCCGGCAGGACATCCTCTCGCCTGCGCTAGCCCGGGAACTGACCCGGCTGCAGGATCAGGTTCCACCGTTTTCAAGTGGGCAGGCTCGCGCCGTGATCGAGGCCAACCTTGGCAAGCCAATCGAGGACGTGTTCCTCCGGTTCGGCGCTGAGCCGCTGGCATCGGCCTCGGTCGCCCAGGTCCATACCGCGGTCCTGGCCACCACCGCGGATCATCCGGAGCAGGGCGAACAGGAAGTTGTGATCAAGATCATCCGGCCGGGTATCGAAGCCACCATTCGGGTCGATCTTGCCATCATGTACGTCATTGCCAGCCTGGTGGAACGCTACTTCCGGGATGGACGGCGGCTCCATGTGGTCGAGGTCGTTCAGGACTACGAGCGGACCATATTGAACGAATTGAACCTGCAGCTGGAAGCTGCCAATACCGCAACCCTTCGAGAAAACTGGATCGGCAGTCACAAACTTTATGTTCCCGAGGTGTACTGGGACTACTGCACCACCGACATGATGGTCATGGAGCGAATCTATGGCGTACGGGCGACGGACATCGACGTACTTGACGCACATCGGGTGAACCTCAGAAAGCTGGCACACCTGGGGGTCGAGATCTTCTTCACCCAGGTGTTCGAGCACAACTTCTTTCACGCCGACATGCATCCCGGCAACGTCTTCATCGACATCACCGACCCCGAGGACCCGACCTATATCGCACTCGACTCGGCCATCATCGGTTCGCTCACCGAGCAGGACCAACGCTACCTTGCCGAGAACCTACTGGCATTTTTTCATCAGGACTACGCCAGGGTCGCCAGCCTGCACGTCGAGAGTGGCTGGGTTCCAGCAGACACCGACGTCAGGGCCTTCGAAGCCGTCATACGGAGCGTTTGCGCGCCGATCTTTCAAAAGCCCATCAAGGATATCTCGTTTGGAAAAGTGCTGGTCAGCCTGTTCAACACGGCCAGGCAGTTCAACATGGAAGTCCAGCCTCAACTCGTACTGCTTCAGAAGACGCTGCTCAATATCGAAGGAATGGGCCGTCAGATCTATCCAGATCTCGATCTATGGGAAACCGCCGCCCCTTATATGGAACGCTGGATGGCGGGCCGGGTCGGCGTCCTTTCCGTACTCCGCCGCCTGCGCGAGCGCGGGCCTCACTGGATGGCCCGGTTACCGGAACTGCCGGACCTCGCCATGAATGCACTGACTGAAATCGACACCCTGGGTGATCAGGCCCGCCGACAGAGCGACCTGCTGGCCGAGATCAAATCCCGACTCGATCAGCAGGCACGCCAGACTCGATTCGCGCGGTTGGGCGGCATCGCCCTGATCGCGGCCCTGGGTGCCGCACTGCTGCCGTTGTCGGGCTACGCGAGCCCGCCCCACGCATTGGTTGGATCATCCATCCTCGGCTCTCTCGGCATCTATTGGCTGTATCTGCAGGCCTGACTCGAAGCCAGCAACGCACCAGTGGCAGCATATGGGTCGAGGCGTGGCGACGTGCTATTCTCCCCGCTTCTACGAAAGCTCAGGCTCCCCAGGCTCATGGCTTTGCTGCAAGTACTGTTCATGGGGTGCGGCCCGGGAGACTTACCAGCCCAGTGACGGCATGCCTGGATACGGGCCGCTCAAGGCTGCCAGCGAGGACCATCGACATGATTGCCCCCCCATATCTGGATCAGGTGACCTTCGACGCGAACGGCCTGGTACCCGCCATTGCCCAGGATGACAAGACCGCAAGAATTCTGATGGTGGCCTGGATGAATCGTGATGCACTGGTCGAGACGGTCCAGTCCGGACGTGCCGTGTACTATTCACGGTCCCGTCAGACGCTGTGGCGAAAGGGCGAGGAGTCAGGACACTTTCAGACCGTCAGCGAAGTCCGACTGGATTGCGACGGCGATGTGGTATTATTGATGGTTAACCAGCACGCGGATATCGCCTGCCATACCGGCCGAAACTCCTGCTTTTTTCGAGTCCTGAGTCACGGCGAATGGCAGACGGTTGACCCGGTCATCAGGGACCCGCAAGAGATTTACGGACATGAGTGACATCATTGAACGACTGGCGGCCATCATTGCAGACCGCCGCACCGCTGACCCCGAATCGTCCTACGTCGCGAGCCTGCACGCAAAGGGGCTGAACAAGGTGCTGGAGAAGGTCGGTGAGGAAGCCACAGAAACCATCATCGCTGCCAAGGATGCCTCGGCGAGCGGAGAGCACAGGGACCTCATCAGTGAGACCGCAGATCTCTGGTTTCACACCATGGTGATGCTCGATCAGTTCAAGATCCCGCCCGCAACTGTACTGGCGGAGCTGGAACGCCGATTTGGTACCTCCGGAATTGCGGAGAAATCGTCGAGGCAAACTACTGGCCAGAACCACTCTGGCTGAACAGGAGGCAAGCATGTCTTTCGGTATTACTGAACTCGTTATCATCCTCGTCATCGTCCTGCTGCTGTTCGGGACATCCAAGTTGAAGTCCATCGGAAGCGATCTGGGCTCAGCCATCAAGGGTTTCAAATCTGCCGTCACCGATGACGATGAGGCCAAGAGCGCAGACGCAGACAAAGCCGCCGGGGACAAGCCCGCGGTCACCCGCACCGAGAGCAAAACTGACCAGACCTGATGTTTGATATTGGCTTTCCAGAGCTGCTGCTCATCAGCATCGTCGCTCTGATGGTGATCGGACCGAATCAGCTCCCCCAGACGATTCGTACGGCGTCGCTGTGGATCGGTCGATTCCGACGCAGCCTCGCCAGCATACGCCAGGAAATCGAAAAGGAGATCGGCGCCGACGAAATTCGCGCCCAGTTGCACAACGAACAGATCATGCAAGAACTCGAACAGTCAAAGGCCGCTCTGAAGGACACCACCGACCAGATCAACAGTGGAATCCGTGAGGTGAAGGATTCCGTCAGCCAGACGGCAGATGATGTCCGATCCAAACCAGGATAAGGAACAGGGACAACCCCTGATTGAACACCTGATCGAGCTGCGCGACAGAATACTGCGAAGCCTGATCGCCATCGTGGTGGTGTTCGTGCCGCTGTTCTACTTCGCCAACGACATCTATGGCTATGTGTCGCAACCGATGCGCGACTATCTGCCGGAAGGGGCGTCCATGATCGCCACCGAGGTCGCATCGCCCTTTCTGACACCATTCAAGTTGTCCCTGGTGCTGGCCCTTTTCGTCGCCATGCCGTACATCCTGCATCAGCTCTGGAGTTTCGTGGCACCCGGACTCTACGCCAACGAAAAGCGCATCGCCTATCCCCTGCTCATTTCCAGCATCCTGCTGTTTTATCTGGGAATGGCGTTCGCCTTCTACGTGGTCTTTCCGCTGGTGTTTGGCTTTTTTACCAGCGTCGTTCCCGAAGGCGTCCTTGTAATGACGGATATCAATCGCTATCTGGATTTTGTGCTGAAGCTGTTCTTCGCCTTTGGCATCGCCTTTGAAATCCCCATCGCGACCCTCGTGCTGGTCTGGAGCGGCGCCACCGATGTCGCCGCACTCAAACGCAAGCGGCCCTATGTCATCATCGGCTGTTTTGTGGTCGGCATGCTTCTCACGCCACCGGACGTGATTTCACAGATCCTGCTGGCCGTTCCCATGTGGCTGCTGTTCGAGATAGGTGTCGTGTTCGCCCGGTATATACAGCCGAGGCCCCAGGGAAGCAGCCCTTCGACCTGATTGAAACGCTTTACAGGGGCCTCCAGCAGAAACATCAACCTATGATTCTATTGGGATGCCGCAGGCATTCTATATGCAACCACGCGAGCCGCCTGTGGTGCAATCGCTTCAATGTCTATCTTGTAGTCGCCCTTAATTACCGTCGGTCGAGAATCGCAGATCGTTACTAAGGATTCGGCAAAGGCCGTCAGCAGCAGCTCTGCACGATGTGAATTGGCGCCATTTTCGGGGAACGGCACGATACGGTAGAAGAAGTCGATCTCATGGAACTCCGAATGAGCCAACCAGTCGATGTCGGCTGACACGACCCACCAGCCATCGCTCAAACGGATGCTAACTGACGTTGCGCCCATCAATGCAGCTTCGTGGGCCACTCGACCGGCCAAGTCTGCGCCTCGAGGCGGAAGCACATTCAGAAATCTCCCTGGATGCTTGAGTACGTATTCGACGGCGTCGTCCTGAATTTCCATATCGTTTACTAATCTTGTGGTGTTACAACAATATCTCCGCTAGCCCGAAAACGTGTACCTCTATGACCGAGGCGCATGCCTCCACCATAGACGCCCGACCCTCATTGCAAGGAAACGGAATCAGAACACGTGCAGTGATCAGTACCTTGATGGGTCTAGCCCGACGGTCATCAGTTCCTGTAGCTCTGGTGACAGGGTCTCAAATTCCTCCGCAGGCATGTTTTCCTTGTAGGTATGGCCTGGCACCAGCCAACCTGCGCAGACATAGACATTGAAGGCGCGGCGAATGCGGTCCCTGGTCGTATTGGGACCGTGGCCATGCCATACCCGCCCCGACAGAAGGAGCAGGTCACCAGGATCCATCTCCACCGGCATGCGGTCGTGGTCAGGGTCGATGGGCTGTTCCCATTTGTGTGAGCCTGGGACGACGGTTGTGGCACCGACCGGTTCATCGAACCGGTCGAGGGCCAGCAGTGCATTCGATGTGAACGGATGATCCCGGGACAACTGCTGGTAGAAGTCATCATCACGATGCAGCGCGCGTTCCCCGGTCCCCGGAGTGAGGTACTTCACGCTCACGTCTGACAGGTTCATTCCCCAGCGCCCGGTTGCACCCAACACCATTGTGAACGCCGCCAGCAGACGGGCGTCTGTCACCAGGCTGTCCAGTCCCCGGGTGCGCATCATGATGTCGGAGATCCGGAACCTGGGTCTGCGAATACCATCATCGCCCGTTGTCTCAACGGATACCTTAAGGGACTCACACAGATCGCTGAGTTCAGCGACCCGCCCTGCGTCGGCAAAGCCTCTGATGATGCTGAAGCCGTACTCCTCGATGTCCTGTTCTACTGTTGCTAGATGCACGTGGGTAGTCTGATGATTGGTGTTGGCGTGCAGTCAAGTCGAACATGGATGCGGAGATAAGGCAAGCTGCGGAAACACCTCGATCTATCGCATTGTGCGGGGTGTGGATCTGAGGATATCGCCCCGGTTGTGGGATTCGCGGATGGGTCCTGCTCATTTCCAGCATTCTGCTGTTTTACCTGGGAATGGCGTTGGCCTTCTACGTGGTCTTTCCGCTGGTGTTTGGCTTTTCTACCAGCGTCGTTCCCGAAGGCGTCCTTGTGATGACGGATATCAATCGTTGTCTGGATTTTGTGCTGAAGCTGTTCTTCGCCTTTGGTATTGCCTTTGAAATCCCTATCGCAACGGTGGCACTGGTCTGGACCGGTGCCACCGATCTCGCTGCGCTCAATTGACAGGTATTCTGGTGATTGTCATGATAATCAACGGTTAGCCTGTGAAATGTCACCATGGATATCGCCCGATACTTGAATATAGCTGAAATCCTGGAGCGCAAATCCTGTTTTCTGTTTGGTCCCCGTCAAACTGGTAAGTCGACGCTCATTCGACTTCAGCTGGATGGCTATCCAGTGTACAACCTGTTGGACCAGTCGCTGTTCTTACGCCTGTCACGTAACCCAGGCCTCATCCGGCAGGGCCTCACCCCGGCTACTTCGCTGGTGATCATTGACGAAATACAGCTGATGCCAGCCCTGCTGAACGAGGTACAGATCATGATCGAACAGCACGGTGTGCGCTTTCTCCTCACCGGCTCCAGTGCTCGAAGTCTACGCCGCAAGGGAGTCAATCTGCTTGGCGGCAGGGCACGTTCACGAAATCTGCATCCACTTGTTGCGGGGGAACTGGGGGAGTTATTCGATCTGAATCGGGTGCTGGAGTACGGGCTGATTCCATCGATCTATTTTTCAGATTCACCTGGCGAGGACCTGACTGCCTACGCCGGTGACTATCTGAAACAAGAAATCGCTGCGGAAGCGGCGGTTCGAAATGTTGGCGCCTTTAGCCGGTTTCTTGAGGTCGCAGCACTGGCACATGGGGAAATGATCAATTTCTCCAACATGGCAAACGATTCCCAGGTACCGACATCAACCGTACGCGAGTACTACCAGATATTGAAAGACACTTTTCTCGCCCACGAAGTCCCGGCATACACCGAGACACGGAAACGCAAAGCGATCTCCACGTCGAAATACTACCTGTTCGACATTGGCCTTGCGAGAAACCTGCAGCAGCGACAGGGTCTTGCACCTGGAACGAGCGAATACGGTAGTGCATTCGAAACTTACATCTACCAGGAAATCAAAGCCTACTGCGACTACCATGTGCTGCCTACACCGCGTTACTGGCGTTCGAAATCTCAATTCGAAGTCGACTTCGTGTTCGAAGATTTCGCGGTTGAAGTTAAGGCCAAGCAAAACATCGGACCAGGTGACCTGAAAGGTCTCAAGGCCTTCCAGGAGGAAAGGCTGATGCGCCATAACATTATGGTCTGCATGGAACCCATGCCGCGTCGCGTAGACGGGATCGACATTATGCCCTGGCAGCAGTTCCTTGAAATGTTGTGGGCGTAGGCCATTGTTTTGCCCACCCGCGGTTAATGCCCCGAGTAAATGGCCCTGTTCTTCGGGCTCATACCTTGACGCATACATCCAGAGCCTTCCATAGTGCCCCCATGGCACGAAAAACCTTGTACATTCCGGATCAACTGCTTGAACGGCTGGAAGCGTCCGGCACCGATATTGCGGAATCACTATCACGTGAGTTTCAGGAGTATCTGAAGAATAGACTGGCCTGGGCGGAGAACCCCCGCAGTCTAAAACCTGCCGAATCGGAGGCCATTCTCCGGCATCTGACTGCGAACGACGTAGATGCCGTGGTCGAGATGTGGGACGACGTGGAAGATGGCTGGCATTTGACGGAGATGGCACGTAGGCGAGTGATGGACAACCTGCGCAGGACGGTGGACCATGCCGAAGCGTTCTGCATCGTCGCTGACCTCGATGGACAGGTGGTTGGCTTCGTCACCGGGAGCCGTTCGGGGCATCCCGTCATGCCGGGACATGCTGGGGAGATTGAGGAACTGCACGTTCGGCGGACCTACCGACGCCGGAAGATCGGCAGCGACCTGATTCGCTCTGCCATCCGCAACCTGGACTCCATGGGCGTTACGACGATTCGATTGAGCTATCCCAATGACCAGGCAAACAGGCTGAAACCCTTCTATGAACGGCTGGGTTTTGACTGTGACCACACCATCGCCCACATCTGGCCACAGGTTGGTGCATAGACCATGAACCCGGAGCCCCGATTCGGTTTGAGACCAAACGATGTGAAGCATGACGCAAGGCTTCGTATTGAAGTATTGAATTAAGCCGAGGCAAGGGTCATTGAGTATACTGACCCTTGCCTGGTGCCAGTACGCAGAGTGACGTGAACGTTGCTCTACACTTGGACCCAGACCGCCTCAGAGCTGCCGTTGCGCGGCGAAGGTCGTTCCCAGCGCGTCGGCGTCTCTGACATCTGCACCACGGGTGCAAGATGCCGCATCTGGCCGTAGTCTGTCTTGCGGGTGCTCAGAAAGTTTTCAACCTGCTTGCCGGTGAGGGGTCCGTCCGGCAGCGGGACGTTCTCGGGAATCCGCGGTTGGCTCAGATACCACATGCCGGTCCGTGCCAGCGAGACCCTTACGAGGTAGCTGCCGCCTTCGGCTGTGCGTCGTTTCAGAGCGGCCAGCACACCCAGCGCGGCCAGATAACCCGTGGTGTAATCACAGGCGGCTGCAGGAACGAGCCGCGGCGGGCCGTCGCCGCCTTCCTCTGCTGCCATCCCGGACACGGACTGACCCAGTTGCTCCCAGCCGGGTCTTTCCGCAAAGGGACCCTCGTGGCCGTAGCAGTTGATGGATACGTAGACGATGCCGGGACGCAGCTCGTGCAGCGCCTCTGGCGAGAGACCGAAGCGCTTCATGACACCCGGTCGGTACCCCTCGCTAAAAACGTCAGCCTCGGCCGAAAGCCTTCGCAGCTTTTCCATATCGTTAGCTTCTTTGAGATTCAGATTGGTCCAACGCTTGCCATGTCCGGTGTCTCTATCGAAGTGCTCGATGGTGGGCAGGTGGGCCGCGCCAACTCTCATGACCTGGGCGCCGTGTTCGGCCAGCGTTCGCGCACAGGTGGGTCCCGCCAGTACCCGGGTAAGGTCCAATGCACGAATTCCGGACAGGGGCCGATCTCCCCACGGCAGGGCCTCGGGTGGTGAGTCACCGAGTTTGATAATTTCGACTGGCGGCCTGGCTGCCAGCGCCTGCCCATGAGGATGTTGCGCCCATTCTGTCTCGGTGCGGATCATGGCGCCGCAGTGGCCGCTCTCGGCAATATGATCTTCCAGTGCCTGTGCATCCCATTTGGCAACGGCCGCGGCGGCGGCCTCACGGCTGGGTTCTGTGGCTCCGAGTGCCTTGCACATTCCAACCGGATCGAAGGACCCGTGGATATGAAAGTAGCGTCCATCCGCGGTTGGCAGTATCCCACCTACGCTGGTACCAGGGGTCCTCACACCAACTGGTGGCGCCTCTGCCATGAGTTGGTTGTACAGAAAGCTGTTCAGAGCGGCACCCGCGTGACGCAGGTCCACAGAGATTTCCTGGTCGCTTCCACCCCTGGTCTTCCACAGGTCGGCTGCAGAAACTCCAATCGCTGCCAGCACGTTGGCTGCAGTACTGGCCAGGGCGAATCGGGTACCTAAGACGGGCTCGTCACCGACCACCTGAACGGCGGTGTCCGGCAACTGAAGAAGCGCCTTCAACTCGTTGTAGCCATGTTGCATGTGGACATGTTGCATGTGGGTCTCCGTGTCTCGCAGGTCAGTATAGACCAGGCGCGTCGAGGGCGGGGATGGCTCAATGGCGCTGCCTCGGCTTCAAGTCGGGGCTTCTTCTTGTGAATATGATCCCGAATTCAGACAGAGCGGTATCGAAATCGCGCCACTTGCCATGCCGCTCTCTGACCAGATTTACACCTTCCCCGCATTGCCCCGTGGGACTTTTCACGGCCTTCCCGGTTTGCTGGCTGACTCACTGCCCGATGATTTTGGCAACGCGCTGATCAATGCATGGCTCGCCAAAGAAGGCCGTGAGCCCGGAAGCTTCAATCCGGTCGAACGCCTTTGCTATACAGGTGACAGAGGCATGGGTGCTCTAGAACACGCTCTAGCTGCCAGCCTCCAGCAGAAACGTCACTGGCCCATCGTTGACGAGGTGAACCTGCATGTCGGCGCCGAATCTGCCACTGGCGGTTGGGCAGCGCTCGGTTGCGGCCGAGACAAAATCATCATAGATGGACTCCGCATCCGCCGGCGGTGCCGCGGCAGAGAATGACGGCCTTCGGCCCTTGCGGGTATCTGCTGCCAGGGTGAACTGGCTCACCACCAGCAGCGACCCGCCCACGTCAAGCAGACTGAGATTCATATGGGACTGGGCATCAGGGAAGACCCTATAGCCGAGGACACGGTCCAGAAGCTTCAAACCGACTGCCGGGTTGTCCTGTTTCTCGACGCCCAGAAACAGCACCAGGCCCTGGGCAACTTCCCCCACGGTGAGGCCGTCTACTTCTACCCGCGCCTGGCTCACTCGCTGAATGAGACCTTTCATGGATCTATCGACTCATCGTTCACATCACTGCGCGGCTACCAGAGGCGTCGTCAATCAGACGTCAAAGTCTGCCTCGAAGCGCATCACCATGTCCCGGGTGGCACGGATCAGGGCATCAATCAGGGCCGGCTCGGTCGCGGAGTGGCCGGCTTCCCGCACAATGAACAACTGCGAACTCGGCCAGGCCTCGTGGAGGCGGTGAGCCTGATCAAGGGGGCAGACGATGTCGAATCGGCCGTGAACGATGATGCCAGGGATATCCCGCAGCCGACCTGCATTGGCAATGATCTGGTTGCGCTCCAGGAAGCACTCGTGGAGCAGATAGTGAGTACCCACTCGGCACCGGGCCAGCGCCCTGTGATTCTCAGACAGGTGTCGAATCAATCTCTGGTTTGGATGCAGGGTGGAACAGTGGGCCTCCCACGCCGACCAGGACTTGGCCGCCGACATTCTTGCCAGTTCATTCTCGGCAGACATGATTTCATGGTAGGCCGTCAGGAAATCATCGCGTTTGTTCACGGCAATGGGGGCCATGAAGTCTTCCCAGTGGTCCGGGTAGAAGCGGCTCGCGCCCTCCTGATACATCCAGTCGATGTCGCGTCGTCTACCCAGAAAACCCCCGCGCAGCACCAGGCCCAGCACCTGCTCGGGATAGGTTTCGGCATACACCAGGGCAAGCGTCGCACCCCAGCCCCCGCCGAACAGCAACCACTGATCCACGCCCAGAAATTCCCTGATCTTCTCAAGATCGCTGATCAGGTCATCGGTCTTGTTATTCCGAAGCTCGCCGTGAGGTGTCGAGCGCCCTGCCCCGCGCTGATCAAACAGAATGATCCGGTATTTTTCCGGGTTAAAGAAACATCGACTGTCAAATTCGCACCCGGACCCGGGGCCGGCGTGGAGAAAGACCACAGGAATGCCGTCTGGCGTACCGCTCTCGTCAATGTAGAGGTCATGAATGTCATCAACCGCCAGTCGATGACGCTGATAGGGTTTGATTTCCGGATATAGTGGCAACATCAATCAACTCTCTTTTTATCCTGCGGCGGCCCTGTCCCGGCCCGCACGTTTGCGCTCGTTCTCAGTGAGCAGCTTTTTACGAATACGAAGCGCTTTGGGTGTGACTTCCACCAGTTCGTCATCGTTGACAAACTCGATGGTCTGTTCGAGGGAGTAGCGCAGCGGCGAGGTCAGAATCACGTTTTCATCACTTCCTGCAGCCCGGATATTGGTCAACTGCTTGCCCTTGACCGGGTTGACGGCGAGATCGTTGCTGCGCTGATGCACACCAATGATCATGCCCTCGTAAACCTCGTCACCAGGCGACACAAACAGGCGTCCGCGCGCCTGCAGATTGAAAAGCGAGAATGCCAGGCACTTGCCATTCATCATCGACACCAGGGCGCCGTTGGGACGCTGGGCGACTTCCTGGCTCACGACTTCACCATAGTGCACAAAGACACTGCTCATGATGCCGGACCCGGACGTGATCGTCAGAAACTCGGAGCGGAAGCCGATCAGACCCCGGGTCGGTACAATATACTCAATGCGAACCCGACCGCGGCCATCCGGCACCATATCGGTCAGGTTTGCCCGGCGCAGGCCGAGGGCTTCCATGACGGCGCCCTGATGGGTCTCCTCGACGTCTACCACCAGTTCCTCAAAGGGCTCATGACGTTTGCCATCGACCTCGCGATAGATGACCTCGGGGCGGGACACACCAAGCTCATAGCCCTCCCGACGCATGTTTTCGATCAGCACCGCCAGGTGCAGTTCACCCCTGCCGGAGACCCTGAATTTGTCTGCGCTGTCAGTCTCTGAGACCCGCAGCGCCACATTGTGCACCAGTTCGGTGGCGAGACGATCCTTGATGTTACGGCTGGTCACGAACTTGCCGTCACGTCCGGCGAAGGGTGAATTGTTCACCTGGAAAGTCATCGAAATGGTGGGCTCGCCCACCTGCAGCGGCGGCATCGGCAGCACCTTGCCCGGTGTACAGAGCGTCTCGGAAATCTTCAGGTCGTCAATACCAGAGATCGCCACAATATCGCCTGCCCGGGCGCTCGGGACGACCACGCGCTCAAGCCCCTGGTAGCCCATGATCTGCAGCACCCGGCCGCGCCGGACCTCACCATCACGGGCCAGCACAGACACCGTGTCACCGGTATTGAGGGTGCCGCGAGTGATTCGGCCAAGGCCGATGACTCCGACATAGCTTGAATAATCCAGCGCGCTGATCTGCATCTGCAGCGGGCCGCTGACCTCAACATCGGGCGGCGGGACATGCTCGATGATCGTATCGATCAGGCAGGACATGTCTGACTCAATGGCGTCGGTCTCCCGCCCGGCAACCCCGTTCAGGGCACTGCCGTAGATTACCGGGAAATCAAGCTGCTCTTCGGTCGCACCCAACTGATCGAACAGGTCGAATACTTCACCGACTACCCAGTCCGGTCTCGCGCCGTCCCGGTCAATCTTGTTCACCATCACGATCGGCTTCAGTTTGTTCTCGAATGCCTTGCGGGTGACAAACCGGGTCTGAGGCATCGGGCCGTCCACCGCATCCACCAGCAACAGGACCGAATCCACCATGGACAGAATCCGCTCAACCTCACCACCAAAGTCGGCATGGCCCGGCGTGTCTATGATGTTGATACGATAATCGTGCCAGTCGATGGCAGTATTCTTGGCAAGGATGGTAATCCCGCGTTCTCGCTCGATGTCATTGGAATCCATCAGGCGCTCGCCGGACTCCTCGCCCCGGGCCAAAGCCCCGGACTGGGCCAGCAGTTTGTCAATCAGTGTGGTCTTGCCATGGTCTACGTGAGCGATGATGGCGATGTTGCGGAGCTTTTCCCGATGCATGTTGGAGGACTACGAAGCAGAGCGCGGCATTATAAACCTGCCGGACCAGAGTGGAAGCGATTATTGGCAGTCTTTATACTGAGCGCCACATGAACAACACCCACACCCCTATGCCCACCCCCCGCAAGGCCGTCGCCCTGATCTCCGGCGGACTGGACTCCATGCTCGCCGCCCGTGTCATTGCAGACCAGGGCGTGCACGTCGAGGGCATCAACTTTTATACCGGCTTCTGCGTGGAGGGCCACACTCACGCCATACGCAAAAAGGACCGGGACAAGGACAAGCGGAACAACGCGCTCTGGGTGGCCGAGCAGTTGGGAATCAAGCTGCACATCATCGATGTAATCGAAGAATACAAGGATGTGGTCATCAATCCCAGGCATGGCTATGGTCAGCACCTGAACCCCTGCCTTGACTGCAAGGTGTTCATGGTCCACAAGGCCCAGGCGTGGGCCTGGATGGAGGAGCATCAGTTTGACTTCATCATCACCGGTGAAGTCATCGGCCAGCGTCCGAAGTCCCAGCGCAAGGCCACGATGCCGCTGATCGCCCGTGAATCCGGTGCTGATGACCGGCTCCTGCGTCCGTTGTCGGCCAGGAATCTGCCGCCAACACTCCCTGAAAAAGAAGGATGGGTGGATCGTGAACGCCTGTTTGATTTTCACGGGCGCAGTCGTAAACCCCAGATCGAACTGGCGGCAAAGCTCGGCTTTGAGGACTTCTCGCAACCTTCCGGTGGTTGCTGTTTTCTTACGGACAAGTCCTACTCGAAGCGTCTGGCCGACCTGTGGCAGTCCCGCGGCCGGCGGGACTACGAGTTCGACGACATCATGTTGTTAAAGGTCGGGCGCCATTTGCGTCCCCGGCCTCACTACAAGATCGTGATCGGTCGCGAAGAAGGCGAGAATAACTACCTTTCGGGCTACCGGCATGATTTCCCCACGATCAAGACCATCTCCCACAAGGGCGCGTTCGCCCTGGTCGATGGTGAAGTCACAGACGACGACCTGCGGCAAGCCGCCGCCATTGTGGCCCGCTACAGCCAGGGCCGCGATTCAGACCAGGTCCAGACCCAGATTACGCGCCCTGGCCAACCCGTTTGTGGCTATATCGTCACGGTCGCGCCAATGTCCGGAGACGAAATCCCGTCATCCTGGTATGTCTGATTCCGATGATTCAATGGCGCCAGTGATGCTGGATGCTCGCCGGCTACTGTGTCCTCTGCCGGTGATTCGGACCCAGGACCGGATTGCAGCCCTGACGCCAGGCGACAGATTGACCGTTTATTGTACTGACCCGGGGGTCATCCACGACATCCCCGCCTGGTGCCGAATTCATGGACACATCGTCATCGAGTGCCGCGAGACAGACGACGAAATCATCATCGTCATCGAGGTAGGCGTGGCGGCCCTGAATGGAAATAGCACCACGACGGTGCAAAGTGATAAAGGTTAGCCTCAAACCAGTGCGTCAACGTCAAGGCACGCCCCGCAAGCCCTCATTTTCAGGGGCTTTATTATTGCAAATCGATGGCATATTCTTTGCTCCACAACAAGACATCACCAATCCCCGGAGGGAACAAGCATGTCCGAGAAGACTCTGAAACTGATCAAAGAAACTGACGCACGATGGGTCGATCTTCGATTCACCGACTCACATGGCAAAGAACAGCATGTGACCAACAATGTGGATGTAATCACCGAGGACTTCTTCGAGACGGGCGCCATGTTCGACGGCTCCTCCATTGCGGGCTGGAAGCCAATCAACGAATCCGACATGATTCTGATGCCCGATGACTCGACGGCCGTGGTGGACCCATTTACTGAAGAGACCACCGTGAACCTGGTTTGCGATATTGTCGAGCCCAGCACGATGCAGGGTTATGAGCGAGATCCCCGGTCTCTGGCAAAGCGTGCCGAAGCCTATCTGGCCTCGACCGGCATCGGGGACGTCGCCTATTTCGGGCCTGAGCCCGAATTCTTCATTTTCGACAGTGTGCGCTACAAGGCGGAAATGAGTGGCGCCATGTACGAGATCGAATCTGACGAGGCTGCATGGCAGACCCATGACGAATTCGATGGTGGCAACCTTGGGCACCGCCCAGGCGTCAAAGGCGGCTATTTCCCGGTGCCGCCGGTCGACTCCCACATGGACCTGCGCAACGCCATGTGTGCAGCGATGCAGTCCATGGGCGTCACGGTGGATCTGCATCACCACGAAGTCGGTACCGCAGGACAGTGCGAAATCGGTACCCGTTACAATTCCCTGGTCGCCAAGGCAGACGAAACCCAGATCTACAAGTACTGCGTCCACAATGTGGCCCACGCCTACGGCAAGACGGCGACATTCATGCCCAAGCCACTGGTGGGCGACAACGGCAGCGGCATGCACTGCCACCAGTCCATTGCGAAAAATGGCACCAACATCTTTGCGGGCGATGGCTATGGCAATCTGTCACAGGAAGCGCTGTGGTACATCGGCGGCATCATCAAACATGCCCGTGCGATCAACGCTTTCTCGAACGCCAGCACCAACTCCTACAAGCGCCTGGTGCCGCACTTTGAAGCCCCGCTGCTACTGGTCTACTCGGCCCGTAACCGCTCTGCTTCCATTCGAATCCCGTACATTCAGGGCGGCAACCCGAAAGGGATCAGGGTCGAGGTTCGTTTCGGCGACCCGTCTGCCAACCCCTATCTGATGTTCTCCGCCATGCTGATGGCCGGCCTTGACGGGATCAAGAACAAGATCGAACCGATTGGCCCGCTGGATAAGGATCTGTACGACCTGCCTCGAGAAGAGCTCAAGGACATCCCCACGGTATGTTCGTCGCTTGAACAGGCGTTGTCTGAACTCGATAAGGACCGTGAGTTCCTGACCGAAGGTGACGTGTTCTCAAACAACATGATCGATGGCTACATTGAGCTCAAGTCCCAGGAAGTCGAGAAGCTCAATTCCACGACCCATCCGGTCGAATTCCAGATGTATTACAGCGTCTGACGGCCAGCCCTCAAAGCAGGCCTTTTAACCAACCTACAAAGAGTCCCGCATCCGCGGGACTTTTTTTTGGCCCGGATTGCGCCCACAATAAAGCCATGAAGCTCATTCCCTGCATTATGGTTTTTTCGACACTTGCGACCGTCTCATCGACGCTCGTGGCCGACCCGATCTATCGAACCACCGATGAGTTTGGACGCCCCGTGTTCACTGACCAGGGGGCCGAAGATGCCGATGTGGTGGAACTGAAGCAGCCAACGCCCTTTGCCGGGAACGACGTGTTCAAGGAAATGCGATCACGCCCGAAGGAGGATGATCAGATAACAAAGTTCCGCTATACGACCGCCAGCGTTACAGGGCCTGCCGATGGCACCACCGTTCGTGATAACGCCGGCAATCTGACGTTGAGCGTGATGCTGTCGCCAACATTGCAGGACGGTCATCGTCTGGAATTGCTGATGGACGGCGCGGTATACAAGACCCTCAAGGGCCCGGGCACCGTGCAGCTTGAAAACGTCGACAGAGGCACTCATGAGTTCGCCCTGCAAGTGACCCACGCGGAAAGTGGCAAGGCCATCATCACCGGGCCGACGACCAGCATTACTCTGATGCGTCACTCCGTCAGCCCCTGAGACTCTCCGCACCCTTTTGGTGCAGAATGACTTTCAATGGGGTACAATCCGCATCTCCATGACCGGCTGACCAGCGTTTAGACGGCGATGAAACGATGATCATGAGGTAACATGAATGATGGCGTGCTTTTTGCGTGCACCCGTGTGACCCCTTCTCTCATGGAATCGTTACAGGCTCCGGCCAGGTGAACTCATTTTGAACCGTGAAAAAGAAAGCCTCAAAGGACAGCCAACCGACACGCTGGATGCTTCCCGGGAACCCAGCGTGCTCATCCTCAGCAATCTCAATACCGCGATCCTCTCCCTGGACCACGAACTGCGAGTCCGGTTCATCAACCAGTCGGCAGAAAACCTGCTGCAGGTATCGTCAAACCGCAGCAAGCGGGCCCTGCTGAAGGACATCATCCCCGGATTTGCCGATCTCGTACCAGTGCTGTTTGAGTCACTGCAGACAGGTCAGCCCTATACCCAGCGTCAGTCCGAGATTACCCTTGCCAGCGGACAAGTCATGACGGCTGACCTGACCATCACACCGATCAACGAAGGAGAGTGGCCCTTTCTGCTGATTGAACTGCATGGTCTCGACCGCTATCTTAGAATCGACCGGGACGCCGCACTGGACGATCATCAGGAAGTCTCACATCAGATGATGCGGGGCCTGGCCCATGAGGTAAAAAATCCCCTTGGCGGAATACGTGGTTCTGCGCAACTGCTGGAACGGCAACTCGACAGTGAGGAACTGCGGGAATACACGAGGATCATCATCGAGGAAACAGATCGGCTCACCAGCCTGGTGGACCGGATGCTCGGCCCCACCCAGCTTCCAGATCCGAAACCGACGAATGTCCATGAACTGCTCGAGCGAATCCGCAGGCTGATCCTGATGGAAGATCACAACGTCACCATACGGCAAGACTACGATCCATCCATCCCCGAACTCTCGGTTGACCCGGAACTGCTCCATCAGGCCCTGCTGAACGTCGCCCGGAACGGGCTTCAGAGCATGGACAAGACACCGGACCCGACGCTTGTGTTTCGAACCCGTGTAGAACGCCAGTTGACCGTCGGCAACCAGCGGCATCGCCACGTTCTTCGCATTGACATAGCCGACAACGGCTCGGGCATTCCAGATGAGATCAAGGACCACCTCTTTTACCCCATGATCAGTGGCCGCGCCGGCGGCACGGGCCTTGGCTTGCCGCTCGTGTTTGCTGTCATCAAGCAACATCGGGGCAGCATCGAGTTCGACAGCAAGCCCGGTGACACCACGTTTCACATTTTCATACCTCTGGAGGAGCCATCATGAATGTGTCAAACGAGGTATGGGTCGTAGATGATGAGCGATCCATTCGATGGGTACTCGAAAAAGCCCTTTCCCAGGCTGGTCTCAACGTCACTTGCTTTGAAGAGGGCCAAAGCCTTCTGACGCGACTGGACTCATCGCAGCCGCAAGTTATTGTTAGCGACATTCGCATGCCCGGCATGGACGGCCTGGAAATGCTGGCAGAAATCAAAGCGCGATTTCCAGAGCTACCGGTAGTGATCATGACCGCCCATTCGGGCCTGGACAGCGCGGTGGCGTCGATCCAGGGCGGCGCATTTGAGTATCTGCCCAAGCCATTCGAAGTAGACGAAGCGATCTCCATCGTGAAAAGGGCCGTCGCACAACGTTCGGAACACGCCCGGTCGGAGCAGCCACCCAGTGAAGCAGACCAGGAGATCATCGGCAAGGCACCCGCCATGCAGGAAGTCTTCCGGGCCATCGGCCGGCTGTCGAAGTCAAATGTTACGGTGCTGATCAACGGACAATCAGGGACCGGCAAGGAACTGGTGGCACGGGCCCTGCATCAGCACAGCCCACGGGCAGGGCAGATATTCATACCGCTCAACATGGCGGCCATACCTAACGATCTGATCGAGTCTGAACTGTTCGGTCACGAAAAGGGGGCATTCACAGGCGCCAATCAGGGCCGTCAGGGAAGGTTTGAGCAGGCACACGGTGGGACGCTATTTCTGGATGAAATTGGCGACATGCCTGCCGCGACCCAGACCCGCCTGCTGAGGGTCCTTTCCGACGGTGAGTACTACCGCGTCGGAGGCCACCAGCCACTGCACGCTGATGTGCGCATCATTGCCGCTACCCACCAGAACCTGGAGGAACTGGTCCAGCAGAACCGGTTCCGGGAGGACCTGTTTCACCGCCTGAATGTCATACGCATCCATATCCCCACCCTGGCAGAGCGTCGGGAGGACATCCCGCTGCTGGCCGGACACTTTCTCATCGAAGCGGCTGCAGAACTGGGGGAGGAACCCAAGGTCCTTACCCAGGAAACCATGGACTACATCATGGGCCTGCCCTGGAAAGGCAACGTGCGGCAGCTTGAGAATTTCTGTCGCTGGATCACCGTCATGGCGAGTGGCCGGGAGGTCGTTCCTGAAGACCTGCCGCCTGAGCTGCGCAGTCACGGCGCGCAGCCCAGTGTCGGCGAGGACTGGGAGAAAGCGCTCACCAGCTGGGCAACCCGAAGATTATCCCAGATGCATGCTGGCGAGGCGGGCCTGCTGGAAGATGCCCTGCCACGCTTTGAGCAAATCATGATTCAAACAGCGCTCAAGCAGACGGGCGGCCGCAAACGGGATGCCTCTATCCTGCTCGGCTGGGGCAGGAATACGCTGACCAGAAAGATCAACGAACTGGGGCTCAGTAGCGACACGCTGACCGATTGAGTGCCTGCTGATGTTTCACGTTGTTCTCTACGAGCCGGAGATTCCACCGAACACCGGTAACATCATCAGACTGTGCGCCAACACTGGCTGTACGCTGCACCTGATTGAACCGCTCGGGTTCAGCATGTCTGACAAACAGTTGCGGCGGGCGGGCCTGGACTATTCCGAGTATGCAGACGTGCGGGTCCACAGTGGCTTCGAAGCCATGCGGCAGTCCGTTCCGAACGGTGCGGCCTATCTGCTGACCACCAAAGGGACAAGGTCCGTCAGCGACGTCCGGTATGAAGATGGCGATCTTCTCATCTTCGGCCCGGAAACCCGTGGCCTTCCCTATGACCTACTTGAGCGAAGCGATCGCGATCACCGCATCAGAATCCCCATGCGCCCTGGCAGCCGGAGCCTGAACCTGTCGAACGCGGTGGCCATTACGGTCTACGAGGCCTGGCGTCAGATCGGCTTTGTGGGCAGTCGAGCATGAGCGCGCCCGTCTCAGGCGGGCCGTTGCGGCGCTCGTATGGCAGAACAGGATTCACATGAAGGCTGATCGAATCCGTGCCAGCCTTTCTTCTTCTTCGGCAATCGCAGCGTTGATCTCTGTGATAACGGCATCGACATCAGCCGTACGTGTCTCTTCCTCAAAATGTCCCGTGAGCACGGTATCCATGCGAAGCGTACCTGCCTCGTAGAGCGCCCAGATTTCCTGGGCGAATTTCCCTTCCAGCAACCCAGGTGCGAACTGTCCAAAGTAATTTGTAAGGTTACTGACATCTCGCCGCAGCATCGATTCAGCATGGTTGTTTGCAGCCGCGTCCACGGCCTGGGGAAGGTCGATGATCACGGGACCGTGTTCGTCAAGGAGGACATTGAATTCGGACAGGTCACCATGAATCAGTCCCGAGCAGAGCATCCGAACGACGTAGTTCATGACCACCCCATGATGCTCGATGGCCTTGTCCGCTGACAGGGTGACATCACCAAGCCTGGGGGCAACCTCCCCATTGGCGTCACAAACGAGTTCCATCAACAGTACGCCATCAATACAGCCATAGGGTTTGGGAGCCCTGACACCGGCAGCAGCGAGCCTGTGCAGTGCGTCCACCTCGGCGCTTTGCCATATGGCTTCTGTTTGGGTCCGGCCGTATTTTGAACCCTTCTCCATAGCCCGACCGCGACGACTGTTGCGTACTTTTCTGCCTTCCTGGTAATTGACGGCATGCTTGAAGCTGCGTTTCATGGCTTCTTTGTAGACTTTGGCACAACGAATCTCGGAACCACATCGCACCACGAAGACATCGGCCTCTTTTCCGCTCATTAATCGGCTGACAACAGCGTCAACGATGCCGTCATCTATCAGAGGTTGTATGCGCTTTGGGATTTTCATGCCGCCTTTTACCCGAATCGCTCCCCGGTGGGAACCATTTAATTCAGTGAGCCGGACATAATTCACGCCATGCTGAACAGTTACGCCGGAAGATTCGCCATCTTGCCCAGCCAGAAGAGTGGATCATCGCGGTGATAGACCCGCTCTGACGGCTCAACCTGGTCCAGAAACCGGAGATAGAGCGCCGCCAGCCGGCCGGCTGCAATTGGCTCCACCAGCCGCCACGCTTCCTGCAGGTCGGCTTTCGGCAGGCGTGCACCCCACGAATCAAGCCAGTGATCCCTCAAACCCGGTGCCGCATCAACCGGGACCCGATCCAACAGACACGGCACATCAAGCAAGGGGTTTCCGATGAAGCAGTCCCCCCAGTCAAGAATGGCGAGATCCTTGCCAGTTCCCCGCCAGTTCCCCGGATGATAGTCACCATGAACCAGGGTATCCGGAATGCCACACGCTTCCAAAGCGGCGATTCTCGTGGGTAACGTTGCAACAAAACGGGCCAGGCAGGCCTGTTGCTCTTGAGTAAGTTCATGGCGATAGCGCCTGACGACGTCGCGGATCGAAGCTGTTAGCACCTCACCACGCACCTCCGGCAGCCCAACAGAAATCAGCTGATTCACCCTGCCGCGCCAGCGCCATTGCAGGTCCACCAGGGTCTCGATCATCTGGCGTACTTCCGAAGGGCTTGCCTCGTAGCGGTCTTCACCTGGCAGGTGTCGCAACAGAACCCGGTGCGCCTCGTGGCTCACCAGTTCGGGTACCGGTTCATCATCCAGCAGCCGCAGCACTGCGCCCTCATGTGCAAAAAAAGGTGGTACGGCCTTGAGCCAGAACGTACCCACCTGCGTATCCAGCCTCCAGATACTGGACAGGTTCCAGGACCGGATCTGTGTTTTGGAGATCACGGCGCCAGCACCCGCCTCCTTCAGCTTGGCGGCGGCCCAGCTCAAATCAGCGTCAGGGCCACCGGCTACGGCCCACGGCATCCGCAGATGATGGGGTTCTATATTTTGGGTCCATGGTACCCATGGGTGGCGCTCCAACGGTTCTACCTGTGCCAGGTAGACGACATCGATCGCTGGCGAGCTGGACTCATCCACCGTCAGCAGACGCAGAATCGTCACTTCCAGCCCGTCCCGATGCCTGACTGTCTGAACCAGTTCCTCAACTTCCTGAAACCACGGCGTAGCCACCCGGAACGGCTTCAACTGCCCAAGAATACCGCCCTCACGGTTCGTCAGAACCAATGTCACGACGCGGTATTGGGCGCCTTCATTCATCGCGGCTATGAGATTTCGCGCGCCTAACGCGAGCCCTGACCATCGTCAATCTTGATGATGGTCCCGGTCACACACTCCGAGGAAGGTGACACCAGAAACAGCAGAGTGCTGTCCATCTGCGCAGCGGCCGGGATGCGTTTGCGTGGCATTCCCTGGGAAATGTCTCCGATGCGTTCCAGCATCCCATCCAGCATCTCGGATTGAAAAGCACCCGGCGCAATACAGTTGACGTTGATGTTAAAGCGAGACCACTCGACCGCCATCGCTTCCGTCATCCGCGCAATGGCAAGCTTGGTAGTGGAGTAAAGCGATGCTGCTGACTGTGGCGTCACATTGAACGCAGCCATCGATGAGATGTTAACAATCTTGCCGGCTCTCTTTTCGTCGATCAGTCGACTCGCAAATGCGGTTGCCAATACCCAGGGCCCCGTCAGATTGGTATCGATCACGCTATCAACCAGTTCGTCACTCATGCGGACAATGCGCTGCGCGTCTGGAATACCGGCGTTGTTAACAAGAATGGTCACCAGGCCCAGCTTCTCTTCTGCGGTCCTGAAGGCGTTGCGAATGCTGTCGCGACTGGTCATATCCAACGGGATGGGTTCGCAGGTGCCTCCCGCTTCACGAATTTCTGTCGCCAGCTTTTCCAGACGCGCCACCCGTCGCCCCGTGAGCACAACGCTCGCACCGCATGCCGCCAGTATTCGCGCAAATCGTTCACCCAGACCCGAGGTGGTCCCGGTGACAAACGCAACCTCACCGGCCAGGTCAATAGAAAAGTTCGGGAGTGGAAAATCTGCCATGCTGGTCGTCTCGTTTGATTGATGCAGAAGAATACACCAGCAGCCTTGAGTGTGCCCGCGTTGGGCGTGCCTGTCTGAAACGCAGCTTCAACCGTGCCGTCAGTTACCAGGAAGGCAGGAAAGTCCGCAACGCTCGACGATACCGGGCTATGCTATTGCAGTTCACCCCTTTGTTTCGCGCGCTCGGCCTGGGTCTGCTGATAGATCGCGTCGAAGTTCACGGGGGCAAGAAGCAGCGGAGGGAAACTGCCCTTTAACACCAACGCGTCGAGTGCTTCCCGCGCATAGGGAAACAGGACATTCGGACAGTAGCTACCGAGCGTCTGGTCACGAATTTCCAGTTCCATGCCGGCAACGAGAAAGATCCCCGCCTGCTGCACCTCCACCAGGTACATGGGCTTGTCGTCCTCGGTCCTGGCGGTGACGGTGATGTGCAGTACTACCTCGAACAGGTTCTCATCTATATTCGAGTGACGGGAATTGAGCTCAAGACTGACCCTGGGTTTCCATTTCTCCCTGAAACCATGAGGTGACTGGGGGGACTCGAACGACGCATCCTTGATATAAATCCGCTGCAGCGAGAACTGTGAACCTGATTGTTCACTCATTTCTGTTGACTCACCTTTTCACCCATCTGCTCACCCATCGGTGTTTCCTGCTGCCCGCAGCATGCCATCAAGCTTGCCCTGACGTTCAAGTGCGTAAAGCTCGTCACAGCCCCCGATGTGATCGTCACCCACCCAGATCTGAGGTACGCTGGATCGGCGGGCCCTGGTCATCATTTCCTGACGCCTGGCAGGGTCAGCATCCACGGCAATGTCTTCAAACTCGACGCCCTTGCTGGTCAGCAGCGCCCGCGCCCTCAGACAGTATGGGCAAAAGCGGGTGCTGTACATGGTGACTTTGACCTGATGGTTCATTTGACTACCGGCAGATTGCTCGCCGACCACTCGCCCATGCCGCCTGAAAGCCGTCGTACGTTGGTAAAACCGCCCGCCTTCAGCTTCCGGCCGACAGACCCGGAATGCTGACCCATTTTGCACACCAGAACGATCGGTTTGTCCTTGTATGGTTCGAGTTCGCCCATCCTCGCGTCAATGGCCGAAAAAGGAATGTTGGTGGCCCCGGCGATGTGCCCGGCCTTGAAATCTTTGCTGTCTCGCACGTCGATCACCTTCGCGTCATCACGATTGACCATCGTGACCAGGTTGGAAGTACTGATCGCTGCACCTCCCTGCTTGCCTTCATTGACGAAAAAAGCAACCAGCAGGAATATGAAGACGCTCACCAGAATAAAGTGATTGACGATGAATTCAAACGCCTGTTCCATGTGATCCCGTGGGCCTGCAAAGCAGCGCAGTATACCCAAGAGCTTCGAAGAAATGGAATGCTACTGGCCAGATGGGTAGAATCACCCTTCACGCAACTCGATCGATGAGCCCCTTTCATGACCATACCTCACGTCCTGATCGTGCTGGACGGCTGGGGCTGTCGGGACCCGGCCCCTGATAACGCAATCTCCGTCAGCGATACGCCGACCTGGGATCAACTCTGGAACCAGTCTCCACACTGCCTCGTGTCTGCCTCCGGCCAGGACGTTGGCTTGCCAGACGGGCAGATGGGCAACTCCGAGGTCGGCCACATGAACCTCGGGACTGGCCGCATCGTTGACCAGGACCTCACCAGAATCAACAAGTCCATCACTGACGGAAGCTTTTATTCGAATCCCGTGCTGACCAGGCTGATGGATGATATTGGCGAGGCAGGAAGCAGTCTGCACATTCTTGGGCTGGTCTCGCCAGGAGGCGTCCACAGCCATGAAGATCAGATCCGGGCGGCGGTCAAAATGGCGTTCGACCGCGGCGTGTCCGCCGTGTACGTGCACGCTTTTCTCGATGGTCGCGATGTACCACCCAAATCGGCTGCGGCGTCCCTGACCCGGCTCGACCGAAGTGTCCGTGAGGCTGGCAGTGGCGGCATTGCAAGCATCATCGGGCGGTACTTCGCCATGGACCGGGACCAGCGATGGGACCGGGTAGAGAAGGCATTCCGGCTGATCGCAACGGGAGTGGGCGAACATCGGGCACACGATGTGACAGCTGCCATCGAAGCGGCCTACAGTCGAGGCGAGACCGACGAGTTCGTGACGGCGACGACAATCAGCCATGGTTCGGGTCCCGTTGCCATCCGTGACGGCGACGCCGTCCTGTTCATGAACTTTCGTGCCGACCGGGCCCGGGAACTGACCCGGGCATTCGTCCAGCCTGATTTCGACTACTTTGATGTGTCATCGCGCCCGGACCTGCTCGACTTCGTCACCCTGACCCAATATGCCGAGGACCTCAACGCGACGCCGGCCTTTCGCCCGGCGACCCTCGAAAATGGCATTGGCGAGTACCTGGGCGCGCGTGGAAAAACCCAGTTGCGGATCGCTGAAACGGAGAAATACGCTCACGTGACCTTCTTCTTTTCCGGCGGCAGGGAGGAACCGTATCCCGGTGAGGACCGAATTCTCGTGCCGTCTCCAAAAGTCGCGACCTACGACCTGGCACCGGAGATGAGCGCGGGCGAAGTGACTACAAGACTCGTCAAGGCCATTGCCGATCAGAGCTACGACCTGATCGTGTGCAACTACGCCAACGGCGACATGGTTGGCCATACCGGCGACTTCGCCGCAGCCTGCCAGGCGGTGGAATACCTGGACGGATGCCTCGCCCGGGTGGTCGAGGCGGTCCGACAGGCTGGCGGACACTGTCTGATTACCGCAGATCATGGCAATGTCGAACAGATGCACGACCCCCAGGGTGGCCAGCCCCACACAGCCCACACCAGCAATCTGGTGCCACTGGTCTACGTGGGTGATCGGGACCTGACCATGACCGATGGCGGAACCCTTCGGGACATTGCACCGACACTGCTGGACCTGATGAATATGCCCCAACCGGCCGAAATGACCGGCCACTCTCTGCTGGAAGACACACTGCTGGCTAACACACCGACGGACCAGACAAGACGATGACCGGCAAACTGCGGACCGGTTACCTGATCCTGCTGCTCAGCCTCATCATCGGACCGGCCGACGCCGCGCCCGGGGCACCCAATGCCGAGGCCCTGAAGAAGCAAATCGAAGCCATGGAAGCGGAGATCGAAGCCTACCAGAGGATGCTGCGCAAGACCGAAGGCGAACGGGCGAAACTCGAAAACGATCTGGAGGATGCTGAAAAAGGGATCAACCACATCCAGAAGCAAATCATCGACATCGAGCAGACCATTGAGTCCGGCGAGGACAAGGTCGACCAGCTCCGATCGGAGCAAAGCATGCTGGAGACGCGCAAGAAAGAACAAACCGGGCGGATCGAGGAACAGATCATTGCGGCTTACAAGCTTGGTCGCCAGGAATCACTCAAAGTGGTCCTGAATCAGGAAGACCTGAACGAGATATCGCGAATGCTCACCTACTATGACTACGTGAACCGGGCGCGGGTCCAGGAGGTGGAACGGTTTGTCGCGACCATTGATCGGCTTGAAGCGGTGACCGCAGGGATCGAGCAGGAAAATGCACTCCTGATCACCCAGCGCACCGAGCTTGTGGAGCAGCGCAGCCAGCTGGCAGACCAGAATCGTAACCGGCAGAGGGTACTGGGCGAACTGCAACGAAAACTCGCAGAAACCGGCGGCGAGATCGAGAAACTGCAGGCAGACCGGACTCGGCTGGAGGGCCTGCTGGAGCGAATCATTTCGGCCACCGAGAGGATTGCCGTGCCGGCAGATGGGCCACCATTCAGCGCCATGAAGGGCGAACTGCTGTTGCCCGTACAGGGCAGCATCAGCCAACGCTTCGGAGCGGCCCGCAATGCCGGTAAGATGCGCTGGAGAGGCGTGCTCATCGATGCGCCCGCGGGTACCCCGGTCTATGCGGTGCATCACGGCCAGATCGTTTTTGCTGATTGGCTACGCGGATTTGGCCTGCTCGTGATCATCAATCATGGGCAAGGCTACATGAGCCTTTACGGTCACAATCAGATGATCTACCGTGAGACGGGAGACTGGGTAGTCACCGGCGAGAACATTGCAACTGTCGGTGATACTGGTGGTCAAAACGAAACCGGACTGTATTTTGAAATTCGGATTGACGGTAATCCGGCCAACCCACAACTTTGGTGTCGGGCCCGCGGCAGCAACGCCGCCTGACCAGGGGCGGCTTGCACCACACATAGCCCACGAGGAACATTAAATGCTAACGAAAGCTCGAGCACCCAGCGCACGTGCGTTGACCCTGGCACTGATTCTGGCGCTGCCCGCCACGGGGAGCGTCGCCGCGGAGGTCAGTGCCAGCGAGGAACCCGCCGTGAACCCGGACCTTCCTGCAAGACTGCCCTTGAACGAGCTTCGAGTATTTGCAGAAGCCTTTAACCGCGTGAGTTCCGCCTACGTTGAAGAGATCAACGACAAGGAACTGCTGGAGAGCGCCATTCGTGGCATGTTGTCGCAACTGGACCCCCATTCGGCCTACCTCGACCAGGACTCGTTCTCTTCACTTCAGGAGACCACCACCGGGAACTATGGCGGCCTCGGACTCGAGGTGGGTCTTGAAGACGGCTTCGTCCGGGTGATCTCCCCCATGGACGATACGCCTGCCGACAAGGCCGGGTTGCGTTCGGGTGATCTGATCATCGAACTCGATGACAAGCCCGTCAAAGGGATGAGCCTGAACGAGGCCATCGAGAACATGCGAGGGGAGCCCGGCAGTGCGATCAAACTGACCGTCCTGCGCAATGGTGAATCCGCACCGAACGATGTCACCATCACCCGGGAAGTGATCAAGGTCGCGAGCGTCCGCCATCGCATCATCGAGGATGGCTTCGGCTACCTGCGTATTGCCCAGTTTCAGAGCGGCACGGGGCCTGAAGTCGGCGAAGCACTGACCGCACTGCAGGAATCGGGCCCGCTACGTGGGCTGGTCATGGATCTGCGCAATAATCCCGGCGGTGTTCTGCAGGCTGCGGTCGATGTCTCCGACCTCTTCGTTTCCGAGGGGTTGATCGTATACACCACCGGCAGGGTTGAAAACGCCGACCTCAAATTTACCGCCACGGCCAAAGATACCCTGGTGGATGTTCCCATCGTCATCCTGGTCAATGAAGGTACGGCATCGGCGTCCGAAATCGTCGCTGGCGCCCTGCAGGATCATCAGCGTGCGGTCATCATGGGCACGACAACCTTCGGCAAGGGATCGGTGCAGACCATTCTGCCCCTCAACAACGAAAAAGCCATCAAGCTCACCACGGCCCTTTACTTCACCCCCGGGGGGCGTTCGATTCAGGCAGAAGGCATCGTCCCGGACATCTGGGTCGACAGGTCAACCGTCACAAAATCAGAAAGAAGCTTCTGGCGCCCCAAGGAAAAGGACCTGCCAAACCACCTGAACAACGCCGATCACCCGGAGGGCGAAGCGCCCACGGAAGCTAACGGAGCAGGCGAACTGGCCTCGCAGGACTATCAATTGAATGAGGCACTGACACTCCTCAAGGGTCTTAACATCCTTGCCAGAAAGGGGGCGAGTGGCACCTAGGAAGCCAGACGTTCCCCAGGCATGATTCTGCGTAACCCATTATTGTTGCTGCTGTCGGCAGGACTGCTGGCCTGTCTGTCTGCCGGTAGACTGGCAGAACCTGCCGGCCCACAAGCCAGGACCTATATCGCCATCATCATGGATGACATGGGCAACAACCTTTCCAGAGGACGCCAGGCCATCGCCATCGATGAGCCGCTCACCTATTCATTCCTGCCGAACACCACCCACGCGAGAGTGCTCGCGACCGATGCCTTCAGCGCCGGAAAGGAAGTGATGGTGCATCTGCCGATGGAGAGCAGCGTCCCGCGCACCATGGGGACAGGCGTCCTGACTCGATCCCAGGACAAACAGATATTCCTCGACACTCTGAACAATGCCCTGACGGAAGTCCCCCATGCCGTGGGGATCAACAACCACATGGGCAGTGCCCTGACCCAGGAAATGGAACCCATGACCTGGCTGATGGCAACGCTGCAGGAGCGCAGCCTGTTTTTTGTCGACTCCCGGACGACTCACAAGACCGTGGCGCTGACCGTCGCCCATCGCCAGGCCATCCCGGCCGCGAGCCGGGACATATTTCTCGACAATGAACGGTCATTTGAGTACCTCGACCGGGCGTTCACTGAACTACTTCGGGTCGCCCGTACCCGTGGCACCGCGATCGGGATCGCCCATCCACACCCGGAAACCATCGCCTACCTCAGGAGCCGCCTGCCTTCGCTGAACGAGCCCCGCCTGGTACCGGTGTCGCGGTTGATCGAACTGCGCAGTGGCGGCAGGAATTTCGCAAGTGGCGGCGTGGTACCTGCCGGGACCTAGATTAGACCTGCATCAGGCTCGGCAGAGTGCGATAGCTTCAGCAAGATCCAGGGTACCCTCATAGATCGCGCGACCCGTGATTACCCCACTGATGCCTCCATATACGCGCTTTTCCTCATCCAAAAGCGCCTTGATATCAGACAGGTCGGTGACCCCGCCGGACGCAATCACGGGGACTCTGACGGAATCTGCAAGATCGCGGGTTGCGTGCAGATTGATGCCACCCATCATGCCGTCCTTGCCGATATCGGTGTAGACGATCGCCTCGATGCCATCGGCCTCGAACAACATGGCGAGGCTCTTGACGGACACATCCGTCACCTCCGTCCAGCCCTTCTTCGCGACCATACCATGGAGGCCATCCAGACCGACGATGATGTGCCCGGGAAACTGCTTGCACATGGCGCCGACGAATTCCGGTTCTTCAACCGCACGGGTGCCGATGATCAGGTAGTCTACACCGGCGGCAAGATACGCCTCGATGACTTCCGCGCTGCGGATACCACCCCCCAGTTGAATAGTTAGGTCCGGATGATTGGCGGCAATCCTCGCAATGGCATCACGGTTCACTGGTTTGCCTTCAAAAGCACCGTCCAGGTCAACCAGGTGCAGCCGCTCTGCGCCCTGGGCAACCCAGTGATCCGCCATGCCAACCGGATCATCCGAATAAGTCGTGGACTGATCCAGCTGGCCCTGTTTCAGATTGACGACCTTGCCGTCCTTGAAGTCGATGGCGGGTATCACCTGCATGTCGGAATCCTTACTTAAATCTAGAGTTTAAATCTAGAGTTTAAATCTAGAGCTTAAATCTAGAGCTTGAATCTAGAGCTTGCCCTTGGTGCTGGGAATGCCGCTCATACGGGGGTCGGGTTCAAGCGCCATACGGAGCGCCCGGCCGAACGCCTTGAAAACGGTCTCGATCTGATGGTGCGCATTGACGCCCTTCAAATTGTCAATATGCAGCGTCACCAGCGCATGATTGACGAAACCTTGAAAGAACTCGTGAAAGAGGTCCACATCAAAGTCACCAACCCTGTCCCGCTTGAACGGCACGCTGTATTCAAGACCGGGCCGACCGGAAAAATCAATCACAACCCGGGACAGTGCCTCATCCAGGGGAACGTAGGCATGGCCATAACGTCGAATACCGGCCTTGTCCCCCACCGCGGCGGCCATGGCCTGCCCAATGGATATGCCGATGTCCTCCACGGTGTGATGGGCGTCAATCTCAAGGTCGCCGTCGGCGCTCACTTTGAGATCAATCAAACCATGACGTGCCACCTGATCCAGCATGTGGTCCAGGAATGGTATGCCGGTCGCGAATGCACCGGTACCCTGGCCATCAAGATTGACCTCGACGCTGATTCTGGTTTCCAGCGTATTTCGTTCGACCCTGCCAGTACGCATTACGCTACCCGCTCTGTTTGACGGGCCGCATTATAGACGTTACAGGTGGGCTTTATAAGGCGCTGCCATGGGGTAACCAGCGGTTCTCGGTATTGGCCTTGATCCATTTTCGAAGCTCGGCCGTCAGTCCGCCACGACCCTTGATGATCCTGACCAGATAAATCACCGGATTCCGCTTGCCGCCTTCCCAGCCCGGCAACTGCGACTCTGCCAGAGTAAAGAACTTCACAAGATCGACCAGTTCGTCGTCAGACAGGGCCTCGGCCGCAGCGAAAGCGTCTTGCTCCTGCTTCATGAGTGATGCGTTCTTATGAACAAAATCAGTCGGCAACGAAGCCATCAGATCGGGCCCGGCCCCACGATAGGCAGCCAGCAGGCCGCGCAGCCGGGTGACGTCCAGTTCCAGCTTCCTGTGAGGCTCCCAGACTCCTGTGCTCCCTGTACTCCCTGCACTCCCTGTACTCCCTGCACTCCCTGTACTCTCTGTACTCTCTGTACTCTCTGTACTCTCTGTACTCATAGCGCTGACAACCTTGACTATCTGACCCGGGCAACCGTATCAATGGGGTTCAGTTTATGCAGATGGATCGCACCGGGCAGGCCGGATATGAAGATGGAGCGGGCGACGAGGTTCGAACTCGCGACAACCAGCTTGGGAAGCTGGGACTCTACCAACTGAGCTACACCCGCATTCAGTAAACATGGTTTGAGTGGCATGCTTAACCAATAGTGTAGCGCATCCGCGCTCACTGTCGAGCCCCATTACGGCAGTGTCTACAGCAGCCCGGAGCGTGCCCTCTCAGGTACGCCGCAATCGTACAAGAAAGTGCTCACGCTGGCACATATCGTACCTGTGAGTTCCGTAGAGAGCACCTGCGCGCCTATGCTGCCTGATCTGCCGCCACTTGTTTCGCCGAGGGTCTTTCGTTCAGGGTCCCCATTAGAACCTTCGCTTCAGGGAAATCATCAAGGAGATTCACACTCAGGACTCGTTTGGCGGCAGCGCCGGCCAGATTGACCGAGTACATGAATATGAGGTCAGCATAGGTCAGTTCACTGCCTGCCACATAGGGTGAGAACCGGGCGTTGCGCCTGACCGCAGCCACGCCTTTGGCCAGATCCGCTGTCGCCTTTTCCTTGACTGCATCACTGACCTTGCCGCCAAAGAATGCCTCGGCAAACAGTGTCCGTGCTGGCAATTCAATATAGAGCTCCAGCTGTTTCATCAGTTCACGGACCTTGGCTTTCTCGAAAGGGTCCGCAGGAAACAGGGCCGGTGAGGGGCAGGTGTCTTCCAGATATTCCAGGATGACGCTGGTTTCTGACAGGAAACCCTGGGGCGTTTCAAGGCACGGAACCTTGCCCATGGGGCTCTTCGACAGGTAATCATCCTGCTGGCTGGGACTGGTGGTGATGACCTCGAAGTCAACGCCCTTCTCCAGCAACGCCATCTTGACCATGTTGAAGTAGTTGGACATCGGGAAACCGTAGAGCTTGAGCATATTCGTCTTTCCATGAGAGAAAAATCAGACCATACCACGAAACCGGTTCTAGTCCTGAAAGGACCGCCCATGTTGATAGAGGTTAACCTCCCCTTCGACCACCAGCTGGCCGAGGGCAGGGTCCGGAACGTGGCACAACACCCAGGGCCTTTCCACATCGTCGACCAGGCGGATGTTCAAGCTGCGAAAAAGGTACATGCGAACCCGGAGATTTCGGAACCCCGGGCAGGTGCCCAGTTCAGATCCCCGTTCGAGTTCGCCGGACACTGACCTTACGAACGAGATTTCCTTTTGGTCATCTGAAACCGAGCCAAACTTCAGAACAGCGGCCACGAGCAATGCGGAACCCGCCACAATGGGCGAGATTCCGAGCACTACCCGCGCCGGCCGGGACGCGGCCAGCTTAGCCATCAGGATCGAGACAGCGCCCTGACAGTACACTGCCATGGCCAGCGCGTAGACCGGCAGCGATGGCGCAAGATAATGCGAATACTGCCGCGGGCTTACCATCAGCGGCAACGACACGCACAGTGCCACGGCCAACAGCCACCAGACCTTGCGGTCCGGCCATCTCCAGCCGGCGCGGACCGACAGGATCAGCACCGCAGAATAGAGCACAGGACCCGACAGGTTGGTGAGCAGTTTAACCAGCACGTGATATCGACCGAATTCGGCCTCACGCAGCCCGGCGAATGTCGCCAGCAACTGTCCATCCAGGTAGCGTCCAATGGCGGCCGATGACGCTGGCGCCCACATCAGTACAACCAGAGCCAGCAGCAACACCAGTGTCGGCATCACCGCCACCAGCCACATCCGCAAATCCCACCGATCAGGGCAGATCATCAGGTAAAGCGGCATGACTGCCAAAGGCCAGAGGCCCACCGGCCCCTTGGTGAGCACTGCCAACAGGACCGCCACGCCGCTCAGGCTCGCCGCAAGACACGCGGGGACGAACCGCACCCGGGTCGCTCTGACGGCACCCCAGAGGGCCAGCAGTGCGAACGTATTCATGGTGATCTCAAGGAAATTGTTGGTATAGACGAACGCGACCACCGGAAAGATCAGAAACAGCAGCACGACGTACCACGAGGCATCGCCTATGCCCAGTTCATCGCAGACCCGGTGCAGCACGCCGACGGTGCAGAGCAGCATCAGTGCCGAATACAGGTTTTCCACCCAGAAATGATCACCCAGCAAACCAAACATCAGGCTCTGCAAATACAGGCCGAGTGGCGGGTGGTCGTGGAAGGACGTCCCGGCCACAAACGAGGGCGGATACCAGAAAGAGCCTTCGCCGGATGCGAGCCGCAGCGCAATACCCGCGTAAGCGGTTCCGTCAGGCGCCATCCCCAGCGTCACCAGATCAGAAATGACCGTCAGGAACAGCAATACGACACAGGCCAGCAGTAGCCTGTTCTGGGTTCTGGCAGTGTCTGCTGTGGCCATAGCCAGGTTCCGGGAGCAATCAGCACCCAAGATACACGAGATTCAGAATCAGTGGTCGACAGCAGCCACAGCCCAACGGACTCAGACTTGTCAGCCCCGCCCAATCGGTGCAGACTCGAACCAGTTCATCTTCACACGGACGTAGACTATGACCTGTTTCCTGCGCAGTTACCTGATTCCTACCACGGCCCACCGGGCCTGACGCCGTGGGTGTCAAATCCTCGACCATGGATCTGGCCCGGTTGATAAGCGGGTCCACGCGCCACCAGGTCTGGCTATATCCTCTGCAGGCGCCGGGCTCAACGCCGGTCGCACCGGGCACCCCCGGATATCTCAAACATTGTTCCAGCCCACTTGAAGGGTCCACCATCGAGCGTCTGGAAACCATCTCCCGCCTGGAAAGCGGGATCTTCACACACTACTTCACGCAAGGAGAACCACCATGCCCAAGGGACTGAAAGCTGCACTTGAGGACATTCAGGCCAAGGCGATTGATCTATCGGAGCTTCGGGTCCAGACGGTCACCGGCGATGTCAGCGCGGTGATCAAGAGCAAGAATTTTGACGATCTGGAAAAGCTGCTGACGCCTGGCACAGAGGCGAACGCAGTAGCGAGTCTGCAACTGGTTCTGGATACCACCATCAAGTTCGATGGGGATTCGCTGAACTTCATCAGCACCGCGGCCTCGCCGGAACTGATCGAGATCCACAAGGAGGCCGTCGCGGCCGGCCTGAAACAGCGCCAGGGTTTCATCGAAATGTTCAAGGACATCGTGGCGAGGTGACGCTGCCTGCGTACCCGGCCGACCTGGGCGAAGCACCAGACTGGCCGGCCGATGACGGGGTCGAACGATATGCCCGGTTCGAACGCCTGCTGGTCGCCGCAGAACGTGAACGGGTGATCGATGGCCTGCCGGTATCGGAATCAGATGCCGAAGGCGGAGATTACGCCAGACATGCGCAACCCATTGGCGAGCGGCTGTGGATACTCGGCTATCTCGGGGTCAGAAATGAAACCGCCGCACGAGTGGCCTTTGTCAAAGACCGGGAGCGCTTTCTCAGCGCCGTTGCCGACTTCCAGGCGGAAGCCGGATTAAAGCGTGACCGCTGGGCCGGCGAGAAGACCTGGACGGCACTGGGCCAACTCGTCAGTTTCGAGCGTGACAGCCTCGACCCCCGCTGGCTGGCTGACCCTGATCAGTATCCGGTGATTCTCCGTGCCTGTCAGGCACGCCTGCACGCCCTTGGGCTCAGCCGGCGCCGCCCGGGTCCCGACTTCCGCGCTGCCGATGAGTCCGGCGTGCGGAAGCTGCACCAGTTACTGTGGTCCCTTCGCGGCGTCGAAGTCGATGATGTCGCAGCATTCACCAGTGCCACGCACCTGACAGCCGAAACCATCGCCCTGCTGCTGGACCACGACAGCCTGCTCAGGATGGTCAGTGACGCATCGTCGTCTACGGATGATGGCGATTATTTCGCCTATCGAATCTCCTCTCTGGCGAACCCCGGGGGAAGCCAGCGTCACCCCCGTGCCGACCTGGTCCGCAGATTCATCGTCAAACTGGTGCAGGTCGACCTGTGGCTCTCCGGCTATCCCATTGATCTGTTTGATCGGCTGGACTACCGGGTATTCGGATTCGCTTCGCCTCGAAGGGGGTCCATGAAACTGAATCAGTACCTGCGGGATTTCGGCAAGGCCCTGGGTGTCAGACAAAGAGGCTGGGGTAACGCCATCACACCGGCAGTGATCAGAGCCCTGGCCGATGCACCCGATGGGGCTGACCTCAGCGAGCTCCGGGTGCAGATCAGCCACCAGTACCAAACCCAGGATCAGATTGATGCCGCCATCAGTGAGGGCAGAGCGCTTCATCTGCGAGTCTTCGACGGTATCAGGCGAGCCATGCGCAGGCTGATCCAGTTCATCGGCAGGGCAGGCAAATTCATCTATGACATCGCCGGCAATCTTGTGAGAGTGTTCTATTCTGAACTGCTGACCGGGTTCCGATACGTCAAAAAAGCCATCTCCATCATCACCACGTCCCTGTCGGCCCTGAATGGCTCCGCTCATTCGAACCCGGCCGGTGTGGTGCGGATCAACACCGATGGTGACGTGACAGTGAGCCTGGCGGATGACGGTTCGACCGATGCCCTGCTGGACCTGATCAGACACATGCATCTATGGACAGAACGGTTCTACTTTGCCACCCGCATGATTACACTGGTGCTGTCGGCCCTGATCAGGGCCGGGCTGTCACGCTGGGCGGCACTGGCCAGGTCCATCGTTTCGAATCTGGGTGAGTTGGTCGAGAGCTTTGCCCACATGCAGGCGCTTGAAGCCGCCATTGAGCGGACCCGGGGGAACATTGCCTGACATCGTGCCCTACCATGATGGCGCGTGGTGCATTACCCTTGGTCCCCTTCACTCGACTGGTTTTTGAATATGACCGCGATCGACACTGAGCCATCGTCGGCTTCTGTCCGCGACCCCGGACTCATCCAGGCAACCATCTGCTGCCTCGGTCTGCTGGCGTGGATCATGGTCGGGATCTTTATTCTGCAGGCGGGGTTACACGGAATCCTCATGCTGGGTCTGGTATGGGTCGCACTCCATGCCCTGGCCCTCGGTGCGCGGTACGACTCGATTCGCACCGCCATGGGCATGGGTATGAACCGCGCCATGCCGGCACTTTTTATCTTTCTATTGATCGGCGTTGTCATCGTGACGTTTATTGCCAGCGGTACGGTCGCAACATTGATCTACTATGGGCTGCTGTTCCTGCACCCGATGATCTTCCTGCCCGCCGGGCTTGTTCTGTGCAGTCTCATGTCGCTCGCTACCGGCACCTCGTGGGGCACCGTTGGCACCGGTGGCATTGTGCTGATCAGTATTGGCGGGGCGCTGGGTATCCCGCTTCCCCTGGTCGCCGGCATGATCATCAGCGGGGCCAGCTTCGGCGACAAGATGTCGCCGGTATCCGATACCACCAACCTCGCCGCCATGTCGGCAGACACCAACCTCTATGCCCACATTCGAAGCATGCTGTACACGACCGGGCCGAGCTATGTGATCGCCCTCATACTGTTTACCGTGATCGGCTATGGCTACGCTGATCAGACCCTGCCGGAAGCTGAACTCAGGACCCTGCTGGCGGGCCTGGATGCCACCTATGAGATCAACATCCTGATGCTGCTGCCCATGGTCGTGCTAATGGGTCTCGCCATGTGGGGGCTGGCCGCCGAGGCCGCCATGATGATCGCGGCGCTGGTGGCGATGCTGATGGCGATATTGATCCAGGGCCATGCACCAGGGCAAATGCTGACCGCCATCTACGATGGCGCGGTCACCAGCACCGGGGTCGATACTCTGGACAGCCTGCTGAATCGGGGCGGCATATCGGCCATGGCCTGGACCTTTACCCTTGCGGTCATCGCCATCGTGCTGGGGGCATTGCTTGAGGCGTTCGGCTTTCTGAAAGTACTGATATCCGGGGTCTTCGCCAGGCTGAGACGCCAGGCAGCCATCGTCACGGCGTCCATCTTCACCGGCCTCGGCGGCAACCTGGCGCTCGGCGAGGCCTACATCTCCATCATTCTGGGAGGACAATTGTGTCGTGATGCCTACGATGAGGCGGGGATTGATCGGGCGGTATTGTCTCGCTCCCTCGAGGAAGGCAGCACGCTGACCACCGCCCTCATACCATGGACGACGGCCGGCGCGTTCTACACGGCAACGCTGGGCGTCGCCACGATCGAATATCTACCCTGGGCATTCCTGAACTGGATCAACCCCCTGATGGGGATCGGGTTTGCCTGGCTGGGCATTGCTCTGATCCAGCGCCGGCCGGTCCCGCAGACCATAGCCGCAAGCCGCCCTTGAACGAACAGGCACAATGGCATGAGAATAGCCGGTTCCAGCCACGGGCCGACAGGTCGTTATGACAACTGCAGGATCAACCATGGAACCAGACCTTAGAACACCCGACCTGCAAGGTGACAGTGCCGGGGCCAAGCGAAATGAGATCGCCGCCTACTTCAATGCGACATTCGATCGCTATACCTCGTTGTTCGAGACACTTGCATGCGACGAGGCCTATTACGAGAAGCCCATTTCGCTGCGTCATCCGCTGATTTTCTACTATGGCCATACCGCGACTTTTTTTGTCAACAAGATGATTCTGGCTGGCCTGATTGAACAGCGCATCAACCCCCGTCTTGAATCAATGTTTGCCGTCGGCGTGGACGAAATGAGCTGGGACGACCTGGACGAGACCCACTATGAGTGGCCCTCGGTTCAGGAGGTTCGTGATTACCGGGGTGAGGTCAAGGGCCTCGTCAACCAGTTCATCCGGCAGTCGCCACTATCGCTCCCGATCGGCTGGGAAGATCCCTGGTGGGTGATTCTGATGGGGATCGAACACGAGCAAATCCACCTTGAGACCTCATCGGTACTGATCAGACAGCAACGGATTGAACTGGTGCAGCCCCACGACGCATGGCGCCCCTGTGACACCACGGCCACCGCACCGGCCAATGACCTCGTCAGCATCCCCGGCGGTAAAGTCCGGCTGGGCAAGGCACTGGACGACCCTCACTACGGCTGGGACAACGAATATGGCCATCACGAGGCTGACGTGGAATCGTTCCAGACCAGCCGCCTGCTGGTCTCAAACCAGGAGTTCATGGAGTTCGTCAACGCTGGCGGCTACACCACGGACCGCCTCTGGCTGCCAGAAGGACTGGAATGGCGCAACTACGCCGGCGCGGACTGCCCAACATTCTGGATTCGTCAGGAAGATGGCTGGCAACTCAGGCTGATGACCGAGGTTGTCGATATGCCCTGGGACTGGCCCGTGGAGGTCAACTACCACGAGGCAAACGCGTTCTGCAGTTGGAAATCGGCGCAGACCGGGCTGCCCGTCCGGGTCCCGACTGAGGACGAGTGGTATCGCATCTTCGATCACACCGGGCGGATTGAACCGGCTGCGGGGGAACTGGCCGATGCCAATCTTCACCTGGACCACTTTGCCTCATCCTGCCCCGTCAACCGGTTCGCCCACGGCGACCTGTACGATGTCACAGGTAACGTCTGGCAGTGGACCGAGACTGCCATGTATCCGTTCGACGGCTTTCAGGTCCATCCTCTGTATGATGATTTCACAACGCCGACTTTCGATCAGCAGCACAACCTGATGAAAGGTGGTTCGTGGATCTCCTGTGGTAACGAGGCGCTCAAGAGCTCACGATATGCTTTCCGGCGCCATTTCTTTCAGCATGCAGGCTTTCGCTATGTGGTGACCGATGCCTCCCCGGAACAATCGTATACGGGCTACGAGACGGAACGAATGCTGTCCGAATACGCCGAATTCCACTATGGCGACACGTACTACGATGTGCCCAACTTTCCCCGGGCCCTGGCGCGCATCGCCATCGAAGCCATGGGTGACAGACCTGCCCGCAAGGCCCTCGACCTTGGCTGCGCTGTCGGTCGTGCCACCTTCGAGCTTGCCGAGCACTTCCAGCAGGTGACGGGCATCGATTTCTCGGCCCGGTTCATCAATCTTGGCGTGCAACTGGCGAGTCAGGGCGTGATCCGGTATGCGATTGCAGATGAGGGCGACCTGGTCCTGTACCGGGAGCGTCAACTGGCGGACCTGGATCTTGGGGATGTGGCAGACCGGGTCGAATTCTTCCAGGGGGATGCCTGTAATCTCAAAGACAACATTACAGGGTTCGACCTGATTGTTGCGGCCAACCTGATTGACCGTCTCTATGACCCGGGGCTGTTTCTCCGGGACATCCACCAACGCCTGAACCCCGGCGGCATCCTGCTGATCGCGTCACCGTATACCTGGCTTGAAGAACATACGGAGAAAGACAAGTGGCTCGGCGGCTTCAAGCAGGATGGTGAAAACGTCACTACCCTGGATGGGCTGAAGGGGGCCCTGCTGCCCCATTTCGATCTGATGCAGGCGCCTCGCCAGGTTCCATTTGTGATCCGGGAAACATCGAGGAAATTCCAGCACACGCTCTCCGATGTCACGCTGTGGCTGAGGCGGTGAACAGGGGGCTCATCCGGAGTCGCCCGGTCCATCGCCGTTCAGGGCTGGACGTTCACGACGCTGATCAGTTGACTCACTGACGCGCTCCGCGGCTTGCCGGGCACCACGCTAAAATGGGGCAGTTCATTCAGGCGGTCAGTCTGTTGAATCGGGAAAATCCATTATGCTGTACCCCTCTGTGCAACGTTGGTTACTTGTCAATGAAGAACATCGAACGATTCTATATTCGCCAGGAAGTCATCCAGCGCCAGGAAGAAGGCTGCGAAATCGGGGACCTTGGCACCCGTGTTGAAGCGGCAATCAAGGCCAATGCCGCAGAGCAACTGGCCGCCCTGTACGATGAGTTGGATGCACTGGAGCCGACCGATTCGTTTTCTTACCAGGAGCCATCCACGCTTGCGGAAATCAAGGCACTCAGACCCGACGGGCCCCGGCGCATGACACTCTCGATGAATGACGATGAACTGTATGATCGTGTACATGGCGGCTGGCTCGGCCGCGCCGCCGGGTGTTCACTGGGCAAACCCGTGGAAGGCTGGCCGCGGGATCGTATTGATGAGTATCTTGAATCTCACGATGCCCTGCCACTGGACAACTACCTGCCATACGACGAAGCGCAAATCAGCCCAGGCCTCAAAACCAGCACCCGGGACAACATTGATTTCATGGCGCGGGATGATGATATGGACTATCCAATCCTGGGCCTCATCGCGCTCGAACAGCGTGGCGCGGAATTCTCGCCCAGGGCCATGGCCAATGTATGGATGGATCGTATGCCGGTCAATCTGCTGTACACGGCCGAGCGGGCCGCCTATCGGAACTTTGCCATCGGCTACTGGCCGCCGGAGTCCGCGTCCTTCCGCAATCCGCATCGCGAATGGATTGGCGCACAGATTCGCGCCGACATCTTTGGCTACACAGCACCCGGCTGGCCGGAGAAGGCGGCGGAGTTCGCGTTTCGTGATGCGAGTATTTCCCACGTCAAGAACGGCATCTACGGCGAGATGTTCGTGGCCGCCATGCTGGCGGCAGCCTATGTCACGGATGACATCGTCGAGATCATCAATGTCGGGCTGAGCGAGATACCGGCAAACTGTCGCCTGGCTGAGGCCATTCGCGAAACACTGGCCTGGTGCCAGGACCTGGGCGACTGGGAGGCCGTATGGGACAGGATCAAGGCGCGCTATGGCCACTACAGCGGCGTACATACCATCAACAATGCGGCCCTGGTCGTACTCGGCCTGTACTTTGGCAACACGGATTTCGAGAACGGTATTGTCGTGTCTGTGCGGGGCGGCTGGGATACGGACTGCAATGGCGCTACCGTGGGGTCCATCCTGGGCCTGAAATTCGGGGCAGACAAGCTGCCCGGGAAATGGATCGGCGTTCTCAACGACCGCCTGATGTCATCGGTTCGCGGATTCAATGACAACAGGATTTCAGACCTGGCCAAACGAACCACGAACATTGCGAAAGCCGTGATGACGATGCCGGACGATGCGCCGGAGATCGCAGCACGCCCGGAAAAATCCAGCGACAGCCCCTTCATCGGCAACTGGATCATCGACCAGTCCTATGCCCGATGGGTCATACGGGTGAACCCCGACCTCTCGGGGACTTACGAAGATGGCACGGGCTACAGCTGTGGTCTCGAAAGGGTCACGGCCGAGGGCAACAGGGTCTCCTTTTCCTTTGTTCTGGACAAAGGTGGCTTTGGTTTGGAGGTCCAATTCGAGGGTACGATCGTCGGGAACAGGCTGGAAGGGGTCGGTAGCGGTAACGGTTTTGAGTTCGGCATTGCGGGGGAACGCGAAGGCGAATCGCAACATTAGAGCCGACCGGGAGGCCAGTCACGGCCCTTCGGCGCAAGCATCCAGGCACCCTGGATTGCGCATATCTGGCCAAATATCTGGCTAAATTTCAAGTGCCGCGGGTTCAGCCCTGGCTCCGGGCGGGCCAGCCACTCTCGCGAGCAGTGCCCGGACCTCGGCGTCCCAGTCAAAGTCCTGTTCCTCAACCAGTCGAAGGCAGGCGTCTACTACGTCCGGATTGTAAATGGTCCCGCGGCCACGTTTGATCTCTTCAATCCCCACAGAGATTCCCAGTGCCGCACGGTAAGGGCGATGGGCGGTGATGGCCTCAACCACATCGGCCACCCCGATGACCTGCGCCTCCTCGACGATCTGATCGCCCACCAAGCCCTGGGGATAGCCGCTGCCGTCCATGCGCTCATGATGCTGGTGAATCATCTCCCTGATCGGCCAGGGGAAGTAGGTGTGCTTCACGATCTCGGAACCCACCTGCGCATGAGACTTGATGATTTCGAATTCCGCCTCGCCCAGCTTGCCCGGTCGATTCAGGATCTCCGCCGGCACGTAGATCTTGCCGATGTCATGAATGGTGGCGCCCAGCAACAGGCCCTGAAGCTTGTACTCGCCCCAACCCAGTTCCCGGGCAATCGCAAGCGCGAGCGCAGCCACACGATTCTGATGACCAGCAGTATACGGGTCCCGCTTTTCGATGGTCGCTGCAATGGCCGTCACGGCACCCAGGGCGGCATCGGCAAGGCTCGCGTTCGCCGCCTGCGCCGCCCCCTGGGCGACCATCTGACTTGTCAGATCCAGGATACTGACGGGGACGTTGCGCGCGTCCTGCAGAGACTCCGGCAATGGCAAGGAGATGAACACCTGCAATTCCTGATTGCCTGCTGACTTGAGGGTCGTCGTTGCCTGAAAGTATCGATCACCCGAGTACAGGGCAATCAGGATGTTAGAGAAAGTGTCCCTTGACCTGGCAATCAGCACGGTTCGAATATCCCTGTAGAACCCGCTGGATTCTTCAAGGCCAAACAGGCGCACCGTTGCCGGATTGACCTCCTCCACATGCACCAGGCTTGCCAGCCGGTCGACTTCTGTGGGACTGCGCCTCAAATGGTCGGACAGGTCCGTAACGCCCTGGCCACGCAAGGTCCCAAGGGCACGATAGACCTCGCTCAGATCACCGATCCAGATGGAAATCGGTGAACTCTCATAGAGCTGGCGAAACCGCCGCTCCCGCAGCGCCACCTCGCGATAGGGCTTCTCCAGATTCTCCGTAATGACGACATGCAGGATCAGCCACAGTGCGCAGATCTTGAGCAGATGGCCCAATGCAGAGCTGCCATCGGGACCAGGGAAAAACACGAAGCAGACATTGGCAAGCAGCACGAGGCAGACCGCAGCCGCGACAGGTTCCCGCTCCACAGCCGGTATCGACCTGCTCGAAAGCAACGCCGTGAGTGCGAGGCCCAATGCAGCGATGACTGCAATCTCCCCATAGACGTAGGACGATGTATAGCCGATGGACTCAACCCAAAGGACCGGGAAACTGCCCGAACTGATCAGCACGAATGCCGCCAGGGTCAAGAGACCGCCGGCAATCAGACACCATCCTCTGGCATACCGGAGCCTTGCCCCCAGCGGCGCCCACAGCAGTGTGAACGCTTCAAGGGCCCGGGCCGAGAACAGGAACTGTTCTGACTGATTGATCGATGGCGACGCGGCGAGATGCCACTCGCTGTCCAGCATCACATGCCTGATTCCCAGAATGCCAACCCATAGATAACCACAGGCCAGGATCATGAGGAATTTGCGTTCGGTAAAGTGATACGTCCGCCACGCATAGGAGAACAGTACGAAGCCGAGTCCGGGGATGAACAGAATGGCAAGGTGTTCAAAAGCGGCGCGGTCCACCAAAGCGACAACGGCCAACAGGGTCAGTACCACGATCGGGATAGCGCCTGATCCTGGGCTCTGATCATCCCGATCCCGGATTAGAGCCAACAACCCATCGAACACGGCGCGATCCTTACGCCTTTAAAATACTACAATAACATGAACCAGCGGCCCTCACGGAAGTTCCTGCTCCCCTCTTGCCCGCCGGGAAACTACCCGGCGAGCCTGGCCCCGGGCCCGCTCAAGGCTTTCATTGAATTTTCGGGCCCAATGGCCCTCAGACGAGGTCCATCAACTCGATCTCGGCCGGGCCGCCGGAGTATGGGCCAAGCCTGGCGCCCGCTGCGCGGAAGCCATCGGACTTGCCGTGCTGGGCGAGGGCATCGTTGTCTTCGTATTGCTCCATGACAAAATAGGTCGAGGGCTCGCTTCTCGATTTGAACAGCAAATAGAAGTTACAGCCCGGTTCATTCTCGCTGACGGCCTTTTGCATGCCCTTAAAGCCCGCTTCAAACTCGGCATTGGCACCTTCCTTACAGGTCAACTTCGCAACGATTCCTACTGCCATCCGGTCACTCCCGTTCATCATTTTTGGAAGTGGCATTCTTCCCGTCTGCCTGGACATCGTCAAGCAGGGCTTGAAACGCGGTGCGGTTGAGTGCTCACTTCGATAACGCGCCGACCATGGCGGCCTTTGAACTGGTCGTGGATCGTCCTACCGCTGGCGCGAGCAGTCAGGTAATCTGTGATCGGGTCCATCAACCAAAGGAAGCGACAAGATGCTCGGATACGTCACGATCGGTGTACGCGATATGGAGAAGGCCAAGGCATTCTGGGGTACCTTGCTGGACGGCATCGGTGCCAAACCGATCGCCGATATGGGAAGGATGGTGCTCTACAGCGCCGGCCGGGGACAACCCATGCTGGGCATCTGTACCCCCTATAACGGGCAGGACGCCCAACCAGGTAACGGTACCATGCTGGCACTCCTGGCCGGATCACGTGAGAACGTCGACAAGCTCTACCAAAGGGCCATCGAACTCGGTGGTAGTGACGAGGGGAAACCGGGCGAACGGGGGCCGACTTTCTATGGCGGCTATTTCCGCGACCCGGATGGCAACAAGGCCGTGTTCTTTCACAGCGGGTCGTGAAGACTGGCGTCCGTTATCCAACAATCCAGTTGGGTTCTCAAAGCAAGGAATCGACATGAAACTCTATACCGGAGATCTCAGTCCCTATTCAGCCAAAGTGCGCATGCAGATCTATGCCATGGGCATCGAAGATCAGGTCAGTTTCGATCTTCCCGTGGAGTTCATGATGGGCAAGATGTCCGAGGTATCACCCATCGGCAGAATCCCGGTTCTGGCCACCGACGACGGCCTGATTCCCGAATCAGAGGTGATCGCCGAATACCTCGATGAGGCTTTCCCGGACAAGGCCCTCGTTGGTAGTACCCCGATGGAACGGGCCAACGTGCGCGTCATCTCCAGGATTGCCGATATCTACCTGATGAACAACATCTTCCTGAGCCTTGGCCAGATGAACCCGGAGACCCGCGTTCAGGCCGTGTGCGACCTCCTGGTCGGGCAGGTCCGACGAGGGGTTGGAGCATTGGAAAAACACATCGCCGCGGATGGCTTTGCTGCTGGCAGCACGCTCACAAGAGCAGATTGCACGCTGGTGCCGGCCCTGTGGATGTGTTCTGGCACCGTGCCGAGACTCGGTGCGCAAGACCCCATTGCCAGCACCACGCGGGTCGCGGACTACTGGAAACGCATCCAGGACAACGAACACGCGGCACGAGTGATCGGGGAAATGAATCGAGGGTTGAAGGCGCGCATGGACGGTACCGAGCGCAGGATGGCCGAAGAAGCCATCGCCCGGGCAAAGCAGACCTGATCCCGGGCCAGCCGACTCACCAGACCTTTTCCCAGCGTCCGGACTCAACCGAACGATACATCGCCTTGGCGGTCCTGAACTCACCCAGTGAGAATTCAGGCGGCGCTGCCATGGTGGCCCCGTCCAGCACCACTTCGGAAAAATCTTTTATCTCGGCGCCGTAGCTGTTCATCTTGCCCTCGGTGGCGCTCATGACCACCTGGCCTCGTGGGTGCTCACCGTTAAAAAGCAGCAGTTCGCCATTCCTCCCGCCGGTAATCTGCAGTTCACCGTCAGTACCCGTGACCCGAAACATTTCAACGGGCGCCGCCGCTGTCATCACGTTCAGTGCGGTAAACGTCGCCGTGGTGCCATTTTCGAATCGGAACAATGCCTGTGACCAACTCTCACCCTCCATCCTGGGTACATGATGGCCCATCACGGCGATCACCTCATCGATCTCACCCATCATCATGCGCAGCGGGCGAATCCAGTGGGCGCCGCCGTCGATGGAAAGACCACCGCCAGACCGGGCGAGGGAGAATCGCCATGGCGCCGGAGCATCCGGGTTCAGAGTCACACGGTCATGAAAGCTGCCGCTGGCATTGATCACCGAGCCAATCGCCCCCTCGTCAATCAGTTGGCGCGCCCGAATGACATCGGTCCAGTACTGGGCCTGTTCTGCAATCATAAACACCGTGGAGACATCACTTGCCGCCTTCAGGATACGTTCGCAACTCGCGAGATCATGTGCCATGGGTTTCTCCAGCAGCACATGTTTACCGGCATCAAAGCAGGCGAGCGCGGCCTCTTCATGCAGATCGTGGGGCAGCATGATGTCCACCGCATCAAAGTCACCCTGGGCAAGCGCACTCTTGAGGTCAGCAAAGCCGGTGGCGCCAGTCTGTTCAGCCATGGCAGTCACCGCCGGCCCATGGGTATCTACTACGGCCGTCACATCCACCCTGGTGGCGACATTCTGAATGCCGCGCCAGTGGGCCTGGGCGATGCCGCCGCATCCAACCAGGGCGAGTTTCAGTCTTGATTCGGTCATGATTCCTCCGGGTGTTTTCTTGGGCGCAACGTAACATCCGCGAGGCGGCAAGTCACCGCTTGATTAAACCGTGCTGCAGGAATGCGCCACAGCAGACTCAGCTGTCCCTGGTCTTCAACTGATCTTCATTGGCATCAATGAAGGCGTGAATATCATCCGCCATATCGAGGAGTTTGAGCCACTGTTCCTTGTACAGGGTCACCGGAAACCGGCCCATTCCGTAGACCGACACAGCACCCTTCTGGCTCACCTTCATGGTAAGGCCCCTGGCTGCGCCTTTTTTGAGCGCGGCGTTTTCGTTTCGCAACCGTTCCAGTTCGGCTTGCAGGTCTTCGTCTGACATCGTCTATACCGGTATTGGCTCATCGTCAGTTTATCCTTCAGGGATCGCACTTCAATGGCACCGCGATCTCGCCAGCGTCAGTATTGGGCCCCGGCACCTGTGAGACAGGACCGCCAACACTGCCGGGCAGAATTGACCATCTGGTGGCTATATTTCTGACACATTTACCTGCTAGCTTGTTGCTGTCCGGAAACTCTATACCGTGGTGGCCGGTTCGTTTCAACCTATTGGAATGTCGCCGCGTTTTGCGCCCACCACGGTACTTTCAGGACAGGAACCAGCTTGTCGCTAAAACAATCTTTTCGTTAAAGGAATGGAGCACCAGACAATGCCATATCTTCTGCTGATTCTCTGGCTTGGAGCCATCACGACCCCGGCAGCACCGGCCACAGCCCAGACCGCCACTGCCCTGGAGGTGATTGGATTCCGGGAGTCCCGATATGATGATGCTCCCGCCATCGATGTCCGATTTTCCGCGCCGGTTTCCGACCAAAGGGCCATCAACGACCAGGTGTACCTGGTGGACACCGACAACGGACGAGTAGCGGGCGAGTGGCTGGTGTCTGACGAGGGTCGCAAGTTGACCTTCCCCTTCATCGAACCTGAACGGAACTACGAACTCAGGGTCCTGGGATCACTCCGGTCGACCACTGGGCAGCCGATTGTCTACCCGGAAACGCTGACACTGCGAACACGGCGCCTCGAACCCGTCGCGAGTTTTGCCAGCCGGGGATTCGTCCTGGCCCGATCCAGCAGGCGTGGGCTACCCGTGTCCGTGGTCAACGTCGATGCCGTTGACGTGGACTTTTTCCGTGTGGATGACCTGGCCGCGTTCATGAAGTCCGGCATTCATCCGGGAGATGTGAGCCACTATCGTCTACGGTCGCTCGATGGCACCGCGACATTGGTCCACAGCGGCCGGTTTGACCTCAAACCACGAAAGAATCAGCGCACGGTCGCCAACATCGACATCTCGAGAGTCAGTGCACTGGGCCGTCCCGGGGTGTTCGTCGCCGTTCTGAGGGGTGCCGGTCAATATCCGAACCAGGCCAGCGTGATTTATTTTTCAATCTCTGACATCGGCCTCCACGTAAGGCGCTACGCGGATCATTTCGATGCCTACGTCAATGACATCGATGACGGCCAGCCCCTGAACGGGGTTGAACTGACCCTCTATGACCACAAGGGCGACGCGGCACTGTCAAGTACCACCGACGATCACGGCAGAGCGCGACTACCGGTCATGGACAACGCCAGCTTTCTGATCGCAATCGATGGTCGCGAGGCAACCCTGCTGCCCATAGACCGCAGGCCGCTCGACCTGTCCGAGTTCAGGAACGCCACCAGTATCCACAGCAACCTGCAGACTTTCAGTTGGGGCCCCAGGGACCTTTATCGGCCCGGCGAAGTCGTGACGATCAACATGCTGCTCCGGGACCACGATGGCAGAAGGGTCAGTGACATACCGGTGAATATCGAGGTGCTGCGGCCCGATGGCAGCAAGGCGGGGGACACTCTGGTGCAGCCCGCGGGCGCCGGATTCTATTCACTCGATTATGCCGTGCCCGTGTCTGCGGCGACCGGTGCCTGGCGAGTCCAGTATCGGCTGGGAAACAACCTCTCACTGCCACAAACGTACCACTTCAGCGTTGAAGAATTTCACCCCCAGCGGCTGAAGGTTGACGTGATGCCGGGCCACGTTGACGTCCCGCGACTGATTCACAGCGCCGAAATCGAAATACCGGTTCAGGGTGACTATCTGTTCGGGGCGCCCGCCAGCGGTAACAGGGTAGATGGGCACGCGGTGATCGGTTTTGAGAGACACCCATTCCCCGCCATGGAGCACTATTTCTTTGGCATCGACGGCGAGCAGATCAGATTGTCCAGGACCCGGCTTGCTGCCATCGCCCTCGATGCAGAGGGGTCCGGCAAGCTGCAGTTGCAAAACCACTGGGCCGACCTTCACTCGCCGCTTAGAGTATCTCTGGCGGTGAGCGTGTACGAATCAGCGGGGCGCCCGGTGACTGGCAAGCGCGACCTGATCCTGCTGCGGGACTCGAATCATGTCGGGATCGACCCGCTGTTCAAGGAGCGGCCCGATGCAAACAGCCAGATCGACTTCAGCGTAGCCGCCGTGACCGGTGACGGTGCCCCACGGGCGGGCACAGATCTTGACATGACCCTGACCCGTGAAGATCGAACCTGGTTCTGGTCATACGCAAGTCACCGCGGCTGGTACTGGGATTTCGACGCCTCGCCCTACACCGCCTGGACCGGCCGGATCACCACCGGGCCTGACGGCCGGGCCACCGTCAGCGTTCCTGTGACGTCGGGATACTACCGACTGCGGGTCACTGATGCAGACGGCGCGATGTCCGACTTCTCGTTTGAAACCGCCGGACGGTGGTGGAACAACGTGACCCATGCCAATAACGCACCCGGTACGATCTTTCTTGGCCTCGATCGCGACACCTATGTGGGCGGAGAGACCGCTCGAGTGTCCTTCGTTTCGCCCCATACGGGGAGCGGCCTTCTGACAGTAGAGAGCAGCGCCGGTGTGTTGCACCGTGAGATCATTGACATCACCGACACCAATGGCACGCTTGAGATTGCCATCGACCCGCGCTGGGACCGTCACGACCTGTACCTGGGCCTGATGGTGCTCAAACCCTCCACGGAGCGGGATGCGGTCTCACCACAGCGGGCACTCGGGCTCGCCCATCTGCCTCTCACCAGACCGAACTTTGAGATTGATCTTGACCTCTCGGTACCTGACAAGGTGCGGCCGGGGCAGACCGTTACTGCCCGGGTCCAGGTGGACCCGGAACGCCCTGGTAGCCCCGTGTACCTGGTCGCCGCACTGGTGGACGTGGGCATCCTCAATCTCACAGGCATTCCAACACCCAGACCGGAACGATGGTTCCATGCGCCTCGCCGCTATCAGGTCGATCTGTACGACATGTATGGTGACATCATAGAGAACCGCGGCCTGGGTCGCGTGCGCCAGAAATTCGGCGGTGGTTTCGGGGACGAGCAGGCCATGCTCCATCCCGGAACGACCCGGGACCCGGCTGAAGTCCAGCTCGTGGCGTACTCCGCAAAGCCTGTTGCCGTGGACCCGTCAGGCACCGCGGAGATCTCCTTTGAGATCCCTGACTTCGATGGCCGTCTCAAATGGATGGTGGTGGCATTCAGTGACGATCAATTCGGCAGCGCCGATGCCTATACCACCGTGGCATCACCGGTGGTGGTGCAGCTATCTCATCCACACTATCTGGCGCCCGGAGATCAAAGCCTGCTCGCCGTCGATGTGACCAACCTGTCAGGCTCGTCCCGGTCCCTGACACTTGAGCTGGCCCAGAGCGACGGCCTGACCCACGATCAATCCGTCCGGACGCTGGCACTGACTGACGGGGCAAGACACACCTTCACAGTGGACCTCCATGCGCTGCAGCCTTTTGCGGAAGTTCCAGCGGCGGCTCCGGGCCGGCTCAACCTGCATCTGACCAGCGCTGACGGCAGCCTTTCCATGACCCGGGAGGTCCTGTTACCCGTGCGCAACGCCTTTCCTGCCGTCACTCGCATCGAACGGGTCAGGCAGCCAGCCGGTGACACCTGGCGCCCGTCCCTGCAGGTGGATGATCTGCGCCCGGATTCCCTGCTGGCCAGACTGACGCTGTCACGATATCCCGCGATCGACGTGTCCGGGCAGATGTCTGCGCTGCTGAACTATCCCTACGGCTGTCTGGAACAGGTCGTCAGTCGGGCCCAGCCATGGTTGACGGTCAGCCAGTCCATGATCGATCACTTCGGAGCGGCGGGAATCATTCTCGAGCGGTTCGAGCAACCGTTCTCCGAATCACTGCGACGCGAGCAACTCATCGCGGCGGTCAGGTCCATTGGCGCACTGCAGCGGCCCGATGGTGGATTTTCCCAGTGGCAATCGAACGGCCCCGAGAACCTGTGGCTCACGGTGTACGCTACCGACTTTCTGGTCAGGGCGTCGAAACTGGGCGTCATGGTTCCCGGCGCCATGTTGCACAACGCGCTCGGACGATTGCTGTCCCTGGTTCGAAGGCCCGGACTTCGCCAGTCCTGGGTGCCCGATCAGGCCCAGTACGAATTTGCGATCGGAGCCTACGCCAGTTTCGTACTCGCCCGGGCAGGGCGGATCTCACTGTCAGATGTTCGCCGCCTGCTCGCCAGCACCCCTACCGAGTTGAATCAGTCCGGGCTGCCCTGGATGCACCTGGGCCTTGCACTGCATCTGCTGGGCGATTCTGAACGCAGCAAGGTCGCATTCGCCCGGGCCGCCTCCAGCGAGCGACGCCAGAGCGATTATCTTGGCGACTATGGCAGCGCTCTGCGGGACACCGCCTGGATACTGCGCTACATGGCGGAATTTAACGTTGACGTGCCCGTAGACCCGATTCGCCTTGCCGCCGAATATCGCGACCGCCGCTGGCTGAGCACCCAGGAGCGAGCCCACCTGCTCGGTCTTGCTGCCGCGTGGGAATCCCGGGGGGAGAATGTCGATGCCACCCTTATCCTGACCGGGGGCAACACACGGATTCAACGGGATGGCCCCTATGCAACCGTCATCTCGGCCGACGAGCACGAGCGCCTGCAGGGCATCACGCCCAATCACGAGGCCCTGTACGGGGAATATGCCGTTGCCGGTGTTCCCCGCAAGGCACTCGACCCGGTTGCCGAGCACATGACCGTGAGCAAGCGCTACTTCACCCTGGACGGCTCCGCCGCAGACCTTGATGATCTCCATCCCGGCGACATGCTCGTCGTGCGGCTGCAGGTCAGCGCCCCGGAACCCGTCCCGGACGCAATCATCGTCGATCTGCTGCCGGCCGGCATCGAACTCGAAAACCAGAACCTGGTGGCAAGCAGCCTCGACCTGGCCTCGATGATCTTCGACGACGACGGCTCACGACTGACACCAAATCACCAGGTACGACATGAGGAGTTCCGGGAAGATCGCTACGTCGCGGCGCTGGAATTGACCGGTGGCAGGATGCAACGGGTGTTCTACCTCGCCCGGGTGGTCACGCCTGGCAGATATACGGTGCCTCCGGCCTATGCCGAGGATATGTATCGGCCGTGGCGCTTCAGCATCGGCAGGACCCGACAACTGACCGTCACCGCGCCCTGAGGATGCGCTGATGCGGTCCGGGATACTTTCCGATACGAATGCGGCCTGGGTGGCTTGGGCACGCTCATGGCTGTCTCGCAAGGGACGGCGCCGCACCGTACGGTCCGGGATGCTTTCCGATACGCATGCGGCCTGGGCGGCCCGGGCGCGCCCATGGCTGCTACCCGTCGTCGGGTTGGTGGTTCTGGCCGCTGCAGACCACCGCTACCCCGCAACCCTGTCACACGATGGCTATGCCAGTGTCGTCGTCAGCGAAGAGGGGATACCGCTTCGCCGGTTTGCGGATGGGCACGGCGTGTGGCGCTATCCGGTGACGATTGCCGACGTTTCGCCGTTGTACCTCGAGGCCCTGCTTGGCTACGAAGACCAGTGGTTCTACTACCATCCGGGTATCAACCCCGTGTCTCTGGCACGCGCCGCCTGGGACTGGCTCAGACAGGGTCAGGTTGTCTCCGGTGGCTCCACCCTGACCATGCAGGTCGCGCGACTTCGCTACCCGCATTCCCGCAGCGTTGCCGGCAAGGTCTACCAGATGGCTCGCGCCCTGCAGATCGAATGGCGCTATTCAAAGCACGAAATCCTCACCTGGTACCTGAACCATGCACCCTTCGGGGGAACCCTGGAGGGTGTGGAGGCTGCCAGCCGCAGCTACTTTGGTTACCCTGCCCGGGTTCTGACGCACGCCCAGGCAGCACTGCTTGCCGTGCTCCCCCAGGCCCCGAGCCGATACAGGCCGGACCGTCATCCGGACCAGGCCCAACGGGCACGGGACAAACTGCTGGATCGGATGGTCGCACAGCAGATCTGGACCGCCGAAGTGGCGTCCGATGCCGGCCTGGAACAGGTTCTCATCGCCCCGGTCATATTCAATACCCGGGCACCACTTCTGTCCCGGCGGCTCCGGTACCAGAGTGACGAGCCCATCGTTCGAACCTTTATCGACTATGACCTGCAGTCGCGGGCCTCTGAACTGGTCCGGGACCATGCCCGGATCACAGGGGATCGAATGTCTGCCGCCGCTCTGGTGATGGAAAACAGTACGGGAAAGGTGCGGGCATACCTCGGCTCTGCCGACTTTGATGACCTCAACCGGTTCGGCCACGTGGACATGGTGCAGGCGCTCCGATCTCCCGGGTCTGCCTTCAAGCCGTTCATCTATGGTATGGCCCTGGATGATGGAATACTCCACAGCGAGACCCTGCTCTACGATGCCCCGATCCGGTTTGGTGACTATTTTCCGGAAAACTTCAACCGAAGGTTCTCCGGCCCTGTGAGCGCCACCGACGCACTGCAACGGTCACTGAATGTCGCCGCCGTACAGGTCCTGGACCAGGTTGGCCCCATGACTTTTTACGCCAGACTGACCAACGCAGGGATCAGCGTGTCATTGCCGGATGGCGCCAGACCCAATCTGGCAATGGCACTCGGCGGCTTCGCCAGTTCACTGGCCGATCTGGTGCAGACCTTTTCGGCACTGGGCCACGGTGGTGAAAGCGTACTGCCGCGATATTCCGGTGCAGATCCACCCGGCAAGCGGCGAATCATCTCTGCCGGAAGTGCCTGGATCGTTGGCGAGATCCTGCGTACCCGGCCGGACAACCACCTGCCCGGTGTCGCGGTGAAAACCGGCACCAGCTATGGTTTCAGGGATAGCTGGGCAGTGGGTGTATCAGCAGACCATACCGTGGGTGTGTGGCTGGGCCGGCCCGACAACAAGCCGGTACCGGGGCACTATGGTGCGGTCACGGCGGTACCACTCATGGCCCGACTCTTCGGCCTGATACCTGACCGGGGGCGCCCCCCGCCCAGACCGGAATCGGTCACCCGTGCCGAGATCTGCTGGCCCTCTGGCTCTGCCTACCGGCCCGGCTGTGATATCAAGCGCCAGGGCTGGGTACTGGACAACACCGTTGCCCCGACGCCATTTCATCATCAGTCCGGGGACCCGGCACTGTTTGCATCGGAAATCATGATTCGAGTGTCTGACAAAGGGTTGCGAGTACCGCTCGGCTGCGATCTCCCCGGCGAGTCAAAGCACGTTCTGCTCTGGCCCCCTGCTCTCGAGCCGTGGATCCCGGAATCCTGGCGACGCCACAGCCGCGTGCCAGACGTGGACCCTGACTGCTTTCAGATGGACGGACTGGCAGGGTCTGGCGGCATCGAAATTGTTGGCGTTGATGACGGTCACCGATACCGCAGCCATGGCAGCATGGGCAGCCTGCCGCCACTGCGACTGACCGCCCGGGGCGCTGCCACACCCTATTACTGGTTCGTCAATGGCCAACTGCAGTCTTCTATCAGCCTGGCACTTGATCTCGAACTGGTTCAGCGTCGCAACCAGATTGTGCTGCTCGATCAGTTGGGACAGATGGCCATGGTGGAGGTATTCAACGACGCCGCTGGCTGGTAGGGTGGATTCATGAGCCCAACGCCGTGTCAACACGTCACGCCGCCGGTCGGCTGGTACGACCCCAATACCTCACGTCGGGCGCGCGCGGACTGGCAACCTATCACCGAAGACGCCGATCTCGATGCAGGCGAGTGGGCTGGCAATATCTATCAGTGCCGCCAGTGTCACGCCACCTGGTACATGTTCTGGAACCCCAGGGACATGCTGTTTGACGACGCGTTCGATCTGCCTGCGCCGTTCCGAGACATCTGCCGACGGTCGATCACTGCCGATCATCTGCGGCCGGTACTCGCCTTTGATTACGGGCCCTTTACCAGGCACGAGGCCAATGCCCTTCGCTGGCAGGTCAGCTACGCCCTGCAGCGAGCCACCTATCCGGCACAACCTGTATTCGACCTGCTGATCGCCATGCTCAACCAGGCCGATCAGCGCGATGAGGTCTACGAGTTGCTGAAGTGGCAAAGCACTTTTTTAGTTGGCGACGTGGTTCAACAGCGCTGGCGGCGCGACCAGAGCCCGGTGGTCGCGCTGACGGACATTGTGCCGTGGCTGGATGCACTCGCCCTCTGGCCGGAGGAAACCGCCAACGTCATCAAGGCAGCGGTTGACTGGAAGCAGTTGGAAGTCGCTGATCGGGTCTGGCTTTCGAGCGAAGATCGTGCCGCCCTGCTGTGGTCAGCGGACCTTGCAGATTCGGCTGCTCCCGATGGCGCGACCCGGGCAGGCCGCCCCAGAGCCCCCGAGGTCCGAGCAAGCCAGCAACCACCGCGAACAGCTCGACGCAAACAATATCGTGGCAGCGCCCGATTCGAGTCGTGGGGTCGGGGTAAAGTGCCGGAGTAAATCCTGGGAATTGTCGACGGTGGGTTTACCCCGGCACTTTACTCCGACCCTGACCATCTACTCTTGAGGACCCTGCTTCTCTTGCTTCGTTCCTCGGGCTATGAGGCACACATTACCGCTTGTGTGCAGGGTCTTGGAATGACTGGCCTTGAATCAGCCGCCCAATGACCGGCGTCTGCCTAACTGTTCCCTGAATCCTTGAGCAAACGATTCAGGAGCCACCTCGTCAAAAATTATGACTGAGGACTGTCGCAAGGCTTCAGCCGGTCTTGCAGACGGTGCAGACGGTTAAGGGTGCAGACGGTTCTTATCGAACACCAACCCGCTCGTCCACACCCTGGCTGGCCAGGTACTCATCGTACGTACCGTGGAAGTCGATGATCTTCTGGTCCCTGATCTCAACGATACGGTTGGCCAGGGAGGACACAAACTCCCGGTCATGGCTGACAAAGATCAGTGTCCCTTCATAGTAGTCCAGCGCCAGGTTCAAAGATTCGATGGCCTCCATATCCAGATGGTTAGTAGGCTCATCGAGCAGCATGACGTTGGGTTCACTCATGGTGAGCTTGCCGAACAGCAGCCGGTTCTTTTCACCACCGGAGCAGACCCGGACCGCTTTTTTGGAGTCTTCCGTGGAAAAGAGCAGACGGCCCAGTGTCGCCCGGACGATCTGATCGTCATGGGACGGTTTGCGCCACTGACTCATCCAGTCAAACAGGCTCATGTCTGAATCGAATATGGCGGTTGCGTCCTGGGGACAGTAGCCAAGCTCGGCATTTTCTGCCCACTTGATCACGCCTTCATTCGGCGTCAGATCGTTCATCAGGCATTTCAGAAAGGTGGACTTGCCCACACCATTTTGACCAATGACTGCGAGCCGGGTACCTGCCTCGATCATCATACTGGCGCCCTTGAACAGCGTTTCGCCATCGAACCCGTGCCCGAGGTTTTCAACCGTCAGCGCCAGCCGATGCAGTTTGGTCTCCTGATTGAAGCGAATGTACGGGCTGACCCGGCTGGAGGGCTTGATGTCCTCCAGTTCTATTTTCTCAATATGACGAGCGCGTGAAGTCGCCTGCCTCGCTTTGGAAGCGTTGGCGGAGAACCGGCTGACAAATTGCTTGAGCTCGACGATCTGAGCCTGCTTTTTCGCGTTCTGGGACTGCATGCGTTCACGGGCAGCCGTCGAGGCAATCATGAAATCATCGTAGTTGCCCGGGTAGATCCGCAGTTCGCCATAGTCAATGTCAGCCATGTGGGTGCACACCGCATTCAGGAAGTGGCGATCATGAGAGATGATGATCATGGTGCTCTTGCGATCATTGAGCACACCCTCCAGCCAGCGAATCGTGTTGATGTCGAGGTTGTTGGTAGGCTCGTCCAGCAGCAGGATGTCCGGGTCGGAAAAAAGCACCTGGGCCAGCAATACTCGCAGTTTCCAGCCCGGTGCTACCTCACTCATGGGTCCATAATGCAATGACTCGTCGATACCGGCCCCGATCAGGATCTCCCCCGCCCTTGCCTCGGCGCTGTAGCCATCCATCTCGGCAAACTGCACCTCAAGGTCAGCCACCTTCATGCCGTCCTCCTCGGACATCTCCGGCAACCCGTAGATCCGGTCCCGCTCCTGCTTGACCTTCATCAACTTCCTGTCGCCCATGATGACCGCGTCGATGACCGAATAGGATTCATAGGCGAACTGATCCTGCTGGAGTTCTGCCACCCGCAGGTTCTCGCTGATGGAAACGTTGCCGGACGTAGGGGCAAGGCTGCCGGTCAGAATCTTCATGAAGGTCGATTTTCCGGAACCATTGGCCCCAATCAGGCCATAGCGATTGCCCTCTCCGAATCGAGCGGAGATGTTCTCGAACAGCGGCTTTGCGCCGAATTGCATGGTGATGTTGGCAGTGGTGATCACGAAGCGTTTCCTGCGGTTATTGGGTGGGCCGGAGGGGTTTTACTTTTGGGACGCGCACTATAGAGATTCAGGGCCGCTGCGTCGAGGGTAGATTCAGACCCTCGATGTGGCGATGTGCAAGGATAACCCATCAGTGCGCTCATCAACACATTGATCACGGCCGTGTATGTGGTTTATTGTCCCCTGCACTGACACCCAGCCACGGGTGGCAATGGAACCCATTGATCAGCAGATCCCGGAGGACAGGTTCGTGAGCATCGTTGAAAATCAGGACATAGAGAACTGGATTGCAAAAGAAACACCCGAGCCGGTTCTGGAACCTGGCCTGCCCATCATCGACCCCCATCATCACCTGTGGGACCAGAGACGCAACAGTCAGGTGAGCTTTCGGCAGACCGTCTATCTGTGTGAAGAGATCAGCCGCGACATCGCCGACAGCGGCCACAACATCGTGCAGACGGTGTTTGCACAGTGCGGTGCCTTCTACCGGGCTGACGGCCCGGAAGAAATGCGCTGCATTGGTGAGACTGAGTTCGTCAACGGTGTCGCGGCCATGAGCCGTTCAGGCCTCTATGGCCCCACCAGGCTTTGTACGGGCATCTTCTCCACTGCAGATCTCAGGCTGGGAGCCGGGGTCGAGGCCGTACTCACGGCACACCTGCAGGCAAGCCCAAACTTCAGGGGTATTCGCAGTGCTTTCCCATCGGATCTGAACGATACCTTCCGTGCCGGGTTCGCGTTGCTTGAAAAGTATGATCTGAGTTATGACAACTGGTCTCCGGACTTCACTCGCCTGCCGCGTCTGGCTGACCTCGCCAATCAGTTCCCCGGCGTGACGGTCATCGTCAATCACCTGGGCGGGAAAATTGATCCCGATGCCGGGGCCGATGAACTCAAGGCATGGCAAAGTGCCATTGATGCGGTCGCAGCCTGCCCCAATGCGGTGATGAAACTGGGCGGTGCACAGATGCGTGTTGGTGAATGGGAGCCGCCATATCATATGCACCAGACGGAATCTCCATGGAGTTCAGACAGGTTTCTCGAACTTCTGTTGCCAAGATACCAGTACGCGCTGGAAGCCTTTGGGCCGGAGCGCTGCATGTTTGAAAGCAACTTCCCGGTCGACAAGGACTGTATCTCGTACCGGACACTGTGGAATCTCTTCAAGAAAATTGCCAGTCAGTTGGGGCTATCAGAAACGGAAAAGGCCGCGGTATTCAGCGGCACCGCCGCCAGGGCCTATCGTTTGCAGGCGCCCTGACGGCTGGATGCCGTTGATTGCCGGCCCGGGATTTACATCTGCCAGGTTGTAAACTGGAGTGATGTTTTGATGCTTTAGATTTGATGCCATGATGTCTCTCATGAGGGGATGCCATGCGAACAACATTAACCATCGATGATGCCCTCGACAGGCAACTCAAGGACATCGCCAGGCAAACGGACAAGTCGTATAAGCAGGTGATCAACGAAACCCTGCGAAAGGGACTTGCCGTACCTGCCTATCCGACAAAGAAATACAAGCTAAAGCCCAGCTCACTGGGCGAACCTGATCCCCGATATGATCTCTCAAAAAGTCTGCAACTTGCCGACCAGATCGAAGACGAGGAACTCGTTCTCAAATTGAATCTGCGCAAGTGATTCTGGTCGACGCCAACCTGCTGATCTACGCGGTCAACAGCGACTCTCCATACCATAAAGCGTCGAGACGCTGGTGGGAAGATACACTCTCGGGTACTCAGGAAGTTGGCCTGGCGTGGAGCGTCATTCACGCATTCATCAGAATCACGACCAGGGCGGGCATTCTCACCAGACCCATGACACCACAGGCTGCGATCACCTATGTAGATGAATGGTTAAGCCAACCCTACGTCCATCTCGTCGATGGACCGAAACTCTGGTCAAATTTTCGAAACCTGCAACTGCAGGTCGGCACCGCGGGTAATCTCACTTCGGATACCTTGCTCGCGACTCTGGCCATGGAGCTTGGTGCCACCATCTATTCCGCTGACTACGACTTCCAACGGTTTACGGGCCTATCCCACGAAAATCCGCTTGCAGCTTCCCGGGGATAAAGCCCCGGTCAATTTCCAGGGCAAAGCATCGATCAGTGGACAACGAGCAACAGGACCACGCCGGTCACCAGCAGCAACATACCCAGCCACTCGTTCAGACCCGGTCGCTCTTTGAAATAAAATACCGAGATCGTCAGCATGACCAGGAATTCCACCTGCCCCAGTGTCTTGACGTACGCCGCATTCTCCAGGGTGAACGCTGTAAACCAGCCCGCCGACCCCAGCACGCTGGTGATGCCGATAAACAGACCCACCCGCCACTTGCGAAACAACGTCACGAGTTCCCGGGCATCCCGCAGGCATACCCAGGCAAGGCTCATCAGCATCTGCACTGTCACCATGAACGCGAGGGTAAACGCGGCCGCCAGAACAGGGTCGCTCAGCCCCAGTGACAGGCTCGCGTAGCGGATAAAAAGTGAACAGAGCGAGAAGGCAAGCCCGGCCGCGAGGCCATAGGCGGCGGCTCGGTTCCACAGGCTGCCCAGACGCTTGCCCGCAGGAAGGGACACCAGCACCAGGCCCAGGCTGGATAGAAGGATCGCGCACCAGCCCAAGCCCGAGATGAGCTCTCCAAATGCGACCACACCGATCAGGGCCGTCATCAGGATTTCACTGCGTATATAGGTGCTGCCCACGGCAAAATTGCGCAGCGTAAACAGATTGACCATCAGAATCGTGGCCACAATCTGCAGGGCGCAGGCAGCCACTGCAGGCATGAAGAAATGGAGCCCGGGCTCTATGACCACAAATGGCCGATCATTCCAGAGCAGGGCGAGATAGATCAGCGCGAAAGGCAGGCCAAACAAATACCGCGCCAGCGTCGCCGCCAGCGCGGACACATCCTGGTTGAGCGCTTTCTGGCCTGCTGTGCGGACCGACTGCATGGTGGCGGCCAGCAGCGTCCACGCGACCCAGGATTCAATCATGTAGAGGCCGGGGCCCGAGGGCCCCGTGTTTCATTGAGTACTATTGACTACGATTGACGACTAGAGCGCTTCGAGAATCTTCTCAGCGGAGCTGACTTCGTAGGCGCCACCCTTCTCAACATTGAGGGCAGTGATCTTGCCGTCTTCGGCCACGAGGGCATAACGCACGGAGCGCTTGCCCAGCCCGAAGCCGCTGCCGTCCATCGTCAGGCCCATGGCGGTGGCGAAATCGCCATTGCCATCACCCACCATCAGGAGTTCCTCCGCGTTGCGATCCTTGCCCCAGGCGTCCATCACGAAGGCGTCATTGACAGAAGTACAGACGATGCTATCAACACCCTTTGCCTTGAGCTTGTCCGCATTGACGACGAAGCTCGGCAGGTGGGCGGCACTGCAGGTGGGCGTAAAGGCACCTGGAACCGCAAACAGCACCACCTTCTTGCCGGAGAAGATCTCGTCCGTGGTAATGTCCCGGGGGCCCTTCGCACCCATGGTCTTCAGGGTTACGCTTGGAATTTTGTCGCCTACTTGTAAGGCCATGGTAGCTCTCCTATTCTGGTTCGATTCAGGGATATCCGAGCCGCAAGTCTCTATGAATGCGTCCCATTTGTGAAGCGGATTCCCCGGATTTGGTCTAAAATCAGCCCATGGCCATCCAAAAAATCTACGATGCCGTCGAAGCCCAGATCCGTGATGCCATCAAGCGTGGTGACTTCGACAATCTCCCGAACAAGGGCAAGCCACTGGACCTTTCCGAGTGGCAGAAGACACCTGAACACCTGCGCATGTCTTATTCCGTTCTCAAGAATGCCGGCTACAGTCCCCGGGAAGTCCACACTCGCAAGGAATTGGCGAACCTCAAACGGGCACTCGAAGAGGAACCTGACAAGGCGCGCAAACACCGGCTCCTCACCAGAATCCAGGCGCTGGAGATCACGAGCGCAGTCCGAATGGATAAGCTCCGCAAGCGTTAGCGGAAATGCAGTGCACGGCACGTCAGGTTCAAGGATGGCTCATAGTACGAAAGTGTGCCGTGACGCCACCGGCCTAACTCGCTATATTCACTCTCCCAGCAATCAATCAGGAGCTAGCCATGTCTTTCTCTGGCGTTCATCATGTGGTCGTACGGGTCAAGGATTTCGACGAGGGCCTTAAAACCTGGCGCGACAAGTTCGGCCTTACCCTGGACCGGACCGCCGAGTCCGACGAACTCGGCATCAAACAGGCGTTCTTCAACCTTGCCAATGGTGGCTTCATTGAAGTGGTCGCCCCGACGGGCGACGACTCCGCCGTAGGCAAGGCGGTCGCCTCACGCGGTGAGGGCATCCACACCATCGCCATGGAAGTGGAAGACCTGGATGCCACCGTCAAACAGCTGCAGGCGAACGGCGTTCAACTGATCGGCGTGGGAAGCCCGCAGGTGTTTATCCATCCAAAGTCTGCCAACGGGCTGCTGGTGCAATTGACGCCCAAAGCCTGAACGGGTCGTGTTCCGACCGCCCGGCTGTGATAGCCTTGCGGTCGGAATGCAAGGGAAGTTTTTTCGGACGTCACAGCGTGCGGCCAGCACTTACATGAAAGCCATGAGCGTGCCCGTGTCAGGCACGTCGTGGTCGTGCCGGGACGTATGCCGGACTCGCACAGTAGGGTCCGGAATTTCCGTGAAAACGTGGTCGAGATCACAGCCCACACTTGATCCAGACATGACACCGGCGTGATACAGGCGGGTACGAACGAATAACAGAGGGAGGTCCAGATGGACTTGTCATTTGGCAGCGAATACGAAGATTTTCGCAATGAAGTACGTCAGTTTGTCGAGGCAAACAAGGACAAGCAGCCCGGTGGTGGTGCAGGTTCCAGCGACGGCATCAGCTGGCAGAAGAAACTGATCGAGCACGGCTACGCGGCGCGAACCATTCCGAAAGAATACGGTGGCTTCGGGGCCGAGCCGGACATCATCAAATCCCGGATCATCGCCGAGGAATTCGGCCGTGTTCAAATGAACACCGGCCTTGGCGGGCAAGGCATCTCCATGCTGACGCCAGTGCTGCTGGAAGTGGGAACCGAGGAACAAAAGCAGCAATTTGTCCGGCCCACCATCCACGGCGAGATGGTCTGGTGTCAGGGTTATTCCGAGCCCGGTGCCGGCAGTGATCTTGCCAGCCTCACCACCCGCGCAGAACTCGACGGTGATGAATGGGTCATCAATGGCCAGAAGATATGGACCAGTACCGCGCATCTTGCCGACTGGATCTTCTGCCTGGTCCGGACCGAACCCGATGCACCAAAGCATCAGGGAATTTCCTTTCTGCTGTTCAAGATGGACACCCCTGGCATTGAGATTCGCCCGCTGGTAGACATGACGATGAATGCCAATTTCAACGAAGTGTTCTTCACCGACGTTCGTGTGCCGAAAGATCAGATCGTCGGCAAGCGCGGCGAAGGATGGCAGGTCGCCAACGCCATCCTTGGCTATGAACGCGGGTCACTGGCTCCACCGGATGCGGCCCAGTCACGGCTGAACGGATTGATCGACCTGATGCAGCGGGAAACGATCAACGGCGAGCGCCTCATGGATAACCCGCACTACCGTGAACGACTGATGCAGATTCAGGGCCGGGTGCTCGCCATGCGCTTTAACGACATGCGCCTTTTGTCTTCCCGAATCAATAAGGATCAGGATGCCGGCATCTCCGGGATGATCGTCAAGCTCCTCGGCACCGAGCTTCGCCACGAACTCGAGGGCCTGGCCATCGACATCATGGGCGAGATCGGCCTGTCATTTCACGGCAATCCGTATACCCGCGGCGGCGGCTCGTGGCAGTACCAGTACATGTACTTCCTGGGCCTGATCATCGGCGGAGGCACCAACCAGATCCAGCGAAACATCATCAGCGAGCGTGGACTCGGCATGCCCCGGGAACCAAAAGCTGTCGTGAAAGCCCAGTAGGAGACAACCATGGAATTCGGACTATCACAGGACCAGACACTGCTGCAGGACAGCGTCAATCGGTTTCTGACGGAACAGGTGCCCCTTGACCGGGTACGCAAGGTCACAGCCGGTGATGTGGCAGACAGTGAAGTCTGGCAGGGCCTCGCTGATCTTGGCATACCAGGCCTGCTGATCCCGGAAGATCATGGCGGAGTCGGCCTGGGCAGTCTCGATGCGGCCATCGTCGCTGAAAGCCTCGGTTATCACGTCACCCCCGTGCCTTTTCTGACTTCTGCGATCATGGCGCCGGTTGCACTGCTGCGTTCCGGCAGCCGCGATGATCTGCTCGGAGCCCTGGCGAGCGGTGAGACGCGCATCGGCGCAGCCTTTGGCGAAGCCATCGGGCGGCGAGCCGACGCGGGGTTCACAGTGACGAACGGCAAGATCAAGGGAAAGTCCATCTTCGCCCTGGACGGCGATGCCGATCACTACCTGGTCGCCACAGAAGACCGCAGCCTCTACCTGGTTGCAGCGGATGACAGCAAGATCGAACGGACCAATCTCGCCACGGTGGATCGTACCCGGTCGACCTGCCAGCTCGTGTACTCGGGTGCAGACGCGGAACTGATCAGCGATGATCCTGCCGTTTTCACAGAAGTCCTCGACACCGCCTGGGTGATGCAGGCTGCAGATACCCTGGGCGCCGCCCAGTCCATGTGCGATCAGTCTGTCGTCTATGCCAAACAGCGGGAACAGTTCAATCGCGTGATCGCCTCGTTCCAGGCCGTCAAGCATATGTGTGCCGACATGGCCTCCACCATAGAGCCGTGCCGGTCCTTCGTCTGGTATGCGGGCCATGCACTCGACCATGTACCGGATGAGAAACGCCTGATGGCCTGCCAGGTCAAGGCCCACGTGCAGGAAGTCGGCAAGCAGGTCTCCAAGACCGCAACTGAGGTTCACGGCGGGATGGGCTTTACGGATCTTGTCGGCCTGCATTACTGGTTCAAACGCATCGGTGCCAACCGGCAGTTCCTGGGTGCCCCGGAGATGCTGCGTGAGGAGGCCGCCCGCATTCAGGGCTTCCTGGCCGCCTAGGGAAGGTTGTAACGGAGATCGTCGCGTCAGTACCCCCATGACAGTGGCGCGGCTGGCCCGGGCAAGACTGATCCCGGGCGTCATGGCCGGCCTGCTGCTTATCCTGCTCGCCGGATGCGAGTTTGGTGTCGACCCGAGCGTGGTGGTCAAGCCGAACTATCAGCTGCTGGACCAGTGCGCCAGACCGGCCGACCCAAGGGTAACGGCCATTGTCGCGGACGCCCTCTGCGGCACGATCACCGTGTTTGAAGATCGCGCCGCCCAGTCAGGCCGTCAGATCGATCTAAACGTCATGCTGCTGCCTGCTACCACCGCGGTGGTCAAGCCAGACCCGATCTTCTTTCTTGCCGGTGGCCCCGGGCAGTCTGCTGTATCGGCCGGGCCCTGGGTGTTCGGCGTACTGCACAAGCTCAGGCGAGAACGTGATGTGGTGCTGGTCGATCAGCGGGGCACCGGGGAGTCGAATTCGCTGATGTGCATCGATGACACCACTTTCGAGCTGGACGACTTCGACATGTCAGTCGAGCAGGCCATGGAAAAACAGATTGCCGAGATGCGCGCCTGCCTCTCGCGGCTTGATGCCAACCCGGCGTTCTATACAACGCCGATCGCAATGGATGATCTCAATGAGGTCCGGGAGCGTCTTGGCTATCGCAGCATCAATCTTCTCGGCGGGTCCTATGGCACCCGCGCTGCCCTCGTCTATGTTCGCCGTCACCCGGACAGCGTTCGGTCGATGGTTCTCGATGGCGTGGTGCCGCTCTCCATGAACATTCCGGCCAACGTCGCGACCGACGCCCAGGCGGCATTTGACGCCCTGCTGGCAGACTGCGGCGCCCAACCCGATTGTGCCAATGCCTTCCCACGACTTGGCGAACACTTCAGGGCTCTGGTCCAGCGCCACGCAACCTCAACTATCAAGGTCACCTTTACGCACCCGCGCACTGGCGAGCGGGTTGACGGTACCCTGGACCATCGAATGTTCAACCGGCTGATTCGTAACGTCCTTTATGAGCGAACTCTGTCATCCCTGCTGCCGCTCGCTATCGAACAGGCGAATCACGGCAACTTCGATCCTCTGATCTCTCTGGCGTTCACCATGAACGGAGACGAAGCCGGGGCACTGAGTGTCGGCATGATGGCGTCGGTACTCTGTGCAGAGGATATGACCCGGACTTCCTCTGCCAACTCAAGCAGGGATTTCGAAAACCAGATTTTTGAAAGCCTTGAACCCATCTGCCGATTCTGGCCCAGGGGATCGGTGCCGGTGGATTACTTCGAGCCGGTGACCTCGGACGTCCCCGCGCTGCTGCTGTCGGGCAAGCTGGACCCGATCACCCCGCCCCGGTACGGCTGGGAAGCGGCCGCCACCCTTGGCCACTCGCAGCACATCATCGTGGCTGGCGTGGGTCACGGCGTCATGACCCAGGGCTGTGTACCCGACCTGCTGGCCGAGTTTTTTGAGCATGCTGACCCTGGCGCGATCAATCCGGGATGCACCGCAAACCTCGTCCGCAGGGACTTCTTCACGAGCTTCGCAGGACCAGCCAAAGCCCTGCCACAACGGACCAGAGACCAGCAGCAGGGAGACCCGGGAGATGATTGAAGTCAGTGGCCTTGCCAAGTCTTTCGGGTCCGTTGTTGCCGTCCGGGACGTCAGCTTTAGCGCCAGCAACGGTCAGGTCACCGGCTTACTTGGGCCAAATGGCGCGGGTAAATCCACCACGCTTCGCATCATCTATGGCCTGCTGCGACAGGACTCCGGAACCGCAACCGTCGATGACATTGATATCATGGCCGAGACCCGCCGGGCCCAGCGGGCCATGGGTGTCCTCCCGGATGCCCATGGTCTGTACGTGCGTCTGACGGCCCGGGAGCACATCGCTTACTTTGGACGGCTGCACAAACTCCCGGAAGAGAAGCTCTCCGCCAGAATCGACGAGTTGCTCCGCCTCCTCGACATGCAGTCTATCGCCGACAGGCGGGTTGAGGGGTTCTCCCAGGGCGAACGCACCAAGGTGTGTCTTGCCCGAGCCCTGGTTCACGACCCCCCCAATGTGCTTCTGGACGAGCCAACCAACGGGCTTGATGTGATGACAACCCGGTCTGTTCGGGAACTCATCGGTGAGCTTCGCAGCCGGGGAATCATGGTGATGTTCTCAAGCCACATGATGCACGAAGTGGCCCGCCTGTGTGATCAGATCGTGATCATCTCTGAAGGAATCGTGGTCGCCAGCGGCACCACCGATGAGATTCGTGACGCGGCCCGGGAGGACAATCTGGAAGAAGCCTTCGTCAAACTGGTAGAACGTGTTCTGGAGACTGCATAAATGCATGCCATCAGGGTAGTCTTCGGCAAGGAACTGATCGATGGGCGCCGGGACCGTCGCGCCGTCATGTCGGCCTTCATCTTCCCTGTTATGGCACCCATCCTGGTGTACGGCATGATGACCTTCATCATCAACATGCGGCATCAGGCGCAGGACACCGCCATCCCGATGGTCGGGCTCGACAACGCACCGTCATTTGTTCGCTGGCTGGAGGAAAAGGACGTCAACGTCACGGAATTCAAGGGTGACCCGCGACTTGCCGTGGAAAACAAGGAGGTCGAACTGGTGGCGGTTATCCCCAATGACTTCGGCGAACGCTTCGCACAGACCCGAACGGCGGTCATCGAGATTGTCTACGATGGCTCACGAACCGATGCCATGGCCACCGTGGGCCGCTTCCGTGGGCTGATACGTGAATACAGCAGTGAGATCGCCGCCTTGCGCCTCATCGTACGCGGCGTCACGCCGGAAGTGATGCGCGTCGTCATTGCCGAAGACATCGACGTCGCCAGCAAACAGCAGCGCGCAGTCGCAGCGCTCAATTTCATTCCGCTGTATATCATACTTGCCGCTTTCGTAGCCGGCATGGGCATCGCGGTAGACAGTACTGCCGGAGAACGGGAGCGTAAAACCCTGGAACCGCTGCTGATCAACCCGGTGGAACGCCACGACTTCGTGATTGGCAAGTGGCTTGCGGCCAGCATCTTTGCCGCACTGGGTGTGGTGCTGACGCTGATCCTGTGTATCGTTGCGCTGGTTCAGGTACCGCTGGACCAGATAGGGCTCAACTTCCACATTACCGGCACCCAGATTCTGCTCATGATCATCGCCGTACTGCCACTGGCGTTGCTGGCCACCAGCATGCAGATGCTGCTGGGAATTTTCGCCAGGAGTTTCAAGGACGCCCAGAGCTACATCGGCCTGCTCACCATGCTGCCCATGATTCCATCGTTCTTCCTGATGTTGAACCCTGTCGCCACCCAGGTCTGGATGTATGCCGTTCCCATGCTCGGGCAGCATCTGCTGATGGTCGAGGTCCTCGGGAACAAGGATGTACCGATCATTGCGTATGCCTACTCGTCACTGGCGAGCGTCGTGATGGGCCTGGCCCTGGCACTGATTACAGCCCGACTGTTCCAGCGCGAGAACATCATCTGACGGGTATTGTGTCGGCTTAACCTGTCGCGGTCTTTCCAGCTGGCTTTACTTCTATTTCCTGTTGCAGGATATTGGTTCACAAACCGTCTGCAGGAACGGTTTACAACACCGTTCACTAGCGGTTTACACCACCGTTGAAAAACGGTTTACACCACCGTTGAAAAACGGTTTACAAACACCGTTCACAAGACGGTCACAAAACTGACAATCGGGAGCATGCACATGAAATACGGACTGTTCGGCATCAACAACGATCTCTGTGCGGACCCGTCGGTGATGAAGACCGTTTCGATCGCCGCCGAGGACGCGGGTTTCGAATCTCTGTGGACTGGCGAGCATGTGGTGCTACCAGACCCCCAGGCACCACCCTCCCCCGCACCACCGCTGACAGATATGGTCCACCCCTCTACCGCACTGTCATTCATCGCCGCTGTCACCAGCACCATCAAGCTCGGAACCGGCATTACGTTGCTGGCCCAGCGAAACCCGGTGGTGCTGGCCAAGGAGATGGCCGGCCTCGACCATCTATCGGGCGGCAGGCTGCTGTTCGGCATCGGTGCTGGCTACCTGAAGGCAGAATTTGACGCACTGGGCGTGAACTTCGAAGAGCGCGGCGCCCGGACCGATGAATACATCCCGGCCATGCGAGAACTGTGGACATCGGACGCACCCTCTTTCAAGGGCAGGTTCGTGAACTTCTCCGGCATCCAGAGCCGGCCGAAACCTGCTCAGGCAGGTGGCCCACCGATCCACGTGGGCGGCGGCTCGAAAGCAGCATTCAGGAGGGCCGTGCAGGCCTGTGATGGCTGGTACGGCTTTGCCATGGACCACGACATCACCAGACGATGTCTGGATGGGCTGGCTGAAGCCGCCCAGAAATATGAACGGCCGTCCTCTCTCGGCAAGCTCGAAATCAGCATTACGCCAAGGGGACGGCCCGACGATGATTTCTTTGCCGGGTTCGCAGATCTGGGGGTAGACCGCCTGATCCTGCTGCAGGGTGGTCGCAACGCAACCGAGCGCGTGGCCTTCCTGGAGGACGTGGCCCGCCGTTACATCGAACCAGCATGACGACCGTCGGCCTGCTTCATCCCGGGGCCATGGGTGCCTCGGTGGGTGCTGCGGCCGCTGGCAACGGCCACCGGGTCCTCTGGGTCGCCCGGGGACGTTCCGGCGCGACCGCGGAACGTGCCAACCGGGGTGGCCTTAAGCCGTGCGATTCCATCGCTACCATGTCGGCAGAAGCCGACATCATACTGAGCGTCTGCCCTCCCCATGCGGCTGAAGAGGTCGCCCGCGACGTCAGCGCAGCTGGATTTCGCGGCATATTTGTAGAAGGAAACGCCATCGCACCTCCCCGAACCCGGCGGATCCAGGCGTCGATGCCGGATTGCCGTTTCGTAGATGGCGGCATCATTGGCGGGCCGGCCTGGACTGCCGGCGCCGGAACAAGATTCTATCTATCCGGCAGCCACGCAAGAGAGGTCGCCGCACTGTTCGAAGGCTCACCCCTCGAGGCGCGCGTGATCTCCACGGAAGCGGGGGCTGCCTCTGCGCTGAAGATGGTCTTTGCCGCCTACACCAAAGGTACTACGGCACTGCTCACAGCCATTCTTGCGGTGGCCGAGGCCGAGGGGGTTCGCGGCGACCTTGAAACCCAGTGGGGGCGCGAGTTTACCGACCGAACCCACCGTCAGGTGACCGGCAACACAGCCAAGGCCTGGCGATTTGCTGGCGAGATGGAGGAAATTGCTGCAACGTTTGCCGGCGCGGGACTGCCGGATGGGTTTCATCTGGCCGCAGCCGAGGTCTTTTCGCGCCTCGCGGAATTCAAGGACACGCCGGCAGAGGACCTGGGGCCCGTCCTGAAGGTGCTGCTCACCCGGGATTGAATATTTCCGGGGGCAAGCTGTTCAATAGGCAGAGAACCAGAGTCCTGCACCGATGAACGAAGCCACTGCCATCCGCCTGTGCCTGAAGCAACGCGACCCGCGTGGCTTTGAGTTCCTGGTGAAGCAGTATCGTCGCGAAGCGTACTATCACGCAATGGGCCTGCTCGGCGATGGTGCCGCGGCCGAGGACCTGTGCCAGGAGTCGTTCGCGAAGGCCTATGCAGCCATGCCGCGGCTGAAATCCCTGCAGGCCTTCTATCCCTGGTTCTATACGATCCTGAAAAACGGCTGCCTGAATCACATCCGGGCGCGTCGCCAGGAGCAGGACTACGAGGAGCGTGCGGACGCCAGGAGTGATCCCACGCTTGCTGCCGAACAGCGCGATGACGCCTCGGCAATCCATGCGGCGCTGATGAAACTCAAGCCCGAGTTTCGCGAGATCCTCATCATGAAGCATCTCCATGACAGCAGCTATGAAGACATCAGCAAGGTGCTGCAGATCCCCCGGGGAACCGTGATGAGCCGCCTGCATCATGCCCGAATCGCGTTCCGGGACCAATACATGACCACGATCAAGGAGACTCATCATGAGCACACCTGATTGCCACCAGAACCAGGTCCTACTGTCCGGCCTGCTGGATGGCGAGCTGACCGCAGAGGAGTCCGCTGCAGTCACCAAACACCTGTCGCGTTGTGAGGACTGTCAGCGGGAGTACGAGGCGCTACGGCAACAGATGGGTCAGCTGAATGCCATCTCGTTCACTGAACCCGGTGACGAGGCACTCAATGCCTTCTGGCGTCTGCCTTTCAGCGGCTTTGCGAGGAACGCGGGGCTGCTGCTGGTGATTGGCAGCTACCTGCTCCTGCTGGGCTACGGTACGATCAATTTCTTTACCGATGACAGCGAGTGGTTTCTTGGGAAATTCGCCTTTGCCGGCATCATCATTGGCGGGCTGATCCTGTTCAGCATCGTCATCATCGAGCGCGCCATCAGCTACCAGACTGACCCTTACAAGGAGATCAAACGATGATTATTACCACCAGCGAGCAGATTGTCGGCAAACGCATTGTCAAGACCATTGGCCTCGCCCGGGGAAACACCATCCGGGCTCGCCATGTCGGCCGCGACATCATGGCAGTACTCCGAACGCTGGTAGGCGGCGAGATTTCCGAATACACCAAACTTCTGGCCGAGGCCCGGGAACAGGCCCTGGACCGCATGGAGGCCGAGGCGACCCGCGTCGGTGCGAACGCGGTGGTTGCCACGCGGTTTTCCACCTCTGTGGTATTGGGCGGTGCCGCCGAATTGCTCGCCTACGGCACCGCCGTGATCGTGGAAGACCAGCCAGACGAATCGGCTTGAGTCCGGGGTCAATTACTCTTACCCTGAAGGGCCCTGACTAACGGATGCAGCGTCATGCGCCCACTCTCCACCGCGTCGATTTCCTTCGGGATGGTGTCTATTCCGGTTCGTCTGTACTCGTCGGCCGACACGTCAAGCGCCGTTGGATTCAACCGAATCCACAAAGACTGCGGGTCACGTCTGAAGCAACAGTACATTTGCGCCAGGGACGGCGACATCGTTCCCCGGGAGGACATGGTCAAGGGCTACGAGTTTCAGCGGGACCAGTATGTCATCTTCACGGACCAGGAGATCAAGGCCCTTGAGGCCGTCAAGAGTGACACCATCGACATCGTGGAGTTCGTGCCCCTCGCTTCAGTGGATCGCATCAATCTCGAGAAGGTGTATTTCCTGTCTCCCGGCAAAGGGGGTGACCGGCCCTACAAGCTGCTGGCAACCGCGCTCACCAAAACCGGCAAGGCTGGCATCGCACGATATGCGGCCAGGGGCAAGGGCTACCTGGTGATGATCCGTCCCATGGGTGAAGGGCTCGCCATGGAGCAGTTACATTATGCCGATGATCTGAAGAGCTTCGATGACGTGCAGCTTCCGGATGTCGAGATCAAGCAGGCGGAGGTCGACCTTGCCATTCAGATCATCGAACAGGTCAGCGTTGCAGAGTACGACCCCGGCAAGTACACCGACGAGGTCCGCGCCAGAATACTCGAACTCATTGAACAGAAGATCGCCGGTAACGATATCACCGAGGCACCCGTCGTCCAGCACGAAGAGAAAATCGTGGATCTGATGGATGCCCTCAAAGCCACGCTGGCACAGAAGGGCCAGGCGGGCAAAGCAGGAAAGGCGACGGACAAGGCACCGGCGAAATCAGCCGGCAAAGGCGCTCAAGGCAAGCTGAAGTCGGTTTCTTCCTGAGCTGCAACAAACCCTCAGCTTTTAGGAGAATCGCCATGAGCCAAGTCAGCCGCCGAACGTGCAACCTTTTCCGGCGTTCATGGAAGTTCCCACCTCACGCTCTGCGGTCCGAGAGGATTTCCAGCACAACTACGGCGTACCTGACTCGGGTACGCTCAGGGCTGTCCACACGCTCAGGGCTGTCTACACGCTCAGGGCTGTCCAGAACAACGGATGTCCCTGCCTTGACCCGTTCATGGCTGATCATGATCACCATGGGGCTATTTGTCGTGAACTGCGCCATCGCGGCAGAAGATCACCCTGGAGCAGCAACCTATCGAAAGCACTGCGCAGAGTGTCATGATCAGCCGGACCAGCCGAGGGTACCACCGCTGGCAGCACTCCAGCAGATGACAGCCAGAACCCTCGCAGCCAGCCTGGCCGGCGTCATGGCCCCCCAGGCAGCACAGGTTCCCCGCAGCGAACTGCGAGACCTGATCGCCTATCTCGCGGCGCCGGCATCGGCTTCCCAGGAATGGATCGAAGCCCTTCGGTGTCCGGCAGAAGCGCGCCACATCCCTCGATCAGCCACCGTCAGACTGGCGAGCGTCGGCGTGGACCCCGGCAACCAGAGGGCGCTTTCCGCCGGTCAGGCCGGGCTGACCAGCAACGATCTGTCCCATCTGGAACTGGCCTGGGCCCTTGGCTTTCCCGAAACTTCCGCGTTGCGTTCCTCACCGGTCATCATTGGCGACACACTGATCTATGCGATCAATCAGGCTGGCGTGGTCATCGCCCTGGACGTCCGGGGTCCCTGTGTGCGTTGGGTCTATGACGCTGGTATGGAGTTGCGCACATCCCTCACCCACGGGCAAATCAGCCACGACCAGGCGGCGTTGCTGATTGCAGACCGGGCGGGCCAGATACATGCGATTGACCCCGCTTCCGGCACTGTGGTCTGGGTCGCCCAGGGGCGCCACTCCAGCGGCGCGATGATTACCGGCGCCCCAATGATTCATGACGGCAGGATCATCATTCCTGTGTCCGGGTCTGGCGTTGGCCGGGCGGTCAATCCGCGCTATGAATGCTGCGTGGAGCACGGTGCAGTCGTGGCCCTCGAAGGCGCCACCGGGGAGCAGTTGTGGACCTGGCATACGATGCCGGACGCGATCTATACCGGGAAAGAAAACCGCGATGGCATCAAACTGCGGGGACCATCCGGCGCCCCGGTTTGGTCAACCCCGACCATTGACACGAAACGCCGGCTCGTTTACGTGACGACGGGGCAGAATACATCGCTGCCAGCAACCGAGACCAGCGATGCGGTGATCGCGCTTTCGCTGGACTCCGGCGAACAGCAATGGCACTTCCAGGCACTCGCCAACGATGTATGGAACATGGCCTGCCGGGTGCCCTGGGAACGATCAGGGCCCAACTGCCCATCACCCGATGACAGCGTACTGAAAGACTTTGATTTCGGTGCGTCGGCCATCCTGGTGACCACGAAGTCCGGCCGGGAAATGCTGCTTGCGGGCCAGAAATCAGGGGATGTATGGGGCCTGGATGCGGCTTCCGGCGAGCTCATATGGCACAACCGGTTCGGCCTTGGTACGCCGCTGGGGGGTGTCCACTGGGGCATGGCCGTCTCCTCCGGACGCCTCTTTGTACCCATCAATGACCCTGCCTTCAACGCCTCCGTTGCCGAACCCGGTATGAATGCCATCGACATCGAAACCGGCAGAACGCTGTGGCGAACACCAGTAGCGCCGGACTGCACACCCGAACGCAAGGCACGTGCCACAGGCTGTGAGCGCCGCTACGGGCTCTCGGCAGCACCGCTTGCCGTTGCTGACTCGGTTGTGGCCGCAACGATCGACGGGCGGGTGTTCGTTTATGACGCCGTTACCGGCAAGGTACAGTTCACCTATGACACGTTGCGCGACTTCGAGACCGTGAACGGTGTCCCCGCCCGTGGCGGTGCGATCGACAGCCACTCCATTGCGGCCGGGGCCGGCATGTTGTTCATCGGTTCCGGATACGGCAGTTTCGGTCAGCCTCCAGGCAATGTGCTGCTGGCCTTTCGACCGGCACAAGCAGACGCGAAGTAGGCGTGTGACTTGTCAGTTGTGCGATCACGATCTGGGTTTGTCGTACCCGGTTCAGGTCGATCGGTTCACTCGCTATCATGCGAGGTAAACATGACATCCATTGATCACATCATAGTGAAGGTTCGTGATCTCGACGCGAGTGTCGATTTCTACACGACCATCATGGGGTTTTCCAACGCCGGGACCGTCGGCCCGTTCACCATCATCAAGGTCAATGCCGAGTTCCAGTTGCAACTCGCGTCATGGGGTACAGAAGGTTTCGAGCACTATGCCTTTGCGGTTTCCCGTACAGATTTCGATCACATTTTTGAGCGTGTAAGAGCGGCTAACATCGACTATGGGCCCTCCTTCCACCAGGTGGGTGACAATACGGGACCGGGTTCTGAGGTCGGCGCCCGGGGTGGGGCGCCCACCCTGTATTTCAACGATCCCAACCAGCACCTGATTGAAATTCGAACCTATTAGAATTGCCATGTCTGGCACCAGTGGATGACGACAATGGTTGACAATAATGGCTGACAACAAGACCCGGCCGACCGATGCCAGTGTCGCGGTGTTTCTGGCGAACGTTAAAAACAAGCGCCGCCGGGAAGATGGCATCGCAGTCACCCGGCTGATGGAGCAATGTTCGGGCGAGCTACCCAGAATGTGGGGGCCCAGCATTATCGGCTTTGGTCAACACCAATATCGTCTGGCCAGCGGCAAGATGGCCGAGATTTGTCAGATCGGCTTCGCACCGAGAGCCCAGGCCCTTGTCTTCTACCTCGGTGACTTTCCGGGGGCCACGGGCCTGCGGGAGCGTCTGGGCAAGCATCGGGTCGGCAACGGTGGCTGCCTCTATATCAACAAGCTCGCCGATGTTGATGTTCTGGTTCTCGAGCAGATGATTGAAGCCGCCTGGCTGAATCGAGCGTCCTCGGCTGAACCGGCCAGCCCATGACTAACGAGACAATACCGCCAGCATGTCCTTGACACGGGTAAACTTCACCCGGGGGCGCCCCTCTGCCTCACCTTTTGTGACCTCCACCCGATCAATTTCCTGCCAGTCCGCATAGGAGATCAGGTCCGGCTGTCGCTTGCGAAGCAGGGACTCAATGTCGTCACTTCCCGGGGACCACAGTTTACCCTGGGCGGCATCCTCCACCATGCACTGTACGGTTTCCTGAGCACAGGTCTTGTTGGTCCCGATAACACCCGTTGGGCCACGCTTGATCCAGCCCGCCGTGTACAACCCGGTCACCTGTTCGCCATCACTGCTCTGCACCCGACCGCGATCATTCTCGATGGTGCCCCAGGATTCATGAAATGGAATACCCGGCAGCGCGACCCCACGATACCCTACGGAACGAAACACAATCCCGACTGGCAGCTCCTCGGTGACGTCCGTTGCACGCGGACGGACCGTACCGCGATCATCCAGGTAGGGCTCATTCTTCACCAGGCGTATGGCCTTCACCCGGCCATCAGCGCCAACAAGCTCAGTCGGTGACACCAGAAAGCGAACGGTCAGGAGCTTTTTTTTGTTACTGCGGGGCCGGGCAGCATATTCCGTGATGTAACCGACATTCTTTTCGACATTCTTGTCCGGGTTGGCCTCCATGTCTGCCAGGCTGACCGCATCCAGCTTAGCCTCATCAGGCAGCACGCAGACATCACAGTCCGCAAGTTCCCCCATCTCCTTGATTTCTGGCGGCGTGAATGCGGCCTGGGCCGGGCCGCGGCGGCCCAGAAGATAGATGTTTCGGACCTTGCTGTGTCGCAGCGCTTCCAGCGCGTAGTCCGCAATATCCGTATCTGCCAGTTCTTCAGGCGTCTTGGAGAGGATACGGGCGACATCCATGGCCACGTTCCCCATGCCAACAATTGCAACGCTGTCTACAGAAAGGTCGAACTCGAGATCGGCAAAGTCAGGATGACCGTTGTACCAGGCGACAAACTCCGTCGCCGAGTGAGAGCCCGCGAGATCCTCACCCGGTATATCCAGGTTGCGATCAACCTGGGCGCCCGTGGTGAAGATGACCTGATGGTAGTACTGCTGCAGATCTTCGAGGCTGATATGTTTGCCATACTCGATGTTACCGAAGAATCGAAAGCCCGGGGTCTGGGCACTCTTGTCATAGGCCCTTGTGACGGACTTGTCCTTTTGATGATCGGGGGCAACGCCGGCACGCACCAGACCAAATGGCGTCGGTAGCCGGTCGTACATGTCCATCCGGACCACAAGGTCCTTTTGCTTCATGAAATTGCTGACCGTGTAGAACCCCGCTGGCCCTGAACCAATGATTGCTACACGCAGCGGATTTTCTTCCGTGCCTATTCCGGCCATGGTGTTCCCCAGTCAAACAACAGTGCGGGAGATTATCAAATCGACCGCCGCCATGCACCAGTGGCGAAAAGACTTCGCCGGGGGCGTTGAAATGACGCATAATTTGGGCCGAGGCATCGGCCTGCCTCAGCGTACAAACAAAAAATACACGGGGCACACCCTCTTGACTGATGTAGCGGTGAACGGGAACGTCACCCTGTCGAAAACGGAACAGTGGCTGGCCAGGGCGGGCATCCGCCCTGAAGAAAAGTCCGTGACCCTGCTGCTCTTTTCCAACATGTTCATGTCAGGCATTGCCATTGGCATGACCCGCGTCTGCGCCCTGACCCTGTTTCTGGACCAGTTCGGCTCTGAGCAACTCGCACTCATTGCGATTCTCCTGGGGTTTATCGGCATGCCGCTAACCCTCATTATCGATCGCCTCACCCGACGATTGTCCCTGCAGATCTATCTGTTTGCCATTCTTGGCGTGATCCTCGGGGGGCTGTTCCTGTTTCGGCTACTGCTTGGCCTTACCCAGAGCAGTGCTGTGGTGTTCGCGCTGCCACTTTTTTTCGAGGTGGCCTATATGCTGTTCAGCCTGCAGTTCATCGGGCTGCTGACCCGGTTGCTGAACGTGCGGCAAACCAAACGGTTGTTCGGGCTCACCCGCTCTGGCGAATTTCTGGCAGAAATGGTGGGGGGGCTGCTGATCGTCCTGCTGCTGCGTTTTATGGCAGTGGAGGATCTGCTGCTGGTCGCCATACTCGCGACCGGGGCCGTGGTGGTGATCGTGCAGTTCACGGTGACGCATTTTCGCAGCGAGGTCACCATCACTCACGATGCCAACGATCATGCCGGGGGGGCCGAGACGGGCATGTTCGGGATGCTCAAGCAATACTATGTACAGCTCATCACGTTGTGTTACGCGGCGTATATGTTTGCCTATTTCTTCCTTGATGTCGCCTTTTACAACTACGCCATGCAACAGTTCCCGAACGACAAGGATCTCGCCGCATTCATCGCGAAATTCTTTGCGGTGGCTGGCCTGCTGACCATGTTCAGCATGATCGTGCTGTTTGCACCGATTCTCCGGCGGTTCGGAATCATGTTCGGCCTGCTCGCATTTCCCGTGGTGGTCTTCGCGGGCGCCACGGCCGTGACAGTGCTGGAGGCCGCCAGCGCCGGGACGGCACTGATCTTCGGCGTCATGGTCATTACCAATGGGGCACGATTTGTGCTCCAGTCGTCCATCTGGAAACCAACCGTGACGATACTGTTCCAGGTGCTGTCGGACCGTCAGCGATCCCAGGGGACCGCCCTTATTGAGGGTGTGGTCGACCCTGTAGCGGGCGCGATCGCCGGCGTATGTCTGTACATTCTGTCTGACACACTGGCCTGGGAGCCCGAACGCTTTCTGATCGTCCTGTCCTGCCTGATGATCGCCTGGATAGTGGTCTCGTTTCTGATCCGCCGCCAATACCTGACCAACCTCATGGTCAGCATTCAGAAGCGTAAGGTCGGGGAACTCGCTTTGTCCGAGCTGGACAACGCGAGCCTCGACATCATCAAACGGGGGATTGACTCCCCTTACCCTGCTGAAATCTTCTACTGCCTGAACCTGCTTGAGAAAATCGAGCATCCCGAGATCACCGAAATGCTCAAGCTGGTCATGGCCAACCAGAACAGAATCGTACGCCTGGACGTCCTGAAACGGATCGCAGACATGCAGATCACGCCACTGACCGAACGGGTTCGGGACCGAATTGAAGCTGAGACGGACCCGGGTGTTCATGGCCAGGCTTTGATCACCTATGCGAGCCTCGGACCAGACGATTCCATTGAGACGCTGCTACCCTACCTTGACGCCTACCACGAGGATATACGTCGCGGCGCACTGGTTGGGATACTCCGCCGCGAACCGCGCAACGACATTGCCAACAATTACCTGCTGGGCATGACCAGGGCGGACGCGCCTTCTGCTCGAATCTTTGCCGCCCAGGTGCTGGCTGAAATTGGCAGCCAGCATTTCTCAGGGTTTCTGGTGGAACTGCTGGATGACCTGAACCCGGATGTGGTCGAGGCTGGCGTCTATGCTGCGGGTCGAATCAGGGACGACCGGTTGATCAGCACGCTGGTAGACAAACTGTACGATTCTCATCTGCAGGTATTTGCCAGCAACGCGCTGCGTCAGTTCGGGGAGACGGCACTGTTTGACCTCGATACTGCGCTGACCTCACCGATTGCCACACGACGGGTCAAACTGCACATCATCGACATCATTCACCAGATTGGTGGCGACACAGGCATAGAGATCCTGCTCCGACATATCGACATCGAACAACCAGAACTACGACACCAGATCTACGTTGGCCTGGCCTCGCTGCATTATCAGGCGGCCCCGGACGATCACTATCTGTTCGTCAACAAGATCGATGAGGAAGTCCACCTGATCACTTCTCTGCTGGCAGCCATCGAAGATCTTTACCCGGACCCCCGATACAACCTTTTGCGCTCGGCACTTGGCAACGAACTGGACCTTCGAAGGGACAACATGCTGCTGCTCATTTCGTTTATCTTCCCCTCGATTGTCATGTTGGATACTCGTGCCCACATCGACTCCAAGGTGGCGGAACTGCGCACCTTCGCACTCGAAGTACTCGATAACCTGCTCACCGGCGACATCAAACAGGTGGTACTGCCGCTGCTGGATGATCTGACGGTGTCAGAACGTCTGGAGATGCTGGCCTCGCGGTTTCCACACCAGCGCATGTCCCCCAAGGCGCGCTTCGACAACATCATAGAAACCCACTTCGATGGCGCCCTGTACTGGACGCGCAGCAGCTTGTTGTTTCTGATTGGCCAGCTAAAGGCTGACGAGCACGAGCAGACCGTCCGCGCGGGCCTTGCCGACAAGGAACCGATCATTCGGGAGACGTCAGCCTGGTCTCTGTCACGCCTTTCCCCTCCGGATCTGCGACGTGCGCTTTCCACCCTGCTGGCCGATACCAGCCCGGCCGTCAGAGAGGTGGTGCGCGAGTTACTGCCCGCTCAGCCCTGATGCAGGCTCTGATAGATCTTTCGTGGGAGCAAGGCGCAGGCGCCCGCAGAAAATCGCGAAAACGCTGCAGTTTCGCGATGTTTCGAGGACGCCTCCTTCCCAGCTATTGCGGAAACCTGGCGGTCACCTACGATCACCGCCATAATAGCCGTGAGCATGCCCGTATCCGGCATGCCGTAGTCGTGCTGGAAAGTTTCCCAGATCCGAAGGTGTGCCGAGACGCCGTAATAGCCAGTTCTCACGGGTAGCAAGCCGTTATGTTATTGACCATTGAAAAGGTGTTGATATTGAAATCCGTCAATGTCTTTTCATCTGTTCCCGAAGCAGAACTCGTTGACCTCGCTACCATTGTCGACTCGGTGGATTACCAGGCTGGCGAAGTGATCATCAACCAGGGCGACCTTGGCAACTCCATGTTCATCGTCGCTGACGGCAGGGTCCGGATTTTCAACGAGGAACGGGAACTGGCGGTTTACAAGAACCGGGATGTCTTCGGCGAACTTGCCGCCCTCGACCCGGAACGGCGCGCCGCATCGGCAGAGGCCGTGGAAGACTGCACTCTGCTGCGGGTCGACGGTGAGGCGTTGTACGAACTCATGGCCGGCAACAAGGAAGTCACACGAGGGATCATCCACGTACTGTGCGAGTATGCCCGGGAGAACCTGGCCCGCGCCAACCAGAACCATCGCAGTTCGGCGTCCTGATGGACCGGTATACCGCTTTCGGGCAACCCGTGCGCAGGGGCTGCGAGTGTGAATGACCGGTTTTCTGACCGGGTTCTCGGCTGGTTCGACGTGCATGGTCGCAAGGACCTGCCCTGGCAACAGGACATCTCGGCCTACCGGGTCTGGGTGTCCGAAATCATGCTGCAGCAGACCCAGGTCACTACGGTCATACCCTTTTTTGAACGCTTTGTTGCCCGGCTGCCAACGGTACAAGCGCTGGCAGCTGCCGATGAGGATACCGTGCTGCACTACTGGACCGGCCTCGGCTACTACGCACGCGCCAGGAACCTGCACAGGTCGGCCCGGGAAATCGTCACAAACCATGGCGGCCAGCTTCCGATGACCCTTGATGGACTGCTTGCCTTGCCGGGTATTGGCCGGTCCACGGCGGGCGCGATCATCGCCATCGCCGGGGACCAGCGCGGCGTCATTCTGGACGGTAACGTCAAGCGGGTACTCGCCAGGCACTTCGCCGTCGAAGGCTGGCTGGGAGAGCGGACCGTGGCCGATGCGCTCTGGCAGTTGGCGGACCAGACCACACCTCACCAACGTGTCGCTGACTATACCCAGGCCATCATGGACCTTGGTGCCACGGTCTGCATGCGCCAGCCCCAATGTGGAGATTGCCCGGTTCAGCAAACCTGTCTCGCCTGCCGTACCCAGACAACGGCACAGTATCCTGGCCGCAAGCCCAGAAAAGAAAAGCCCGTCAAGACCACCAGAATGTTGATCATCGAGAACCCTGAAGGTGAGGTATTGCTGCTGCAGCGACCGCCCACAGGACTGTGGGGTGGTCTCTGGAGCTTCCCGGAGTGCGATGATCAGAACGCTTTCATAGCTGACCACGGACTCACCATGGTCGAGGAAATCGCCCTTCGGCCCTTCCGCCACTCCTTTACCCACTACCATCTTGATATTACGCCGATGCAAGTCCGGGTCGACACCCCCAATGCCTCCACGGTCGCGGAAGCCAGCGCACGCTGGGTGTTGCCGCAGAGCCCACCGCCAATCGGCTTCACCCGGCCCGTAACGCGTATTTTTGAGGCGCTCTACTCGAACTCACTGCTCTGAGCGGAATTCCAGGAGTTCTTGCCACCACCGACCTGCAACAGCGCCTGTTACAATAGCAAAACAGCAAAGACCCGATATTCCCGAATTTCCGATATCAAAGGTGCGCCATGTCACGAACCGTTCACTGCAGCCGTCTGAAGCAGGACCTGCCCGGCCTGCCAGCCCCGCCATTTCCCGGGACACGGGGCGAGGAGATCTTTCAGACCGTCTCGGCCCAGGCATGGGCTGACTGGCAGGAACAGCAGACCATGCTGATCAACGAAAAACGTCTCAACCTCCGAGACAAGCAAGCCAGAACCTGGCTCAATGCCCAGCGAGACCGGTTTCTGGCGGGTGAGGCCATTGAACAGGCCGAGGGCTATATCGCACCGGAATGATCAGCTAACGGGGCCGGTCGCCTACCAGCGCCGCAGAACCGTGGCCACGGTCAATGCGCCTCAGGTCCGGGAAGAAAACCCCCAGCAGCACCATCGACAGCGCCAGCATACCGGCGCTGAACATCAGCGCAACGTCAATGCCCACAAATTCAGCCAGGGCACTGACGGGCAGAACGCCAAGGGGCATCAGACCATGGGCCATCATCATGATGCTCATCACCCGGCCACGAATCTCTGAAGAGATCGCCAGCTGCACAACACTCATGTTGAGTGAGCCCAGCAACGATGAGAACAGCCCGGTGACAGCACCGATCACCAGTGCCATCAGCATATTGAAAGAAAGCGCAAACAGCGCCACTGATGCAGCCCAGATATAGGCGGCAATGAACATCACCCTGCCCTTTTGATTGAAGTCCCCCAGGCGGGCCAGGATCAGTGACCCGCCCAGTGCACCCGCGCCTATCCCGGTCATCAGAATGCCCAGGTCTTCCGGCCCACCCCCCAGCACATCGTGATTGAACGCCGGTAACAAGAACGACACGGACCAGCCAAAGGTGAATGGGACAAAGCCCATAATCAACAGCCCGACGATCAGGGGTTCTCGCTTCATGTACCGGAAACCCTCCTTGACATCCTCCAGCGGAGTGGTCTTTTCACGCGCCACGGGGGCGCCTACATAATTCAGGAGCAGTGTGCCCCCTACTGATACCAGATACAGCCCGGCGATAATGAAGAAAACGATCCCGACGCCATGGGTTGAGGTCGTATCACCTGCCGCAAAGACCGCAATCAGGCCACCGGCCAGCACCGGGCCAAGGATTCTCGACAGGTTGAACGTGGCGCTCTGCAGCGCCATGGCATTGACCAGATTGCCCGGGCCGACCACTTCGGGAATCACCGCGCTTCGGGCTGGCATGCTGAAAGACAGCACGGTGCCATTGAAGAGCCCGATATAGATGAAATGCCAAAACGTGACTTCACCGATAAAAATGACGTACGCCAGCACGGCGGTGGCAATGGCATTGAGCACCTGTGAAACGATCATGATCTGCTTCTTGTGCATCCGATCGGCGATCACCCCACCGGCCAGAGAGAACACAAACGAGGGCAGCATGAACGACAGCATCACCCAGGCCAGCGCCATGGCGGAATTGGTCATGTCGTAAATCAGCCAGCCACGGGCAATCATCTGCATCTGCATGGCAAAAGAGGCGCACAGGTTAGACAGCCACAGCAACCTGAAATCGCGAATCGCGAGTGATTGAAACATGCTGGTTCGGGTAACGACGCCGCGAGCGGTATCGTCCTGGCCATCGACCTGGGTGTTCACGCCTTGCAACCTGAGAATTGGGAAGGGCACTACAATAAACCAGAGGGACCTCCCATGCCCAGCAACATAAGACAGGATGATGGGTAATTTTGAGTTCCAGTCCGCATCCTGTATGGTGTGCCAAACCAGTGCACGGGGTTCCGATCATGGCAGAGAAGCTTGCAGGTGGTGACGCTTTTCCCCGGATGACGCTCAACGTCACCGGTGGTGGCACCCTGACATTACCCGATGATCTGGGCGAGGCGATGAGCATCGTCCTTTACTATCGAGGCTATTGGTGACCCTATTGCATCCGGCTTCTGGCCGGATATGAGGAACGCCGTGCCGCGTTCGACGCCATAGGGATCCGCATCGTTGCGGCCAGCGTAGACAGCGAAGAGGATACCCGCAAGGTCGCTGAACCATTGGGATTCCCGGTCTGCTACGGAGTCACCCGGGACCAGGCCGATCATCTCGGCTCCTGGTGGGACGACAACCGCAACTTCATTCAGCCCAGTGAGTTTGTCCTGTCGCGCACCGGCAAGGTCATGATGTCCACATACAGCAACTCCCCTTTGGGCCGAATGGACCCCGGCGAAACGCTGACGTTGATGAAGATGCTGACATCCCGAAACCGGTCATGATGGCCATCGAGATTGGCGTCGATACATGACGTCAGTACGAAGTACATATTTTATCCCGCGGGAGACCTCTTGCCCCTCATGGGTAAGGGAGTGAAGAAAGCAGAGTGCATCGCCCCTCGATGGCACAACGGAAAAATCACCGAAATCGGTCTCGCCACCGGTAAAGTCATCGTTCAGGTAGATCATGAAGGTGAGCTGGCTCCGCTCGTTTCTGCTTTTTTCAAATGAGCCATCCCGATGCCACCTGAAGCTGCTGCCACGCTCGTACTTGTAGTACCTGAACCGTTCGTTCAGTCCTGACGGTTTCCATTGACCTGGACGATTCGGAAAGTAATGCCTTGACCGGGCCCACAGCGACCCGGCCAGGGCCGAATCGTCCAGCAGGACTCGTTCGTTATTGCGAATATCGCGATCAAGCGCCATGCCGCGCCCTGTATCAATCCGGGATACCTCGTATCCCAGACGCTCACTTCTCCTGATATGTTCATCACACTCCGCAGGCGACAGAAACCCACCAAGCGAAAAGGCGTCATCAGAATGCACAATGAAGTCCATAAGGGTGCCTGACAGGGCCGTTAAAAAGACCAGTGAAACACCGGTGTTGGATCTGTGCAATCTCGCTCTGCACTGAAAAATGCTTCTCGGCGTGCCTGACGGTCGCGCTTCACTCCCGGTCGACTGGTCGATGCTCTCCGTTTGGGCCGGGCGTAATGTGGATGAAGCGTGACGCTTCAATCACGGAGACCTTGTGCCATTCGCCTTTCGGGACGATACAGGTGTCGCCGGGGCCGAGGATAAGATCCTCGCCCGGAGAGGAATCACAAGATACCCGGACCTTGCCTGAGATCACGTGCAGCATCTCGTCACCATCGGGATGCATCTCTCCATTGTGCGGAGCATCCTCGGTCAAGGTGAAGATGCCGACGGTCATCCCATCGATTCTCTCGGGTGGCCCCGGCTTGCGTTGACGAGGCTCAATCGACAGATTGCGGTGGATATCGAGAGAGCATTCGGCAACATCAACGGATATCAGTTTTGGCATCCTGGGTCTCCCTGTGTGGCGCCTCCATAAATAGTTTTATAGCCCTTGAACCTCTACAACATGGGCAGGAACTCATATCCCGAGCACATTGATCGAAGTTGCTGCAAATATCCGGGGGGAGTTGGTTGGGGTGGTCAATACCTCCCCAACCATTTTTTTGTCCGGAATCGTCGCTGACCATTGGGCCAGATTGCGCGGTTGTCTCCCACTTGCCTTTGTTCGTCTCTGTGTCAGTTTTTGGCTGTCAGTTTCTCAATAATGGAAGCCTGCTGCTCAGCAGGGATGCCACCATAGGCCGCGCTGGTGCGGTCCACGATGTCGCCGTAACGGGAGAGGATGCCATCGGCCAGGGCATCAGGCTCGGCGACCACGGCAAAGGCCCGCAGGATGTCGTCGGTGATCAGCGTGCCCATTTCCTCCCATCGGCCCTGTTTGGACATCTTGTTCAGCTCGTCCTGCAGGTCCCCCGCACCCACGGAGTCCAGCACCGGCTTGTAGGCCGGGGTAGAACCATAAAAGGCGATCTGCCGCCTGGTCGCCGTGGCTGCCTGGGCCATGGCCTCTTCAGTCGGCCCGGTCACGACAAATCCTGGATACATGATCTCGAAATCCTCACGCTTCCTGCCGGCTTTGGCCCAGCCACGCTCCAGCGCCGGCAGCGTCGTCTCCCGCAGGTAACGCTCTGTGGTGAACGCGTGCACGATGATCCCGTCCGCCACCTCACCGGCCACTTCAGTCATCTTCGGGCCTACCGCGGCGAGAAAGACCTTCGGTGCGCCGTACTCATTGTCTGTCGGTGTAAAAAACGGCGTCATCAGCGTGTGGGTGTAGAACTTGCCGGTGAACGCCAGTGGTTCCTTGTCATGCCAGGTGGCCCAGATGGCACGAAGCGCCAGAATGAACTCGCGCATCCTGGCGGCCGGGCTGGACCAGGGCATCGAAAATCGCTTGGTGATGTGGGGCTTGATCTGGGACCCCAGCCCCAATACGAATCGGCCCCTGGAGTACTGGTTCAGGTCGTGCCCAACGTTGGCAAGGACCATTGGGGTTCTGGCAAAGGCAACCGCAATTGAGGTCATCAACTCCACCCGCCCGGTATTCTGGGCCGCCACCAGCAGCGGAAAAAACGGATCATGAGCTGTTTCTGCGGTCATGATGCCGCTCATGCCAGCCGCCTCCAACGCCTTTGCCTGCGCTGGTACCTTGTTCAAGTCCGAACCAATTCCGCCATCGACCTTCATATTCCGTTTCCTTGCTGCAAGTGATCTCGGTTTTCATTGTACGAAAGCGGAGGAGGCTTGTCCTGCCTGTGCATGAGCCGTTGCAGTGACCTGATCGCTGCGCCTATCATGCGGTGAAATCCCCCGAGCCAGGCCCGCCATGTCAAACCCAATACCCGGCACCGACGATTGACTGTCCCACGCGATGCACGCCGTCCACAACATCTGATGAAACCTTCCGCCCCGAATGCTGTTTCCGACATCGGTATCGTCGGTCTTGCCACCATGGGTCGTAACCTTGCCCTGAACTTTCTCGACCACGGGCAGTGCGTGTCCGCGTGGAACCTCGAACCGGAACTCACTACCGGTCTTGAGAATGCCTACCAGGGCCAGGGACTGTACTGTGCACCAACGATCGAGGAACTCATCGCAACGCTCAAGCGGCCACGGCGCGTCCTGCTCATGATTCGAGCCGGTGCGGCGGTGGATCAGATGCTGGACCAGCTCGCAGAGCTTCTGTCCCCGGGCGATATTGTGATCGACGGCGGTAACTCACAGTTTGAGGCCACCCGTGAGCGCAGCCAGAGGCTTGGCAAAGTCGGGCTTGAGTTCGTGGGTCTCGGCGTCTCTGGCGGTGCATCCGGGGCTCGCCACGGCCCCAGCCTGATGGCGGGGTCAAGCGAGGCGGCCTGGCAGGCCCTGCAGCCAGCGTTAACCAGCATTGCCGCCCGGTCTCCGTGGGGCCCTTGCGCTGATCGAATGGGACCCGATGGTGCAGGCCACTTCGTCAAGATGATCCACAACGGCATCGAGTACGGCGACATGCAACTGATCGCAGAGGTTTACGATATCTGCCGGCGCAGCGGATGGTCTGCCCCGGAAATCGGCGAACTCTTTGAACGCTGGCAGTCAGGCCCGCTGCAGTCCTTCCTGATCGACATCACCATTGCGGTCCTTCGACATCCTGATGCCGATGGTCGCCCCCTGGTGGACCAGGTACTGGACGTCGCAGAACAGAAAGGCACAGGCCGATGGACAGTCCAGCAAGCCCTGAATCTGGGAGTGCCCATCCCCACGATTACGGCCGCAGTAGAGGCCAGGTCCGTTTCGGCGCTGCAGTCCCTCAGGGCCGAAGCCAGTGGAATCAGCGGCCCTCTACAGTCCACATCAGCTATCGATGAGACAAACCTCCTGTCGGCCCTGCTCGTGGCGAGGCTCTGTGCCTATGCCCAGGGCATGTCCCTGCTGGCAGCGGGAAGTGAGCACTATCAATGGGATATTGACCCGGCGAGCGTCTTACGGGTCTGGACCGGTGGCTGCATCATCCGGGCAGCCCTGCTGGATCAACTGATCGAAGCCTGCGCCACATCACCCCGGCTCGCCAGCCCGATCCTGTTCGATGGGTTCCGGGAAACTCTGCAGCAGGGCATCCCTGCAATGCGCAAAGTCATCGCCGGCGCGGTGACCTCCGGGACTCCGGTTCCTGCCCTCGCGGCCAGCCTCTGCTGGCTCGACGGCATCAGCAGCCAGAGACTTCCCCAGAACCTGACCCAGGCACAAAGGGACGCCTTTGGCGCCCATACCTTCCGACATATCCAGGATCCTGATGGCCCGCCAAGGCATGCCGAGTGGCTGCCGCAATGAACATCATCGTGATGGGTGTCGCGGGGTCCGGCAAGACGACCATCGGACACTTCCTGGCTGATGCACTGGGCAGCGAGTTCCACGACGGCGATGACTATCACCCGCCGGCTAACATCGACAAGATGCGGCGCGGCGTTCCCCTGACCGATGCCGACCGGGCCGCGTGGCTGGCCAGGCTGCATGATCTGATGGAGACGACTACCCGCCCCGTTGTACTCGCCTGTTCCGCGCTCAAGGAGAAATACCGCACACGACTCGGCGGCGATCTATATGTCTACCTGAAGATATCACCGGAAACAGCAAGAGCCAGGCTGGCGACCAGGAAAGATCACTTCATGCCGGCTTCACTGATCCACAGCCAGTTCGATTCACTGGAACCTCCAACGGACGCCATCACAATTGATGCCAATCAACCACTGGATGTAGTCCAGGAAACGGTGATCCATCAGCTCCGGGCCGGAATTCAGCCCCGATAAAGCGTCAGCCCCGGTTGCGCAGGACCTCACCCGCACGGGCCCCGGTATGTTCATCATCACGAAGAATGACCGTGCCGTTACAGATCGTCGCCTGGTAACCCTGGCCCCGCTGAATAAACCGCGGCGAGCCAAATGGAAAGTCGTGAACGATTTCCGGTACCTTTTCGCCAAGGCGATTCAGGTCCAGTACATTGATGTCCGCCCGCATTCCGGGTTTGAGCAGGCCACGGTCTTTAAGGCCGATGATTCGGGCCGGTGCCGCCGTCAGTTTGTGGACCGCCTGCCCTACCGAAAACACACCCCGGTCCCGGGTCCAGTGGCTCAGGAAGAACGTGGCCCAGCCGGAATCCATGACCTGGCTCACATGGGCGCCCGCATCACCAAGGCTCGGCAGACAGCGGTCATTCGAAAACAGGTTTTCCAGCGCCTTCAGGTTCTTGTTGAACATCCGCTGGGTAAACAGGGTCCGACCATTGCTCTGCCGGGCCATGCGAATGAAAGTCTCCGCAGCATGTTCACCGGCCGCCTCGGCCAGCCCCGCCAGTGACATCTCCCGGCCCCCGGTATAGGACGGCTGATCTCCATTGCCGATCCAGAAGAGATCTTCCGGCGAGCGACCGGGATTGGCGGCCGCATCGGCCACCAGCGTGGCAACGAACGGGGCATCGCCAATGGCCTTGAGGCGCTCGTCAAATTCCATTGCCGCGAGTTTGCGCCAGGATTCGGCACTCCACGGTAGTCCACATTGCAGCCCGAGGATGCCGCCAGTGCCCCTTGGCACGGTAATGGCATTGATGTCGAGGCCCTCATCGCTGAACGCTTCGAGGGCACTCTTGACCCGTGCCCCGGAAGTATCCCTGGCTCCGGCAGTGACACTGAACAGAATGCGACCGCTCTTTGATGCCTGTGCCTCCTTGCGCAGCAGCGACATCTCACCGTCGAAGTCTCCGCCCATGTTCAATACATTCTGCATCAGGCCGCCGGCACCACCGACTGCGGTTGCGATCGCCGCGACTTCCTCATGGGTCGCGTGGGTACCGGGTACATGACGACCGTCGGGCATGTAATGCCCCAGGAATCGGTTGGTCGAGAATCCTACGGCGCCAGCTTTAACCGCATCCCCTGCGATTCGGGCGATCTGTGACAATTCCTGCGCAGTCGGCTGATCATCGGCGCTGCGGTCGCCCATGACGTAGTAGCGGATCGCGCAATGGCCGACGAGGCCAGCAACATTGATCGCCGGGTTGATCTGATCCAGTGCATCCAGGTAGCCGCCGTAGTCCTCCCAGGACCAGGGCAATCCGGACAGAATGGCGTTGCGGGGAATGTCTTCTACCGTCTCCATCATGGCAGCAAGCAGTTCACGATCCTGCGGCTTGCAGGGGGCGAACGTGACGCCGCAGTTTCCCATCAAGGCGGTTGTTACGCCGTGCCAGCTGATGGGCGTCAGCATGGGGTCCCAGCCGATCTGTGCGTCAAGGTGAGTATGAAGGTCTACAAAACCGGGGGTGACCAGGTTCCCCGCCGCGTCGATCTCCTCTGCGGCACGGCCTTGCACCTTGCCAATGGCAGAGATAAAACCACCGTTGATTGCGAGATCGCCGGGGACAGGTTCAGCACCCGTGCCGTCGGCAACCATGCCGTTACGAATGATCAGATCATGCTGGGACATTGGTCGGGCTCCGGAAAGTGAATGCCGGATTATGGGCAACCCTGTGCACGATGTAAAACTGCCTCACGGGGTCAGTGGGGATTCCTCACTGGCCGCGGTTCTGGGGACCTCTGTCAACTGGCGTCGCAACCAGCCAATGAGATCACGCCACATCTGGTCGATTTCCTGGACAGTGGGCATGATGCCAGCGGACTGCAGCTCGACCGTGACCACCGGCAGGTCCAGATCAATGCCGGCATAGTTGCCAAGAGACCCGGGGTAGACGCCCAGCCGGTGCAGCCGAAGACGTCCCAGCTTGTCCGGCGCTTCCGGCGGCCCGTCATAGTCCACCAGGTGATGCGGCGCGTGCACGGAGATGATGACATCAGGTTGGAACGCCTCGATCTGCTCCACCAGCCAGCGGGTTTCCGGTTCGCTTGCCTGGGCAGGGCCCGGGTCCCGTCGCGGGTTCTGGTGCGCCACTTCCAGCCAGTGAGCGTGAGCATCGGTCTCCCAGTCCCGGCTCGGAAAGTTGCGATTCAGGTCAACACCGTTATGATTTTGCCGCTGGGCTTTCGACTTTAACAAGCCATCGGGATTTGAAGCTGGAATGAAGCGCCAGTAGAACATGCCGGAATGATGGCGGTTCAGGATCTCCATCCACTTGAAGACCACTGATACCGATGAAAACTCATCGCCGTGGATGCCACCAATCAACAGTACACGACCTAGCGGCTGCCTCGTCGCGAGTGGCGGATAGTCCTTATAGGCGAGCGAGCGATTCAGGATGGTATAGGCAGAATGTCGCAGACCCTGGCGCCGACACTCCTGAATCGAAACACTGCCAAGCCTCGACCCCACCTCCTCACAGAGACGGTCAGCGGGGTCTTTGCCGCCAACAAACAGTTGACCTGACCTGGAATGCTGCTGCACGCCGGGGCCCAGGGTCGACTCGGCAACAGTATCAGGGGCTTTTCCAGTCTCTTTCCCAGGCGTCATCCCTGGCGCTGCTACCGGCTCTGAAGTCTTTTTCACGCCCTGAACCACCGCCCTGTCAACCGCGGCTTCTTTGACTGCCACTGCGGCGGATTGGTCCCGGGCGGGTTGAATCCGTTCCTCCGGGGTTTCGAAAACCGCCGGGTCCGCGTCGCCGGGTGGCCCTGACGGCTCGAAAACCATGCAGGCCGACAGCGGACACAGCAGCAAGACCACGGCCCAGCGCTTCACCATGGTCAACCGTTTCCTTCATAGAGAATGCGCCAGACACCACCGTCATCCCGACGCCACAACAACTGCTTCCAGCCCTCCCAGTTGTAATTGCTGCTGCGGTATCGTTGAAAGAACCGTACGGTGATGAGGTTGGGCTCGCCCGGGTACTCGATCACGCTGAGTTCAGTCAGGTCCACATCAATGAAGGTCTTGGCACGATTCACCCTGGTCTTGTAGGCTTTCCATTGCGCCAGATCGCGTCTGGTGTCCGTGAATTCAACATGGTAGCTGGACAGATAGCGTTCACTGTCATTGGCCTCCCAGGCCGCATGCCAGCCATCAATGGCCTCAAGCACGTCAGCATCCCGCTGTGGCGTGCCGACCGGCAGCCATTCAAGTGTCCTCGCCAGAACCACCAGACTGCTGCCCGCATCCACGTACTGGTCCATTTGTGTGATGCTGGCATTGTCGATGATCACGCAACCGTCACTGTCAAGACGCGGCCTGCTTTCCATGCCCTTGGGCAGGCCATGCAGCCAGATCCCGTGCCCCGTTCGTTTCCGGAGACGGTCCCAGATATTCGGAAAGTTGAAGGGGTAGGCACCGACACCATAGAAGTCGTCCAACTGCTCGTCAGAGAGAAAGCCCGTGATCTGGTAGACGCCTACTGGCGTCTTCTTGTCTCCCTCGACTTCCTTGCCAATCCCGTGCTTACCAATGGAAATCGGCAGTGTATTGTGCTTTCGATAGCGACCCTTGCTCACGCGCTCCAGCATGTGAATGCGTCCGGACTCAAGCTCAGCCCAGAAGAGGTAGGGGTTTTCCAGATCCTCATAGATGAGGCCGGCCGGCACACCCACGGGAGATCTGCCGGGGGTCTCACTGGGGCCCACATAGGCGAGCTTCAATGGATCTTCGGCCAGCGCCGGCATGCCACACAGCAGACCGCTAAAAAGGATCGCTACGGTCCAGCGCTTGACAGGGTTTGGGGGCATCACGTGTTTCTATGGTCTGGATAGATCGGCTCACAACGGTCGCGGCGACAGGTCAGACATCGCCGCTAGGGGTTAAGAATAACCTCTTCCTGATCCTTTGGCACATAGAAATAGGACCCTGGCCGAAAGTCGTAACCAAGGTCACCGAGCAAACGACGTTGCCGGGCAGAGCAGCGCTGCACCACATCCGGAATGGCACCATGGTCGTACGACCGGACCCAGAGCTGACAATAGTTGTACAGCAGCACCTTGCGGGACCTCCCCCCCTTGTTCATGGCGGGTCCATGCCACAATGAATGGGGGAACAGATACACGTCCCCGGCCTTTCCCATCAACTGGTGGGCACCGGGTGAATAAGGCGTCATGGTGCGATCGCCGAAAGGAATCTGACGGGTATGGCTGCCGGGGAACACCGTTAGATTGCCGGTATCCGGTTCCGTCACGTCCGTCAGCAGATACATGGCCTTCATGGCAATCGGCGGTGCCGAAGCATCCACCCTGGTGAGCCGGAGAGATTCACCACCGTCAGTATGGGTGTAGCCGGGAAACTTCTCGCTCGGCCGCCTGCAGATCGCCTGGGACATGCTGAGCAGAATGTTCGGGCCCATCACGTCCACGACATAGTCAAACACCGGACCCCGGTCGATCAGGTCAATGAATGCCTGATGATAGGCCAGCAGATCGCGACGATCCATGAAACCAGCGGGGTCAAGGTCCTTGGCATGATCGAGCCACTTGTAGTGACCAATCGGCAGGTCCGGATTGTCGTCCGGCTCATAACCTGGTTCGCCCCGAATCCGGTCCATTTCACTGCAAAAAAATGAGACCTCATCGGGGCTGAGAACACCCTCCAGATGCAGGAAGCCATCTGTCTCCCAGATACTCCGCTGCGTGTCAGTCAGTTTCAGCATCGTCACGACCCTCGCCCGGTTTATGCCGAGCGTAGCGCAACTGCCCGCACTAATAAATATCCTTGCGCGTGTTGTAGATGTTGAACTTGCCGGTAGGCGTGATGATGCGTGGATCATCGATCACCTTGATCAGCTTGCGGGTCTTGTCATCCACTATTACCAACGCTGAACGCTGATCCAGGCCGTTCCACACAGAGAACCAGACCTCGGTCCCCTGCTTGTTGTACTCCGGCTGCACGACCCGTTTCGCGCCCTCACCGAGATTTGCCCACTCGGCAATCGGCAATTGCTCATAGCCCGCTTCCGGGTTGTTGATATCAAATACCGCAACACTCTGGGAGATTGATTCATCCGGATTCAAGGGCGCGTCAACCCAGAGGTTTTTGGACTTTGGATGGGTCTTGACGAACAATGAACCACCGCCGAGACCGCGCAGCGTACGCACTACCTGCCAGGCATGTTTCTTGCCGCGCTTGACGGGGTCAGTCCCGATCAGGGTGATGTTGGCATTGCCAAGCGCACTGGTCGCCCACACCGGCCCAAACTCCGGGTCGATGAAGTTCGCACCGCGGCCAGGGTGGGGGATCTCTGTTACATCAATCAGAGCGGTCAATTCGCGCTCCTTCGAATCAATGACAGCGATCTTGTTGGACTTGTTCGCCGCCGTCAGAAAGTATCGGTGAGTAGAGTCCCATCCGCCGTCATGGAGGAATCGGGCGGCTTCCAGGGTCGTTTCCGTAATGGCCTTCGGGTTACTGTAGTCCACAAGCAGGACCTTGCCCGTCTCCTTGACGTTCACAATGAACTCAGGATGCTGGTGAGATGCGACGATCGCCGCCACCCGGGGCTCTGGATGGTATTCCTGGGTGTCTACGGTCATGCCCCGGGTGCTGACAATCTTCTGTGGCTCCAGGGTGTCGCCTTCCATGATCACATACTGTGGTGGCCAGTAGGCGCCTGCGATGGCGAGCTTGTCCTCATACCCTTTGTACTTTGAAGTCTCTACCGACCGTGCTTCCATACCGATCTTGATCTCCGACACCATTTGTGGCGGGTTCATGTAGAGGTCAATGAGCACGATCTTGGCGTCGCGACCGATGGTGTACACATATCGGCCAGAGTCCGACGGCCTCGAGATGTGAACGGCATAGCCGGTATCAACGACACTCAGGATGTCCTTGCTCTCTCCATCAATGATCGCCACTTTGCCAGCGTCCCGAAGCGTGACCGAGAACATGTTGTCCGTGTCATACCCGTGCTGTTTTTTCGTCGGGCGATCCCGAACGGGAACGTGGACCTTCCAGCTCGCACGCATCTGCTCCATACCGAATTCCGGAGGCTGGGGCGGTTCGTGCTGCAGGAATCTCGCCATGGCATCCACTTCCGCGTCTGTCATGTCGCCCGATGTCAGCCAGTTCGGCATGCCGGCCGGGGTCCCGTAGGAGATCATCACCTTGAGGTACGCCGTACCCCGCTGCTGGGTAATATCCGGGGTCAACGGCTTGCCGGTTGCACCTTTACGCAGGACCCCATGGCAGCCCGCGCAGCGCTCGAAGAAGATCCGGGACGAGGCCTGGTACTCCTCCTCGGAAATTTCCGGGCCGTTCGGCGACAACATCATCTTTACATCCTGGATGGTGACCGGCGCCCCTTCGTATCGCAGTTCCGTGCCTTCTACAGTCGGATGATTGGTTTCCTCTTCGGCAGCATTGGCGACGGCGCAGGACACCATCGCAAACATGACAACGATCCACTGAAATCTCTTCATCAATTGCTCTCTCTTAATGGCTGTTCCCCGAAGACGACATCCTAGCGCCGTCGGAACTGGAAGGGCTTGACCCGCGTCAACAATCCTCACTGTCTCGAACACTTCCGGGTACCTCTCGAGATGAACTCAATGGACGAACTCAGCAGGCTCGTCGAGCACACACTCGGCGCTGATCATCCGAAACGAGGGTTCGTAGTCGACCAGTATCAGGCTTGCTGTACGCGGGTCGAAGCGAAACAGGCGTCTGGATACGATGCGTTCATCATCGGCCCCCGGAACCAGTTCGCTGAAAGCCAGCATCCCGGCCGATTCATACAGGGGGCCCATGGTGAACGCTGTATCATTGGCCACAGCCAGTCGTGCATGCTGCTTCCCGGCAGGGCCCTCAAGGGACAACCTGATCCGGGTGGTATGGTCGATGTCCTGGCAAACATAGTGCGCCTGATCCGGTGGTCCGCCCGACGCTGGATCAGGCTCACCTGCGAACGCAGGGCCACACAGGCATGCCAGAACCAGCAGTATCGACAAGGACTCAAGGTCGCACAATAATCTGCACTCCAATTCACCCTGCCGACTGCACGCAGAACAAGAACCGCAGTGCTTTCACGGAAGTTCCGCTCCACGCTGCGCATGGTCACAGGCTCAGGGCTGTTTACAATAAATAACACAACCAGGCTCAGGGCTGTTTACAAAATACAGTCAGCTCAGGGCTGTTTACAAAATACAGTCAGCTCAGGGCTGTTTACAAATGAATGATGGTCGTCCAGACATTGTACTTATATTGGTCCAATGAACTTGATACACGTCAACGCTCCGACTAATCTGCCGGGTACACTGATCCCAGCTCTCAACTCAACCGTCTTAACCTGATCGTTTCAACTCAACAAAAAGGTAAAAACTACATGCGCATCGTTCTTCTGATTGCTTCTCTCATGCTGTCCGCAACTGTATTCGGGGCCGATCCTGAGGCCGGCAAAACCAAAGCCACGATCTGTGGCGCCTGCCACGGCATGAAGGGTATCTCGGCGAACGATATCTGGCCGAATCTGGCAGCACAGAAGCAAGGCTACCTGGTCAAACAGATCAAAGCCTTCCGTGATGGTGTCCGGTCTGATCCTTCCATGAAACCCATGGTACAAAATCTGACCGACAAGGACATCGAGGATATCGCCGCCTACTACAGCCAACTCGACGGCAAATAGTCGACAATCAACCAATCAATCGTTGTGCAGCCGACTGCCATGGAAGTTCCAGCCCCACACTTTGAGGACCGGAAAACTCCCCTGCACGGCAACGGCATCCCTGACGCGGGTACGCTAAACGCTTTCAGAAGCTGTCTGAGGCAGATCTGTTTCGTTGCGGGCGCGCTGACCACTTCGATCAGCATGGCCGAGCCCGCGACCGGGGCAAACCTGCCGCGGGCTGACGCCATCCTTGAGGAAGTAGTGGTCACCGCCACCCGGTCTGAGAGGATCATTCGGACCAATCCTTATTCGGTTGGTTTTCTGGATCGTGAACAACTGACCACCAATACCGAGGATCAACTCGCCGACATCCTGTCGGCGCTCCCGGGCCTGTCCGTCTCCGATGCAGGGCAGGCCGGGCAGAAGCGGGTTCTGATCCGGGGCGAGGAAGCCCGGCGCATGGCGCTGCTGGTGGACAGCCAGGAATTCATGGACCATCGCGAGGTGGGTGTACCCTTGCTGGTCGACCCCAATCGAATCCAGCGAATCGAGATCGTTCGCGGACCAGCCTCGGTGCTGTACGGCCCCAAGGCACTGGCCGGGGTTGTCAACGTCATCACCGACCGGGACGTGACCCATCCGTTCGTTGCGGATCTGTCTCTGACGTTGAATGAGGCAACAGACGGCCACAACGTCAGCGGCCAGTTCTACGGCGAGCTACGAAACCAGACCACCTGGAACATCGGCGCCTTCGACAACGAGCACGGGCTGCGAGAAACCCCGAACGGGCCGGTCGAAAACACTGCTTACGCCAGCGCGGGGGCCAACGCAGGCATCGGCCGTGCCGGTCAAGCCCACGCCTGGCGAATTGCCTACGAACAGTTTCGCTCCGAAGCGGATGTCTTCGTGGAACCAGAGGTGCGGTTTTCTCCACCCTTTCGTGATTTCGCTATTGATATCCCCCGCCGGGACCGTCAGAAACTCCGCGCCGACTACTCATTCAGCCCGACCGGTCTGGCGATAGAATCGATCGCGCTTGATGTCTATCACCAGGTGAGTGATCGGGAGTTCAATACCTTTACGATGATGACGCTGGCACCAGGACTCAATCTGGACACCAGTATTCTCACCAGCAGCGATCTCGTCACGGACGGCATCAACCTGCATACCAACTGGAACGTTTCAGACACATCAAGCCTGGTGGCCGGGGTACAGGGAACTCGTGACGAGGTCAACCAGGTCCGACTCAGAACCGCACTCACCAATGGTGTCCAGAGCAGCCGCGAACAGATTTCCGATACGGCGCGCCTGGCAACTGCGGCTGCGTATCTGCAGGCGGATCTGGAAGCGAGTGAGCAACTGACGATCACCGCCGGCGCAAGGTCCTACCGGGTCACCAGCAAACAGTTGCATACCGATGGCGTTCGCCGGGACGATGTCCGCGACAACCATACCATCGCCAGCGTGGCCGCAATCTATTCTCTGCCAGGAGGCCATGTCGTTCGTGCCACCTAGTCCGAGGGCTATATCTTCCCCAGCCTGATGAACCTGGCAATTGGCGCGTATGCCGGTTCCAGCTATATCAATCCAGCTCCGGGACTTTCACCCGAGACGTCAGAGACGTTCGAATTGGGCTATCGGACAGGAAATCAGTCATTTTTTCTCGACTCGGTGGTATTTCTCAGCCGTTCTCAGGATTACATCGATCATGTGCCCTGCGCGGCCAGTGATGCCTGCCCGGGGGTTCGCGAGCGAATCTATCGAAACATCGGCCGGGCGGATACCCATGGTCTTGAACTCAACGCCAGACTCCGGGGCGATGTGGGTCAGATTGACGCTGGCCTGACCTGGCTACGGCGTCGCCAGACCTATGAAGGCATTGACAGCTACAGCTCTGGCGTCCCCGATCTAATGGGCCATGTGTCTATGACGTTCGAGCGCAGCCTGCTGAACCGGCCAGCGCAGTATGTGCTGACCGGTCGCTTCGAATCCAGTTCAAGAGAACTCACCGCGACACGAAGCGGAACCAGCCTTAAAACCAATCCAGGGCATGTGGTGTATGACGCCGAGATCAACTGGTCTCCACGGGCTGGCGTTGACGTCGTGCTGGTCGCGGCCAACCTTGCGGACCGAACCTATCATAGCGCGACCCAGAATCTGGCTGCGCCGGGACGCCACCTGCGGCTACGGCTCAATCTTTCCTTCTAGGAAGCTCTGACCAAGTCGGCTCACCGCCCTGCAACCCCTTAGTCCTACCGTTATTTCTTGACAGGAATCAAGGCACTTTCAGAGCATTCTGATGGATAATAGCGCTTTAACTCTCAACAAAGATCGCGCTATGAACCGAATATTTTGTATGACCCTGTTGTTCCTGTTCCACCCCGGCCTTTCCGCCGGGGAATCTGACGGGAAGCATTCGAACAGTGTTGCGGAGGCCCTCGCCAATGGCAGCGCCGGGCTGACCTTTCGGTATCGCCTGGAGACGGTGGACCAGTCGGGGATCATCAATTCGGCGACCGCGTCGACACTCAAGACCAGGCTCAATTACCGTTCCGGTAGTTACGAAGGAGTCTCCTTGTTTATCGAGGCCGATGACGTTACCTACCTGGGTGACGATGAATTCAATAACCTGCGCAACGGCCTGACCAACTACCCCGTCGTCGCCGACCCAGACGGTACCCATATCAATCAGGCCTACATTGATTTCAAGGGCGAGGGCATCAGCGGGAGACTCGGCCGCCAGCGGATCATCCTGGACAACCAGCGATTCATCGGTGGGGTTGGCTGGCGTCAGAACGAACAAACCTACGATGCACTGTCGCTGAACTGGCACAATGACGATGTCAATGTCATGTACACCTACGTTGACAGGGTCTCCCGCATATTCGGACCGGACAGCGGTACGCCGGATGCGTACCTGAATGCGCGGACACACCTGCTCAATGTCAGCCTGCAAAACCTGGTGCCAGGCAAGCTGAGCGTCTACTACTACGGCATCGAAGCGACCGACGCCGCAGCCGTTTCCAGCGCTACACTGGGTGCCCGCTATACCGGAACGGTTCAGGCCGCCATGGATGGCGTCACCGTGCCGTTTACAGTGGAGTATGCAACCCAGGATGATTACGGCAACAACCCCGCATCGTTTTCAGTGAACTACTGGCTCGCAGAGGCCCAAGTCAGAACGGGCAACCTGCACTTTGGCGGCGGCTTTGAGGCGCTGCAGGGCGACCGTCGATCAGGCCAGGCATTCTCGACCCCGCTCGCGACACTGCATGCATTTCAGGGCTGGGCCGACAAATTTCTGACGACCCCCGCCGGCGGCATCGAGGATTTCTACGTTCATGCTGGATACCGTAGCGGCCCCCATACCGTTCAGGTCGCCTACCACGTCTTCGACGCTGAAGCGATTCAGATGGATTATGGCAGCGAATGGGATCTGTCCTGGGGCTACAAGATCAACTCGAACTATTCAGTGCTGGCCAAGTATGCGGCCTACCAGAGCGACGGATTTGCAACCGACACGAACAAGTTCTGGCTGATGGCAACGGCAGCATTCTAAACAGAACCGCTTTTCACTGAAGGCTGTCTCTGGCTGAGGGCTCTCTTTGGCTGAGGGCTCTCTCTGGCTGAGGGCTCTCTTTGGCTGAGGGCACTCTTTGGCTGAGGGCTCTCTTTGGCTGAGGGCTCTCTTTGGCTGAGGGCTCTCTTCGGCTGAGGGCTCTCTTTGGCTGAAGGCTCTCTTTGGCTGAAGGCTCTCTTTGGCTGAAGGCTCTCTTTGGCTGAAGGCTCTCTTCGGCTGAGGGCTCTTAGATCACCCTTGAGAATCGCTTACCCGAAACTCCGGGGAGATGTCGGTCAAATGTCATGCAGATATTGCGAATCAACAGGCGGCCAGACTCGGAAACAACGATGCCGCTGTCATTGACGGCCACAAGGCGGTCTGACGCCATATCGCGAAGGAAACCGAGTTCTTCGTTAAAGTAGCTGACAAAGTCGATTCCGAATCGATCATTGAAATCTCCAAAGTCCAGGCTGAACTCACAGATGAGGGTCATGATGACTTGCCGACGGATGCGGTCATCCTCATCGACGTGAATCATCTTGCGTACCGGAATCTGGCCACTGTCGATCAGGCCCTCGTAGTCGGCCATCTCCCTGGCATTCTGGAAGTAGGCATCCGAGAACTGACTGATCCCCGTTACGCCCAGTGCCAGCAGGTCAAGCCCACCGAACGTGGAGTAGCCCTGAAAGTTTCGCTGCAGCGTGCCGTTGCGCTGGGCCACCGCCAGTTCATCATCGGGGCGGGCGAAGTGATCCATTCCGATATACACGTAGCCCTCGCCGGTCAGCCGCTCGGTACAGCGTTTGAAGATGCGCAGCTTTTCCTCTGCAGCGGGCAGATCCACGGCCTGGATGCGCTGCTGGGGAGAGAATCGATCAGGAAGATGGGCGTAGTTATAGAGCGAGATACGGTCCGGGCCCAGCCTCAGGACCTTCCCCAGGGTCTGATCCATCGTAACCAGCGATTGAAAGGGGAGCCCATAGATCAGGTCGATGCTGACTGACGAAAAGCCGTGCTGCCTGGCGGCTTCGACGGCAGCATCGGTCGCCTCGAATGACTGTTTCCGGTTCACCGCTGCCTGCACCCGGGCATCAAAATCCTGAATGCCCATCGAGAGGCGATTGAACCCTGACTGCCGCAGTGCTGCAATCCGGTCCGGATCAACCGTGCGAGGGTCAATTTCGATACTGAACTCACCGTCCCGATCATCGGCGAACTGAAAGTGTTCGCGCAACCAACCAGACAGCGCAGAAATCTGCTCATCGGTCAGAAACGTGGGCGTCCCGCCACCCCAGTGCAATTGCCTGACCTCACGCCCCGCATACAGCGGCGCATGGGCTTCGATTTCCCGTCGCAGGTAGTCGAGATACCGAATGCCCTTGCCCTTGTCCCGGGTGACGATCTTGTTGCAGGCGCAGTAGTAACAGAGCGTGCTGCAAAAGGGTAAATGGGTGTACAGTGAGATTGGCCCTTCGCCTGATCTTGCGACCGCCGCCTGATAGTCCTCCTCCGCGGCGTCCTCGAACGCCAGGGCTGTGGGATAGGAGGTATAGCGCGGACCACTGATGTTGTATTTTTCAATCAGCGTCAGGTCGACATCCATTGATGGATCCTTGCACGGTCATTCAGGGTGGCCCATAGCATAAGCCCCGTCGAGCCAGGTGCGATTGATATGGGTCAAGGGCCCCGATGCGTTCCGATGTCCACACTGGTATGGTGGCCGGATTCTCAGCCGCCAGGAGGCAAACCATGAGCGAAGTCACCCTGTTTGAAGTACGCGACCACGTCGCCTATATCACCATGAACCGGCCCGAGGCGATGAACTCGCTCAATCCGGAACTTCGCTGGTCCCTGTCCAGGCATTTTGATGAGGTCGAGAACAACGATGATATCTGGCTCGCGGTCATAACAGGGGCTGGCGACCGGGCGTTCTCGGCCGGGGCGGACCTGAAGCACCGCGCCAGGGAGAATGAAGCGAGCGATGAACAGAAAACCTCCTGGCGCCAGATGGAAAGGCAGACCAATCCGATCACCCAGCGATGGCACTTTCCCAAACCGGTCATCGCAAGGGTTAATGGTTTCGCCCTCGGCGGTGGACTTGAAACCGCCCTCGCCTGCGACATCATCGTCGCGGCAGATCATGCCGAACTGGGCCTGCCCGAACCACGACGAGGCCTCATCGCGGGGGCTGCGGGCGTCCACCGTCTGCCACGCCAGATACCGCTCAAGGCTGCCATGGGTTACCTGTTGACTGGCCGCCACATGACCGCACAACGAGCTTATGAACTGGGTCTTGTGACCGAGGTTGTCCCCGCGGATCAGTTGGACCATGCCGTAGACCAATGGGTCAAGGATATCCTGCGCTGCGCGCCACTAGCGGTCAGGGCGACCAAGGAGGCCGCGATGAAGGGGCTGGATATGACCCTTGCCGATGCGTTCAACGCCGAATACAAATCCGAGACACTACGACGCAACAGTATGGACGCCCGTGAGGGCCCCAGGGCCTTTGCCGAAAAGCGTCCGCCAAACTGGCAGGGTCGATAGCGCCCAAGGTATCATTCGGACGCAGAGATTCCCGTTCGACAACCATTAGCCACTTAGCCATCAGGAAGGACAGCACATGATTACATTCGGTACGCTGGGCGCAGCCAGGATTACACCCGGGGCGCTCATCGCTCCCTGCAAGGATGAACCGAGAGCGAGCGTGCGCGTGGTCGCCGCCCGTGACCGCAGTCGTGCTGAGTCGTTTGCAAAAGATCACGATATTCCAATCGTCGTGGACAGCTACCAGCAGGTCATCGAGCATCCGGAAATCAACGCGGTCTACAACCCGCTGCAAATCGGCGCTCACCACGAGTGGACCATCAAGGCACTGGAGGCAGGCAAGCACGTGCTGTGCGAGAAGTCCTTCGCCAGTAACGCCCGGGAGGCAGAAGAAATGGCTGCTGTCGGGAAACGGACCGGGCTGGTCCTGATGGACGCATTTCATTACCGCTACCATCCGTGTTTCATCCGGGCCAAAGAGATCTTCGATTCCGGCGTACTCGGCGAAATCTCCGAAGTGGACGCCGAATTCACTGTGCCCGGCATGAACCCGGACGACATTCGCGCCAATTATGAGACAGCCGGCGGCGTGACCATGGACATCGGTTGCTACCCCATCAGTTGGGTGCGCCACATCACAGGTGAGGAGCCGACAGTCACGAGCGCCGTGGCCGAAGAAGGAAAACCCAGGGTCGACCTCATGCTCAAGGCAGACTTCCGGTTCCCAAGCGGCATCATTGGTCATATCGTCGGAGATATGCGTAACGGCGGCGCATTCTCAGCAAAACTGACTGTCACGGGGTCGAATGGAACCATGACGGTCCAGAACCCTCTTGTGCCACAGTCCGGCCACAAGATTGATGTAACCGTCAACGGTGAGACCCAATCAGAGACCCTTAGCCGTCGCCCAAGCTACAGTTTTCAGCTTGATGCGTTCATCGATGCGATCGAGAACGGTACACCGCTGCTGACCGGCGCGGATGATGCCGTCAACCAGATGAGGGCCATTGATGCTTGCTATACCGCAGCGGGCCTGCCCCTGCGCGGACTCTAGCTGGTTCCTGTCCAGTTGTCACTGGAACGGGTCAGCCTGTCCGACCGGCTATCCAAGGTCCAGGCGCTGGTTTAAGATGCGTCTTGTCAATGTTCCGTAAACGGTCCGCCATGTTTCGACCAATCCGCATCTACCTGATTGCGCTGCTGTGTACTCTGCCCGGGCTCGCCGCCTTCGCAGCGCACGATGGTATTGAGGGCAAGAGGTCCACGGGTTCCATCGGTATCAGGCTGAACATCAACCAGGGCATTCAGGTGGTCAACCTCTCCGACATCGACCTGTCCACAACCCAGACAGAGTTGAACGGTGATCTCAGCTACGAAAGCGAATTCTGCATTCGCGGCCAGGTGGGTGCCAGCTATCGGGTCACCACCACCTCCAGCCTGCGAGACAGCAATGGCTTTGCCCTGGTCGGGGACGCCGGGGACTCGCTGAATTACCGGCTGGTGTTCAAGAGCAGCCTCATCGCCGGTGCCGAAGAGGCGCTCAATCCTAACGGTATCTCCCGCACCTACACCCTCACCAATGAGTCCAGCGGCTGCAGCCAGGGCAATGCCAGTATTACAGTGATCTTTGACGCCAACGACGTTCGTAACGCCACCAGTGAAGAATATACGGGAACAATCTTCGTCGCCATCGAGATGGTATAGATGGTATAAATGACCCTATGACCAGACTCATTGCCACACTGTTCCTGCTGTTTGCGGCGGGCGACCTGACCGCCGGGATCTACCTCGATCGGATCATTGTCAAGTTCTCCCCCGAGGACCGGAACCGCCAGGACATCGTCGTGTTCAACGACAGCAGCAGCGACAATGCCTTCGTGGAGATCAGCGTACTGGAGGTGGTGAACCCCGGGCAGGAGAATGAGGAAATGGTCCCGGTCACCGATCCCCGCAAAAGCCAGTTTCTGGTGACGCCGGCGAAGCTTGTCATCCCTCCCGATGGAAAAAAGCAGGTCCGCCTGGTAGATATGAAAAAGAACGGGTCTGACTCCGAGCGGGTATTCCGCGTCACCTTTACCCCGGTACTACCGCCGCTCACCGAGGAATCCTCGATGATTCGCGTGGTAGTGTCCTATCAGTCACTGATTCTGATACCCCCTGACAGCGTTGAAACAGATCTACATGCCTATCGGGAAGCAAACCTGTTGACGCTCACCAACAAAGGGAACAGCTTCGTCATGCTGGAGGATGGAAAGCAGTGTGACCCTTCGGGCCAATGCGTTGATGTTCCCGGCAAGCGTCTGTATGCAGGCAATCGCTTGCAGCTGACATTACCTCATGATGCACCGGTCACATACCAGACCACCACCTACAACGGTGTCAAGAAACTCACTATCGATTAATTGACTAACAGGATTAATCGATCAAATGGCGTCCACGCCGCTTCGAGGGACAGAATGCGGCCACTGACTGGCATCCATACCTGTTTCTGTACCGGCCTCACTCTGGCACTGCTGTCTGCATCGCCCAGCGCGCAAGAGACCCTGTTCCTGACTGAGACGGCACCGAGCACCAGTGCATATCTTGAGGATTTTGGTGTCCAGCCTCCCAGGCAGAACACTGGCGTCCCGGCTGGATTTGAAGCGCTCATGCTGGAACAGACGACGCTGGTCGATGTCTACTTCGCAGGACGGTATGTTGTTTCAACGCTCGGGAGTTTTACGCCGGTTACCGTCAGCTTCGACTCACCCCAGGACATCGTCGAACTGATCCCGACGCTGATAGACCCGCAAGCCGTACTCGCGGCGCTCGAAGGCGACCTCGACACCAACAGTGAAATGCGCTGTTATGCCCGACAACAGTCCGGCTGCGGGTTGCTTGAGCCTGCAGTGGCTGAAGTGATATTCAATACAGATACCTATCGTGCTGACCTGTTTGTCAACCCGGCCCTACTCGCAGTACACAGCAGTGTCGTCCAGAAATATCTCGGCCCCTCCAGTGCGGGTTTCTCCTACTTCCAGACGTTCAACAGTGCACTCACCAGAAGCGGTTCGGACTCACTTGCCAGCATCAATGCACGATCCATCTTCAGTCTCGGCGAGACGTCACTGGAAGTCCTGTCCGACTATTCCAGCAATGCAGCCGTGAACGTCTCGGCCATGAACCTGCAACGAGACTGGCAAGGCCAACGCTATCAGGCAGGGTTCGTCACGACCAATGCAAGCAACCTCAAGTTCTCCCGCAACGCCGACATCCTCGGCTTCCGTATGGGCTCGACCCTCGATACCAGAGAGGACCTTCGTCAAACCAGCGGCAATACCATTGCGGTCTTTCTGCCTCGCCGGTCACGAGTATCCCTGTTCAAGGATGGCCGACTCATCACCAGTGCGCTCTATGAACCCGGGAATCAGGAATTAGACACCCGCAGCCTGCCGGGAGGTGCCTATGATGTCGAAATCGTGATTACCGATGGCGCCGGGGAGCGTCGGGAAACCCGCTTCTATTCCAAGAGCAACCGGATTCCACCGGCCGATCAGCCGCTCTATTTCATTGAGGCGGGCCGGCTCACAGACCGAAGTGACCAGACCCTGCCAGAGGTTACCAGTACTGATCTGTGGCGCACCGGAATGACCCGCCGTATCGGCAGCAACAGCAGTCTCACCCTCGGGCTATCTGGTAACCGCGCGACACGAATGTTCGAAGCGGGCTGGTTCGGGGTCTATCGACGATTTGAGACGGCCTTTGACCTGGCACTCACCGATGACAACGATCTGGGCTATAGCGTGTCGCTCAGGATCCCGTTGCTGGCATCACAACTGCTTATTGACCATCGGGAAGTACGCCGGTCAGAGCCTGCTGCGCTCATCGCCGACGACCTGCTTGGAGCGGAACTCCGCCAGTCCTCAATCAGCACGACCCTTCCCCTGGGCGGGCGGGCAGTGACGCTGGGCGCCCGCTATAACTCGCGGGGCGCAGAGGGCACGGAACGGAATTTTTCCGCCCTGTACAACTTGTGGGATGGGCGGTTTGGACGGTCCGCCCTGCGCAGCAGCGTGCAATGGGTTCGCCAGAATGGCGATGACATATTTCTGCTCACCGTCGGTCTCTATGTGATTGGCGATCATCTGACCTTCAATGTCGACTCAGATTACGACCACCGGGAAACTGACTCGGGTTCCGAGGCCCTGGTCAGGGGCAGGACGAGTCTCGCCTATCGCAACGACCCTTCCGACCCGACGCAGCTCGAAGCACGCCTGACCAGCCGCCATCAGTCTGACACACAGATACTCGGTGGCGAAGTCGAGACCCGGGGTACGTTTGGCAGACTCCGGGCTCAGGTAGAGCGGAACTTTGCGGTCGATGGCGCAGGTACGCTCTATGCGGGAAACTATTCCACCAGTCTGGCCGCGACCACAGACGGGTTTGCCTTCGGTGGTATGGAATTGAACCGCTCAGCCATCATCGTTGACCTTGCCAGCAGCGAGGCAGAGCGCAATCACTTTGACGTGATCGTCAACAACACCCCGGTGGCAACAGCGCTGCCCGGAAAGCGAACCGTGGTGCCACTGACCCCCTACTCAGTGTATAGCGTCGGGCTGAGGGCACGGGGAGCGGGCTTCGTTTCATTTACGGACCGGACCCACCAGGTCACGCTGTACCCCGGCAATGCGGTCAATCTGGAGTGGCAGGCCGATTCGGTCGTAATCGTGTTTGGTGACATCAGTGATGAGCATGGAGAACCCCTGGGCAATGCGCTGATTCACGGCGTTTCGGGCCTCGCCACCACCGATGAACTGGGTCAGTTCCAGGCAGAGATCTCGCCAAACACCGAAACCATCCGATTCGAGACGATCGATCAGGAGTGCACGGTCACTCTGGGCGAGTTTGAAGTCGAGGACGGGATCGCGTTTCTGCCGCCACTGTCATGCGTCCTTGTCCAAAAATAAAGGGGAAAACCAGCATCCAGAAGTGAACAGTTCAAAGTGGCGGTTCACAGCTCGGCCGCTTGCCGGTTGCACTCACCTGCCGACCTGACTACGATTCCGCCCCACCAAACAGCAATATGAACTGATCATCCAACTCATCACACAACTCATCACACAATTCATCACACAATTCATCACACAAACAAGAGGACAACACCATGGGACGACTTGACGGCAAAGTCGCAGTGATTACTGGCGCGACCAGCGGCATCGGCGAGGCCACGGTTGACGCCTACTGCGCTGAGGGGGCCCGGGTCGTTTTCTGCGGGCGCAACGAAGAACTCGGGCATGAAGTCGAGAAGCGGCAACCGGCGGGATCTGCCATGTTCGTCAAGGCCGACGTCCTGCATGAAGCCGAGATCATCAAAGTCATCGAAACGGCAGTCAGGAAGTGGGATCGGCTTGATGTGCTGTTCAATAACGCGGGTGGCCCGTCGAACATGCCGGGGGCCCATCACGCCTTCAACATTGAGGACGTCGACGAAGAGAGCTTCAAGTACTCTCAATGGTACCTGTTGGGGTCAGCCATGGTAGCGACCAAACACGCCGCCCCAATCATGCGAAAGCAACACTACGGCTCGATTATCAATAATTCATCCAAGGGGGCACACCAGGCGGAGGTCGCAGCTGACCCACTGTATTCGGCAGCCAAGGCCGGCCTTTCCAACTACACCAAAGCCGCGGCCATGCAGTTGGGCCCGATGGGCATTCGAGTCAACGCCGTCAGCCCGGGGGCAATCGCCACGCCCATCTTCTGGGGCGGCCACACCCACGGCCAGCAGATCACCAATGAACACGCCGCAAAGCGACTGGCCCGATTCGTGGAAAACGTCGGCGGCGGCATGTTACCTCTGACCGGACCTGGCGGCGAAGCCTGGGACATCGCCATGGCGTGCGTCTATCTTGGCAGCGATGAAGCCCGCTGGGTGACTGGCATTGACCTGGTGGTGGACGGCGGCATGCTCGCGGTGAAGGGCGATCACGCGGGCACCTCCAAACAGATGCGGGAAATGTGGGAGAAGTGGGACGCGAGACAGGCTGATCACGGCTGATCGCACTCTGATCAGAATCCTGATCAGATCGCGGGCCAGTTCCCGGTCAAATCTCGACCACAAAAAAAAGGGGGCTTGCGCCCCCTTTTTTCGGTCTCGTGATGACGCCGCCCGATCACTCAGTTGGCCGCCACCGTAACGTTCACTGTATCGGTGTAGCTGCCGTCAGTTGCCGCTTCAATGGCCGACTCCAGAACGGTGACCGTGAGTTCATGGGAATTGCCACCTGAAGCACAGGTCTTGCTCACCTGGTTGGCATCGCCCTGGTTGGACGCTGTGGTCCCACTGTGCGCGATGTTCGCCGAGATCGACGTGCCATCAGCCTTCTTGAAGTCCAGTTGATAAGCCAGCTCGTTCGAACCTGACTTCATGACCGGAGCAGTACCGCTTGAAGGCGTGTTGGACGGATCGATCGTGACATCGAAATCAACGCTCGCCTGATTGCTGTAAACGCAGAACTCTTCCGTGAGCACCGAATCAGAACCATCGCTGTAGGTGAGGGCAATGTCGCCCGGGAATGTGAGCTGAACCAGTTCGGGGACGCTGATCGACACATCAACCGAGCCATTGCTGCTGGCGCCGAGGCTGCCGTTGGATTCCGCCCAGACCGGTGCGGCCATCATTGTGCCAGCGGCCAGTACTGCTGCGATCCATTGTGCCTTTATCCGTGCTTTCAGTTGCTTGTTCATTTCGATGTCCCTCATCTGGTTAATGTTCGTATTGACTATAGATACGCGAACATCATGCCAACTTTTTATATTATTGTTTTAAAAGGAATTATTGAAAAACAGGCTCAACTGTGACGTTATCTGGCCTGTCCGTGAGTGACCAAAAATGAAAGACAATGACCCATTGTGTCGATTTGCCAGCTACTCCGCGTACTTGCCCGCCAGTTGTGGACTGTGACCTCCCTTGCCACCGGTTGCTGCCCACTGACCGCGAGTGTGTCTTGCCCATTTGCGTCCGAGCGGGTCCTCGATGTGAATCGTCAGGCGGCCCAGGCCGTCTATCTCCTGTTCCACCACATCGCCATGCTGTAGCGGGTGCAGGTCCTGATGGTTGGTTCCGAGTGCGATCACGTCGCCGGGCATCAGGGTGGTGTTTGCGCTGATGAACGACAGCGATGTGGCAATGTCGTGGGCCATATCATCGGTATTGTAGTCATGGGTCAACTGGCCATTGTTCCACTGCCGCACCTGAAGATGCATCGGGTCGCCAATCTCGTCGGCCGTCGTGATCCATGGCCCAAGCGGGGCAAAATCGTCCTGTCCCTTCATGAACCAGGACAACCCCATGCCAGTGGCAAGGCCCCTTGCCGAACCGTCCACGAAATTCAGGTAGCCGAATATGTATCCGGAGGCGTCCTCGGGGGCCACCCTGGTCGCGCGGCGGCCGATCACCAGCGCGAGTTCCGCCTCGGCCTCGAAGATGGACGCGGGAACATCCGGCAGATGCATGGTGTCGCCATGGCCGATGACGCTGTGAGAACTCTTGAAAAATGCCTGCCTGGGGGGCTTCTCCTTCAAAGTGCCATTCTCCATATAGTTCACCGCCATGCAGACGATTGAGGTCGGTCGCGGCAGAGGTGCTCGAATCGTGACTTCTGATAGCGGGCGTGCTGTCGAGCTCTCGATAGCTTCCCAACAGCGTGGCTCATACTGCTGCCACTCATTGATCACGTGATTGATGATCTGCTGTGGCGGCATGATGGCGATGTCCCGGACCACCGGGGACAGGCTCACCGCACCATCGTCCGTGATCACGGCAAGTTCATAATCATCTATAAATGTCAGCTTCATTGAGGCTCCGTCTAGTCGATTGAGTGACCAATCTGACCACAACCGGTCACAGTCAGATGCAGACTGCACCGAACAGACGGCCGGGCGCAAGACCCGTGGGAATGTTTCGCCAGCATGAGCAGGTCCATAGACATAGTACCTTCGGCATCGACGAACTGCCTGACTCGTCTCATATGTACTGGACCGGCACACAGCATTGAGATTGGCGGCGGAAGTAGCTTATCCTTCACGCCCCATCGATAAGACCGAGAGCCCTAACCATGATCATGCAGAACACGTTCCGCAAACTGCTGGACGAAGACAAACCCACAGTGGGCACCCACTTCATGCTGGTAGACCCGGACGTACCGGAACTCATTGGTGACACCGGTTTTTTTGACTATGGTGAGTTCACGGCAGAGTATTCCGCCTTCGACTTTCCCATGCTGTACAATCTGGCGCGTTCCGCCCAGTGTGGCAATCTGCCACTGATGATCAAACCGGATCAGGACGGTCAGGGGTTCTGGACCCAGGCCGCACTCGGCGCGGGCTTCAAGGCCGTTTTGTTCACTGACATCCGTACCCCCGAAGACGTCGACGAGGCGCACCGCATCATCCGTCCGGACACGCCCGATGTGCGCGGCCACGTGGGCGTCAAACTGCGCCGGCCGGCGCTGAACAGCTACGACACCACGGCTTACCTGAAGGACCTGGAATCAGTGGTCTTCTGCATCATGTTCGAGAAGGACATCGCGGTGGAAAACATTGATGCCATCCTGGAGCGGGCCAGGGAGAAGGGCGTCGACATGACCCAGTGGGGGCCGGCTGATTTCGGATTCTCACGGGGCGAACCGACGCTCATGCAGACCAAGGAGATCCGCCCCTTCGAAGAAAAGGTGATCAAAAAATCATTGGAATACGGCATTGCCCCGCGCATCGAGATCGGTAGCGTTGAGCAGGCCAAGCGGTATATCGACCTCGGCGTCCGCCACTTCTGCCTCGGCTGGGACCGCTTCATCCTGCGTCAGCAGTTGTCAGAACTTGGGGCCGCGATGAAGAAGGTGACAGAACAGCTCTGATGATCTGCTGCCAGGTTCGGTGTGCCGCGGGTGGGCTTTGCCCTCTCACGGCACACTGACAAATACCGGGTTGGAGTAGAACCACAGGTCCGACCACGGGTCTTCGGCCGGCGGGTCCGGTTCTGGCTCAAGCTGATCTGTATTGGTGCCCCGCACTCTCAGATACAGATCGCCGTTGACGGCAAGCGTCGTCTTCATGGTGAGCAACTCTCCATCCCGTGTCCAGTCGGCCGCAGCAAACCGTGTGAGCACACGAGCCGACTCGTTACTATTGGTGGCAGGGTCCGCTACCCGCCCCCGGATGTCGCCTGCAATCAGATCCACCCTCTTGACCACCGGATTCTGGCCCCCCGCATTGAGCGAGCCGGGGTCCCGAACCCGAATCGTTACCGTCACAACGGCATCACGTTGCACCTCGATCTCATCGCCAATTCCGGCTTTGCGGCCGTCGCTGCCCCCTTCGCTGACCTCCAGATACAATTCGCTGACAAGATCACCCGTGGTGACAAAGATGTGGCCACCCCGTAGCGCCTCCAGAATGGATTCATAGCTTTTTTCCGCAAACACATAGGTCTTGGAATATTCACCGGGCCAGAAGTCGATGCCGCCGTCCGTATAGTGACGATGGGAATCAGAATTGGCAGTCACCCACCAGCGCCTGCCTTCTCCCAGCATGGAGTCCCAAAAGCCGCCCACCCGGGCAGTCATCTGATCAAACCCGCCCAGGGTTGAATGCCTGCCGTATCCGCCCCGCACCTTCATTTTATCGTCCGAAATGTAGCGATTGAGCGTGATGGCCTGATGACCGGGCGCCGCTGCCATGCCGACCGCGACCTCCGGTGCCGCGTCGTTCCAGGCACGAAACTCAGCCGGATGATACAGCCCGTAGTCACCGTAGGCCTTCGCCGATCGTGATGGGTGGTTGGCAATGACCACCGGCTTTGCGGGCAACGCTCGCATTACCCCAAGTGCCTCAACCATTCGCGCCTCGTCGTCTCGCGCCGGGTCCACCGGAAACGCCTCATTCTTGTCGAAGCGGGACTCCAGGTCGTGCAGGACATCCGCCTCGTCATGGGTGTGGGGAAGGATCAGGCTGCTGTGGTCTCCACCGGGCGTATTCAGTTCCATGCCATAGAATTGAACGATATCGGGGACCACCTGCCGGGATTCGATGAGCTTGGGATAGGACAGCTCCAGGTTGATCCTGGCGTGATTTGGTCCGCCATGATCTGTCCCGACCATCCACGAAAGCCCATGGTACCTTCCCATCAGGGCGTTCATCGCCCTGGGGTAGATCGCGTCGCCGCCTAAAATGGGCGCGGGTGGAGTCTTCTCCCGGTCCCAGCCGACGCTGAATATACTGTGTACATGGTGATCTCCCGCGAGCCATCGTTTTTCGAGCGGGCCGTCTCCATCGACCTCATGGGCGCCGGCCAGTGAATGGCCCACCAGCAAACCCGACCCCAGTACGAACGCCACCAGAGTACGTCTTTGAATCATCACTGCTGTCCCTTTTCCAAATGACGTCAATATACCGCCTTCGGCTGAGGTTTACTCGTCGGACCCGTTATCACCAACGCCCCATCAGATATCGCGCCGGAACCAGCATCACCAAAACGAGCAGCAGGATCAGGGTAATGAGACTCAGCACGTTGGCCGCCTGCTGTAGACCCGACATGGCGAACGATACCGGCTGATGGCTGATAAACCGTCGCGCCTGCTCCAGTTCCTCCTGCCGGTAGTGGTCCCCGGGTGCACACGCATTTTGCTCTGGAAAGACATAACAAGCAGCCTTCTTGATGTTGAGGACACCCTCAGTGGCCTGCAATACACTACCGGGTTGCAGCGGACCTCTGGGGTACTTTTCGAGGCGATAGCCGAAAATCGGTTCATAGCAGTAAAGTGGTGTCTCACCCCGGATCAATGCGTCATCCAGTCCGATCAGACTGCGAGTAGACGGTCGTTCGCCGACTGTGGACACCCCGGGAGCCGCGCCTCCATCGTTGACATGCTGCCAGGCCGCATTCAGCTCGACCGTTGAATAATAGCTGTCAGACGGCCGGTCAAAGGCAAGGTGTGAAACAACCAGAAGCATCGCTCCCAATACACTTGATGCCAGCGCCCACCTGCCGTTCAAGACCCGTCCGGCCAGGGTCGTCGCGATTACAATCAGTACCGGAATATCGACCGCCAGCCAGCGCAGCGCAAGGCTGGTGTCCTTGAGATAGGGCAGGGATTTAAGCACGTCATGCCACTCCGGCAGGCGCACGCTGAGCACCACTGGCAGGCTCATTATCAGCAGTACAGCCATCGCCATCAGCCCCTGGGAAAATCGCCATCGACGCAGGATCGACGGCAGGGCAATGGACCCGATCAACAGCAAAAACAGAGCCACCAGCGAGATTCCGAACCTCAGTTCATGACCCTGAATCAGGTAGTGGGTGCCAGGACGCTCGGCCAGTGCAATCCAGGGATTCATGAACAACATCGTAAAACTCGCAAACACCGATTCGGTCAGGCTGTCGAACAGCCCGAGGTCCAGTTCCGGGCGTGGGAACCAGCGCATGAAGGACCAGGAAGCCACAATCTTGGAGGCTGACAGCGCTATGGCCACCGTCCCCGCGAGGCCAATGTTCAAAACCAGAGTCAGCGTGTTCTCCGGGCGTCGAATCGAATGCAACAGGATGATTGCCCCTACCGACAACATCGCCGGAATGACGAAATTGGCGGCGCCTCCCTGGACGAACGCCGCAATCAGCAACGCGTTCGCCAGGGTGAGCCAGAGGCGACGTCCCTTGTCAGCATCGATCGCGAGGATGGCCAGCAGTGCAATCAGCGGGATCAGCGGGACCATGTGGTAGGTGAGATGGCCAACCAGCATACGTGCCAGATAGAACTCATTGAACAGCAACAGCAGCCCACCCAGCAGTGCCAGCCAGCTGCCGACACCAAACCCCCGACGCAGCAGCCAGTACATCGAGATGCCACCGCCAAAACCGTACACGAGATACGTCAGCATCACGCTGGTCTGGGGGTTCACGAGCAGGGTCAGCAGTTGGGGCAGCGAGTAGTACATGACCTGGGGGCTGGCAAAGTACGGAACTCCACCACACCACACCGGCGCAAACCACGGCAATATCCATGGCCCGTTCTCGTGGAACCAGTAATAGCCATACAGGAGTTTGGGCAGAAAATAGGTGTAGTCAGACCCGAGTGACGTTCCGCCGAACCAGGCCAGTCCCTGCACCAGATACACCGACGCGCCAGCCAGCACCAGCGTAACGAACAACACCCGGGTGCGCAGATCCATCCGCCTTCGACCCTTCAGCCGCCCTGGCCGGGCTCCGGGCCGACCGGGCCATCGAGTTCATCAATCAGGGCGTCGGACGGCAGGCGTTCGCGCTGCAGTTTCCGGGCCACGGCTTCGACCGCCTCCATCACCCGCAACACATTGCCGCCGGCGATCATCCCGATTTCCCTGTCTGAATACCCCCGTCGCAGCAATTCCACGAGCAGCGCCGGATAGGTCGATACGTCTTCCAGCCCGACCGGGCCCGGTGGCATCCCATCGTAATCACCACCCAATCCAATGTGCGACACACCTGCCGTCGCCCGGATGTGGTCTATATGGTCGGCCACCTGGGAAAGGGTCGGGCTGGGAGCAGGATTGGCCTGCCACCATTCGGCCATTCGGGCCGCTACCTGTTCCTCCCCCATTTCCTGATTCCACTGCGCTGTCAGTTCCCCGGCCCGAACGAAATGCAGGCGCCGCTGTTCCGAGACATACGTGGGATAGAACGTCACCATCACCACGCCACCATTGTCCGCGACGCTCCGCAGCACATCGTCTGGTACGTTACGGTCATGGGGTACGACGCCGAAGGCACTGGAATGAGAAAAGATGATCGGTGCCTCACTGACCGCCAGGGCATCCGTCATGGTCTGCGGCGACACATGAGACAGATCCACCATCATCCCAAGCCGGTTCATCTCACGAACCACCTCCTCACCGAACGGCGTCAGCCCGCCATGCCGTGCTTCACCGGTTGCAGAGTCCGCCCAGCGCAGACTCTTGCCATGGGTCAACGTCATATAGCGCGCGCCCAGACGAAACATTTGCCGCAACACGGCCAGGGAATTATTGATGGCGTGACCGCCTTCCATACCAATCATGGACGCGATTCGCCCGCGCCGATGAATTCGACGGACATCGTCCGCGGTATAGGCGATTTCAAATGTTTCCGGGTAACGATCCACCATCCGGTAGACCAGATCGATCTGCTCGGCCACCAGCGCCACGTCTTCCGGTGTGCCCCCATAGCTGCGAATCGGTACGTACACGGACCAGAATTGTCCACCCACCATGCCCTCACGAAGGCGCGGGATATCCGTGTGGGTCGGCGGGTCCAGCAGCTTAAGATTACCCTCAAGGTCAAGCTGGTCGACGTGATTGGCCACCCGTCTGCGATATTGATAGGGCAGATCATTGTGTCCATCAATCAGCGGCGTTCGTTTGAGCACCCTGACGACACGATCCTCCGGGGACCGTCCAGCCGCGGAGGCATTGACCAGTATGAGGGTAGCCAGCAACAGGCAGATTTTGCTCTTCATCAAATGGCTCGAGTGGACTCAAATCATCATCTTATCGAATACGATGCTATTATTCGCCGTTTCAGACATGAAGGATCTGCCATGAGGAAGCTGACATGAGAAGAGCCGCCATCGTTTCGCCGCTCCGCACACCGGTCGGCAAATATCTGGGGTCGTTGCAGCCGTTCAACGCCGAGGACCTGGGTGCACTGGCCATCCGTGCATTGCTTGACCGTACCGGCATCGACCCGGAACGCATCGAAGAGGTCTGCTTCGCTCAGGGCTACCCCAGCGGTGAAGCCCCCTGTATTGGACGATGGTCTGCCCTTGCGGCGGATCTTCCGCTTACCGTGTCGGGCACTCAGGTGGACCGCCGCTGTGGCAGTGGCCTGCAGGCCGTGGCCAATGCCGCCATGATGATTCAGACCGGTGCCGCCGATGTGGTGATCGCCGGGGGCGCAGAATCCATGAGCAACGTTGAGTACTACACCACCAGTATGCGTGGTGGTGCCCGGAGCGGGTCTGTGACACTCCACGACCGTCTGGAACGGGGCCGTGTTCGCTCTCAACCTGAAGCGCGGTTTGGACAGATCTCGGGAATGATTGAGACCGCCGAGAACCTCGCCCGTGAGTACCAGATCACCCGGGAGCAGGCAGATGCCTACGCCATGCGCTCCCAGCAGCGGGCCCAGGCCGCCTGGGAGAGCGGCAACTTCGACAATGAACTGGTCCCCATCAGCGTTCCCCAAAGAAAGGGTGACCCTCTGGTATTCGACCGGGACGAGGGCGTCAGGGGTGATACGTCGATGGATTCTCTTGGAAAGCTGAAACCGATCACGGCGGGCGGCACCGTCACCGCCGGCAACGCTTCCCAACAGAACGATGCTGCCGCAGCATGCCTCGTGGTTGCAGAAGATTTACTGGAGGAACTGAACCTGGAACCCAGCGCCTGGTTCGTATCCTGGGCCGCAGCCGGGTGTCACCCCGCGACCATGGGAATCGGCCCGGTGCCTGCGGTCGCCAAACTGTTTGCCCGCACCGGCCTTTCCTGGAACGACATGGACCTCGTGGAACTGAACGAGGCCTTTGCCTGCCAGGTCCTTGCTGTGATCAAGGGCTGGGGCTGGAATGACGATGACAAGCTGAACGTCAACGGCTCAGGGATCTCACTCGGACATCCTATCGGCGCGACCGGAGGTCGCATCATGGCGACCCTGCTCAACGAACTGCAACGTCGAGAGGGCCGCTACGCACTGGAAACCATGTGTATCGGCGGCGGCCAGGGGATCGCCGCGGTATTTGAGCGAGCTGCCTGACCGGAACCCTTAACGCCCCTGGAACACGGGATCCCGCTTCTCAACAAACGCGCGGAAAGCCTCCTGGGTATCTGCACTGGCCCCGGTTCGGCTGTGGCGCTCGGTTTCGATTTCAATGTAGTCCCGCAGGGGCATGTTCTCCGCATTGATGAAGTTCTTCTTCATCTCGCCGATCGCGAGTGGCGCGGACTTCGCCAGACGATTGACAATCGCGTCCACGTCGTCCCTGAAGGTCTCGTCGGGAAAGGTCTTGTTCACGAGGCCGATCTCCTCTGCGACGTCAGCACCAAACTTCTGTGACATAAAGAACAGTTCACGGGCACGGGCAGCACCCACGATCCGGGGCAACAACCAGGGGCCGCCCATGTCGCCAGAGATCGCAACCCCCAGAAATGCTGAATTAAATGTTGCCCGCGCGGTGGCATAGCGCAGATCACAGGCGCAGGCCCAGCCAAACCCCGCACCCGCACAGGCACCATTGATGCCCGCGACGGTCACCTTGGGCATTTCGTGGAGCAGCGTCGTGATGTGGAAGTATTCCTTTCGATTCGGTTCCTGTTTGTTCCCACTGGTGGCCGCTTTCAGATCCACGCCGGGGCAGAACCCCTTGCCAGCGCCGGTGAACAACACGACTCGAACGTCCTGATCCATGGCGACCCGATTCAGACAGTCGTAGAGTTCCCGCATCAGTTGATTCACGATGCCGTTCAGACTATCAGGACGGTTGAGCGTAATGGTCGCCCGGTTGCCTGTGACCTCATAGAGAATGGTTTCGTAATCTGACATGGTGATCGCTCTCTCGGTAATGGGGCTACGATCGTAGCCTTCTCGTCAGGGCATCGCAAGGTCCTGCCGGTCCGCTCAGAAACTGTTTCAGGATCTGTACCGACCCGCAGGACCGCCCGGGCGCACGGCGCAAAGCAACACACCGTTCATTCGAGGCGCACATCATTATAGAATCAGACGTCCTAGTGACACAGTTGACCCGGCCTGGTTGCCGGAGCGGGAGGCAAGGCTGATCTATTTCATTGTCCTGGTGACGGCCTGCAGTGTCGTAGCCTGTCACGTCATCGCAAGGAAACGCGGACTGGATTTGAAATTCTGGATCGCTGCAGCCCTGCTCGCCGGGCCGTTTGCGATCCCGTTTGCGCTTTTCGCAAAGCCTGCGAATGGCGCCACGCGACAACCCTGAAGCATCACGAGATAGCTGACCATCACTCAACCAACCAAGAGCCCCGACGTGGCAAACGATCAATCAAGTCAATCAGGAAAGTATCCGACATGCCACAGGCCGGTGACACGACTGCCAGGAGAGCGTCAATGTGGGGTTGGCTGAAGAGCCGGGTGAGCCAATGGCTGATCGATTATCTGACCCGACGAGTCAAGAAATACGAGCCGTTCGCAGTCAGTTCTCCGGCCCATCTGGAAGACATCCTGCAGCCCGGAGACATTCTGCTGGTGGAAGGCAACCAGCGGTTCTCCGTCGCCGTCAAGTACCTCACGCAGTCCACATGGTCCCACGCGGCGCTATATCTCGGGGACATGAGCCGCCT